>JAIXTA010000039.1 GCA_027484405.1 Burkholderiales bacterium
GAGCGCCTGCTGGTGTTCGGGCTGGACGAGCTCAAGATGCTCTCGGCCGGTGGCAAGGGCGTGATCCTGATGGAGCTGGACAAGGGCGAGCAGCTGCTGCATGCGCTGCCGATCTCCGAGGCCGGCTTTGTGGCGATCACGGACTACCGCAACAAGCCCTACGAGGAAACCTTCGGGCCGCGCCAGATGGCGCCCTTCATCGGCAAGCGCGCGCGCAAGGGCAAGCTGCTGGATGCCAAGGGCAAGGGGCTGCGCGTTCGCATGCTGTGACGGATTTCAAAATCGGCCATGATTTTCTGGAAATGCCAGAAAGCCGGTTTCCGCTTGTCTAATGCGCTTCTTGAGTCATTCTGACGATCAGCTTGACTTCATTTTAATTTATTTTCGGCCAAAGATGACCGGGCGATGCTTGTTTTGGATCGGTGCAGCGCCATCTGGAGTCGGGTGGCGATAATCGCCGCTCCTCCTCCAAGAACAAGCTCTCCATGAAACGTTTTTTGCTGGCCGCTTCGGCCATGCTGCTGGCTGCCTGCGGCACCAGCAACCCGTACTTCGACCCCGCCAAGAAACATCATCGGCCCGACGGCTTCAACAACAACTACATCGACAACTGGGCCGAGAACCAGCCCAGCTTCTGGCAGTGGCAGCGTGAGCGCTGGACCAACCCGCCACCGCCCTCGAATGCGGCGCGGGTGCCGGTGGCCACGCCCGACCTGGCCTTTCTCAAGCGCAACACGAAGGACGTGTCGGTCACCTGGATCGGCCATTCCACGGCGCTGTGGCAGATCAACGGCCTGAACATGCTGACCGACCCGCACTTTTCAGAGCGCGCCTCGCCCGTGGGCTTTGCCGGCCCCAGGCGCGAGGTGGTGCTGCCGATCACGCTGGCCCAGCTGCCGCGCATCGACGTGGTGCTGATCAGCCACAACCACTATGACCATCTGGATCGGCCCACTGTGCTGGCGCTGAACAAGCAGGTTGGCGGCGCGCCGCTGTTCGTGGTGCCCTTGGGCATGGACCTCTGGATGAAGAACGAGGGCATCACGAATGTGCGTCGCATGGACTGGTGGGAGCGCTTTGACGTGCCGGCGCCCGGCGGTGCCGTGACCGTGAACTTCGTGCCTGTGCAGCACTGGAGCAGCCGCTCACCCTGGGACCACAACGCCACGCTCTGGGGCGGCTTCGTGGTGCAGGCGCAGGTGGCCGGCAGCCCGTATTCCATGTTCTTCACCGGGGACTCGGGCTACAGCCAGGACTTTGCCGACATCGGCGCGCGCTTCGGCGGCTTTGACTTCTCGCAGATTGCCGTGGGCTGCTATCTGCCGCGCTGGTTCATGCAGACCCAGCATGTGAATGAAGACGACGCGGTGAAGATCCATCTTGACGTGAAGAGCCGGTTCTCCATGGGCGTGCACTGGGGCACCTTCCGCCTGTGCGACGACGTGATCGAGGCGCCGATCGACAATCTCCCCCTGGCGCGCAGGAAGTACGGTGTGGCCGACGAGGCCTTCGTGCTCTTTGCGCTGGGCGAGACCCGTGTGCTCAAGCAGGGTGCGGCGGCACCCTGAACCCCGAACTGAATCGATGAATCGAGAATTCTGGCTTTTCGTCCACCTGCTGGGCGTCGTGATCTGGGTGGGCGGCATGTTCTTTGCCCACATGGTGCTGCGCCCCAGCGTGCGGGACCTCACGCCGGCCGAGCGCCTGCCCCTGATGCGGGAGGTGATCGGCCGCTTCCTGCACTGGGCGCTGATGGCCATGGCGTTGATCGTGGCCAGCGGCGTGTTTCTCTGGGGCAGCACGCCGATGGCCCGCGCCCCGGCGGGTTGGCACCTGATGCTCGGTGGCTTCGGCCTGATGCTTGCGGTCTATCTCTACCTGCGCTTTGTGCCCTACAGCCGCCTGGAGGCTGCGCTGGACAGCGGAGACCTGCCCGGCGCGGGCGCCCACCTGGCCATGATCCGCCTGCTGATGGGCATGAATCTGGTGTTCGGCCTGGGGGTCATGGGGGCGGCGCTGCTGCTTGCCTGAGCCGCGCTCGTTGCGCCTGGCCGGAGGCCATGCGCCCTCCGGCCAGCTCAGTGGCGTTCAGGCGACGATCAGGGTTCCGCGCGCCACGGGCACGCAATGCCCGCCCACCTGCACCCGGGTCGCCTGACCCTCGAGGCGGGTGAAGCGCAGGTGCAGCTCGCTCGCGCGATTGATCTCGATGCCCTGGATCACCGTCCACTCGAACTGGCCGTCGGCCTGCTCGATATGCGCAGCCAGGTAGCCCGCCAGTGCGGCGGCTGCGCTGCCGGTGGCCGGGTCCTCAGGAAAGCCCAGACCGGGACAGAACATCCGTACGCGCGCGCGGCGGCGTTCGGCGTCGATCTGCATCGGGTACATCCAGGGGCGCTCTGACAGGACGTTGGCGGAGACCCGCAGCGCATTCCATTGCACGAGATCCAGCGCCGCTGCGCTTAGGGCCGAACTGTCGCGCAGGGGCACCATGGTGAAGGGCACGCCGCAGCTCCAGATTTCGCAGGGGCCGCCGGGCACCAGAGAGGTGCTGGACAAGCCGAGCATGGAGGCCAGCGTGGGCGGCTTGAGCGGGGTGTGCGTCATGGCCGGGTCGCGCGGGCTTTGCAGGCTGATGCGGCCAGGTCCAGCGGGCGTTGCTTCCAGTTCAATGTGGGTGAGACCCACGCCCAGCTCCAGCTGCATGCGCGTGGCTGTGGGCAGGCGCTCCGAGGCGATGGCGTATGCACTGCCCACGGTGGGGTGTCCGGCAAAGGGCAGCTCGCTTTCCGGGGTGAAGATGCGGACGCGCGCGGTGTGTGCCGGATCGGCCGGCTTGAGGATGAAGGCGGTTTCCGAGTAGTTGAATTCGCGGGCGATGCGCTGCATGGCTTGCGCATCAAGCCCATCGGCATCGAACACCACCGCGAGCGGATTGCCGCCAAAGCGCTCGCGGGTGAAGACGTCGCAGGTGATGTAGGGCAGGGCGGTTGTCATGGTTGAGGGCGCGGTGCAGTGGGTCGCGGCGTGGGGGATTGCAACCGGGCTGTCATAAATGCTACGGGGCAGTATATGGATGGCGTCGGTTAACGCAATGCCGAAGTCCGGCGCAACAGAACAATGAGGGCCACAACGGCAGCGGCAAACAGCCACAGGAACCAAGGGATGGCTTCACCAAAGAACAGTCCCGCCGCAGCGGCGGTGAGAAAGATCTGCAGTAGCTGAATCTGCCCCACACGGGCCACGCCGCCGCGCGCCAGACCGCCGTACCAGGCAAAGAAGCCCAGCAGCTGGGACATCACCGTCACGTACACAAAGCCGCTCCATGCGGGCAGCCCGGCCGATCGCAGGTCTGGCAGGTGCGCGCCGGTGAGCCATAGCGCGGCGGGCAGCGTCAGCGGCAGGCTCAGAACCAGCGCCCAGCAGATGGTTTGCCAGGCACCCAGCGTGCGCGAGGCCACGCCGCCTGCGGCATAGCCGAGCGCGGCCGTGAGCACGGCCAGCAGCATGAGCGCATCGCCGGCGTTCCAGGCGCCGCCACCGGCCAGCCAGGCAAAGCCGCAGACCAGGCCTGTGCCCACGGCACACAAGAGCCAGAAGGCTCGCTGCAGCCGCTCGCGATAGAGCAGCGCGGCGGCGATGGCGGTGAAGAAGGGCAGCAGGCCGTTGATCACGCCGGCATGCGATGCATTGACGTACTTCACCGCAAGCGTGGACAGCAGCGGAAAGCCCACCACCACCCCCGCGGCCGACCAGAGCACATCGCGCCATTCGCTGCCCTCCGGGCGGCGTACCTTGAGCAGCAGCACGATCAGTGCGGCCAGCAGACCGGCGCCGGCCATGCGCCCGAAGGCCACGAACAGCGGTGGCAGGTCGGTATTGGCCAGTCGCGTCATCGGCAGCGAGAGCGAAAACACCATCACACCCAGCAGACCCAGCAGCAGGCCGCTCCCGGCAGGGCCGGGCACTGCGGCGGCCTGTCGCAGCTGGGCAGGCTCATCGCTGGGTCGATAGTCAGTGCTGTTCGTCGTCATTGAAAAATCCAAACACTCAGGCGGTGCACCATAGTGTTTTGCTCCGATACACTCCCTGTACAGTTGATCAATCAGCGAGGAAAGCGTCATGGCATTGGAACGAGAACAGAGCATCGTCCCCGGCGGTCTGGGCGAAGGTCGCCCCGCGGCA
Source organism: Burkholderiales bacterium (assembly GCA_027484405.1). GTDB lineage: Bacteria > Pseudomonadota > Gammaproteobacteria > Burkholderiales > Burkholderiaceae_C > Piscinibacterium. Next base: position 4,186 of record JAIXTA010000039.1, read on the forward strand.
CCGGCCAAGCGCAATGACGGCCTGGACCGCGCTGCGGACGAGACCCTGGTCGATCAGCTGGTGCAGCGCTTTCGCCGCCGCATCGAAGAGCGCATCCTCAAGCCGGGCGGCAAGCTGCCCTCGATCCGCCTGCTGGCCGAGCGCGAAGGCGTGTCGCGCTTCACCGTGGTCGAGGCCTATGACCGGCTAGTCGGGCAGGGTCTGATCGAGTCCAAGCGCGGCAGCGGATTTTTCGTGAGAGAGCGAACGCTCGCGCCTGCCAAGCCCCTGGCCGTGCCCGAGCACCAGACCATGGACACGGTCGGGCTGCTGCGCAATCTTGTCCGCGACGTGGGCGGGCCACATCACATGCCGGGCACCGGTACGTTTCCGCCCGAGTGGCTGGACGCCGAGCTGATTGCCCACGCACTGCGCGCCTATGCCCGGGGCGACGGCACCAGCCTGCTGCGCTACGGCACGCCCTACGGCTACGAGCCGCTGCGCGAACAGCTGACCATCAAGCTGGCCGAACTCGAGATCCAGGCGGCGCCGCAGCAGATCCTCACCACCACCGGCGTCACCCAGGCGCTTACCCTGGTCGCCCGCCAGCTCGCGCAACCGGGTGATGTGGTGTTCGTGGACGACCCCGGCTGGTTCGTGCTGTTTGCCGCGCTGAACGCCCAGGGCCTGCGCGTGATCGGCGTGCCGCACACGCATGACGGCCCGGACGTGGCCGAACTCAAGCGACTGGCCGAGCTGCACAAGCCCAAGCTGTACGTCATCAACAGCGTGCTGCACAACCCCACCGGACACAGCCTGTCGGCCGCCAAGGCCTTCCAGATCCTGCGCCTGGCCGAGCAGTTCGACTTCCACATCGTCGAAGACGACGTGTATTGCGACTTCCATCCCGGCAGCCACATCCAGCCAGCCACGCGGCTGGCGAGCCTGGATCAGCTCAAGCGCGTGATCTACCTGGGCAGCTTCTCCAAGACCCTGGCCGCCAACCTGCGGGTGGGCTTCATCGCCGCCGAGGTGGGCCTGGCTGCAAGCCTCGTGGACCAGAAGATGCTGCTCTCGCTCACCAGCCCGGAGATCGGCGAGCGGGTGGTGCACAAGGTGCTGTCCGAAGGGCACTACCGCAAGCACGTGGAGCGCCTGCGCCACAAGCTGGAGGGCCGCCGCGCCGCCACGCTCAAGGCCCTGGAAGGCGTGGGTGTGAAGTTCCCCAACCTGGCGCCCTGCGGCATGTTCCTCTGGGGTGATCTGGGTGTGGACTCGCTGCAAGTGACCAATGCCGGCCTGGACGAGAACTTCGTCTTCGCTCCCGGCAGCCTGTTCTCGCCCACCCAGGCGCCCAGCACATGGATGCGCTTCAACGCCGCCACCTCCGGCCACCCGCAGATGCTGCGCTTCCTGGCGCAGAGCATTGAGCAGGCGGCGCGGGGCTGACCGCCATGAGCAGAGGGCGGCCGCAGCGTGGCGAGGGAGATTTCTACTTCGTCGGGCTGGCGTGTTTTGCTCTGATTGCGGTCGCGTTCTGGTTGTTTGGTGAAGTGGTCGGAGTACGCATGCTTGGTCTCGTCATGCTCGGTCAGGGTGCGTACTTCGTGATCCATCGGCGCGTTCCGTACGGCGTGGAAGGCAAGCCGCCTGCTGGGTATCTAAGCGGCTGGGCTGCGGTTGCGGTGGGTGTACTCGGCGGCTTGATCGGCTTGGCGCTGATTGCTTGGCCTCGCGCATTCCTGGTGGCCTTCGGCTAGTCGCTCGCACCGCCGCGCCTCGGCTACGGCCTTGAAAGTGCGGCGGCAGCCCATAATTCGCAGCTGCCAAAGCCCTTTGGAGTCGAAGTGAAAGGGCTTTCCGCTTGTCTGGTGCGGTTCTTCAGCCATTTTGGTCTGAAGAACCGCATGAATCCTCGTTCTACGTTTTCGCATCCGAGCCATGAGCACCGAAACCCTGGGTTTTCAAGCCGAGGTGAAGCAGCTGCTTCACCTGCTGATCCACAGCCTGTACTCCAACAAGGAAATCTTCCTGCGCGAGCTGGTGAGCAATGCCAGCGACGCGCTGGACAAACTGCGCTTCGAGTCGATTGCCACCCCCGCGCTGGCCGAAGGCGCCGGCGAGCCGCAGATCACGGTGAGCTTCGACAAGGCGGCCAAAACGGTGACGATTGCCGACAGCGGCATCGGCATGAGCCGCGAGGAAACCATTGCCCACCTCGGCACGATTGCCAAGAGCGGCACCAAGGAGTTCTTCAGCAAGCTCTCCGGCGACCAGCAGAAGGACGCCGCGCTGATCGGCCAGTTCGGCGTGGGCTTCTATTCGAGCTTCATCGTGGCGCACAAGGTCACGGTGCTCACGCGCCGCGCGGGCACGGCCTTCAATGCCGCCACGCGCTGGGAGAGCACCGGCGAGGGCGACTTCACCGTGGAGCCGGCAGAAAAGCAGAGCCCGGGCACCGAGATCACCCTGCACCTGCGCGACGACGACGCGGAGTTTGCAGACCGCTGGCGCCTGTCCTCGATCATCAAGAAGTACAGCGATCACGTCGGCTTCCCGATCCGCATGAAGAAGCAGGAATGGGACAAAGACGCCGGCGAATACAAGCTGCTGGACGAGTGGGAGACGGTCAACCAGGCCGCCAGCCTCTGGACCCGCAGCAAGAGCGACATCACCGACGAGCAGTACACCGAGTTCTACAAGAGCCTGGCGCACGACATGCAGGCGCCGCTGGCCTGGACGCACAACCGCGTCGAGGGCCTCAGCGAGTACACGCAGCTGCTCTACATCCCCGCCAAGGCGCCCTTCGACCTCTGGGACCGCGATC
>JAIXTA010000119.1 GCA_027484405.1 Burkholderiales bacterium
AGCGCGACCACGCAAACAGAAACGCCACCTTCGGCCCGAAGGCGCGGTGCAGGAAGCTGTAGTCCCCGCCCGTGTCCGGGTAGGCGGCAGCCAGCTCGGCAAAGCACATGGCGCCGATGATCGAGAGCACGCCGCCGGCCACCCACAGGGCATAGAGCTGCGTGTCGCCGCCCACGTGGGCCGCCACCTCGGGCGAGGTCTTGAAGATGCCCGCGCCGATCACCATGCCCACGCACACCGAGATGGCAGACCACACGCCCAGGTGGCGGCGCGGGGTGGAGCTTGCGGGGTGGGTGGAGGACGGCATGAGGCAATGCAGCAAAAAACGCTCGATTCGACCACACCCGCGCGCCTGCCACACGCCCATGACCCCTGTTGCAGCCGATGAATAAGGATTTCCCGAAGCCTGCTGTGCAGCGCAGCAGGGCTGAGGCATTCTGTCGGGCTGGCCGTGCCATCCGGCGCGGCGGCTCCCGATCACATCAACAACAGCCTCCTGAACATGAACCCGCCCCGCACGTCCGTCTTCTTCCGCCTGACGCTTATCAGCGCCGCCGTCGCCTCCACCCTGGCCGCACCCGCATTCGCCCAGACCGTCGCGCCGCAAGCGCCTGCAGCCGCCCCCGCCGCCGCCCCCACCACCCAGGCCGTGGACACGGTGCTCGTCACCGGCACCCGCAGCCGGGACCGCACCGCGCTCAACACGCCCGTGCCCGTGGACATTCTCAGCGCCGAAGACCTGCGCAACGCCGCCGGCAGCAATGGCGAACTCGGCAGCGCGCTCAGCGCCCTGCTGCCTTCGTTCAACTTCCAGCGCCAGTCCAACAGCGGCGGCGCAGACCACGTGCGCTCGGCCCAGCTGCGCGGCATGAGCCCGGACCAGGTGCTGGTGCTCATCAACGGCAAGCGCCGCCACACCGCAGCCGTGGTCAACCTGGAAAGCAAGGTCGGCAAGGGCACCAATCCGGTGGACTTCAATGCCATTCCGGTGTCGGCCATCAAGCGCGTGGAGGTGCTGCGTGACGGCGCCGGCGCCCAGTACGGCTCGGACGCCGTGGCCGGCGTGATCAACATCATCCTGGACGACGCCCGCACCGGCGGCGAGCTGGAACTGAGCACCGGCACCTACCGCACCAAGTTCGACCCCACCGGCAAGACGATCACCGACGGCCAGAACACGCAAGTGCGCGGCAAATACGGCTGGGCCTTGGGCGATGCCGGCTTCGTGCGTGCCGGTGCCGAGATCGGCGCAGCCAACCCGACCAACCGCGCAGGGCGCGACGAGATTCCGTTCTTCGAGAACCAGACCCCGCCCAACCTGGCCCTGCAAGGCCAGCGCAACTACCGCGCCGGCGAACCCAAGGTGGACAACGCCGCGCTCTGGCTCAACAGCGCCTACGACTGGACGCCCGACCTGAAGGTCTACGGCTTCTCCACGCTCACCCGCCGCGAGACCGAAGGCGCCGCCTTCTTCCGCTACCCGGACTCCAGCGCCAACGTGCCGGCGATCTACCCCAACGGCTACCTGCCGCGCACCACCGGCACCAGTACCGACTTTGCCCTCACCGGCGGCGTCAAGGGCGCCAGCAATCTGGCCGGCGGCGAATGGCTCTGGGACGCGTCTCTGGGCTACGGCCGCAACAGCTTTGACTACGGCCTGGCCAACTCCGCCAACCCCAGCCTGGGCGCTGCCACGCCGCGCAGCTTCAACCTGGGCAACTTCACCTTCGAGCAGGCCACGCTCAACCTCGACGCCAGCCGCGAAGTGAACCTGGGCCTGGCCAAGCCCGCGCTGTTTGCCACTGGCATCGAGCTGCGCCGCGACGGCTTCAGCACCAGCGCGGGCGACGCCGCCGCCTACGCCACCGGCCCCGTGACCAGCTCACCCGCGCAGTCCCAGGGCGCGCTGGCCCTGCAGCCGGGCGACGCGATTGACGTGCGCCGCAGCGTGTACGGCGTGTTTGCAGACCTGTCCGCCGATGTCTCGCGCGAACTCTTCGTGCAGGGCGCCCTGCGCGCCGACCGCTACAGCGACTTCGGCAGCGCCGTCACCGGCAAGCTGGCCGCGCGCTACGCCTTCACGCCGGCCGTGGCCCTGCGCGGCGCGGTGAGCAGCAACTTCCGCGCGCCCTCGCTCGCGCAGGAGAACTTCAGCTTCACCGTGACTGACTTCGGCACTGGCGGTGCACTGGCCTCCATCCGCACCCTGCCGGCCAACGGCCGCATCGCCCGCGCCCTGGGCGCGCCGGAGCTCAAGGCCGAGAAGTCCAACAACTGGAGCCTCGGACTGACGGCCAACCCCACGCGTGCGCTCAGCGCCTCGCTGGATCTGTATGAGATCCGCGTGAAGGACCGCATCACCCTGTCGGAGCGCTTCTCCAGCGCGCAGCTCACCAGCTTCATTGCCACCAACTTCGGCGTGGCCGGCGTGCAGGGCGTGAACTTCTTCACCAACGCCGTGGACACCAAGACCCGCGGCGCAGACCTCGTCATCACCTGGACGGATCGCGTCGCTGGCGGCACTGCCCGCGTGTCTGCCGCCAGCAGCTATGCCAAGACCGAGCTCTCCAACTTCAAGCCCGTGCCCGCCCAGCTCGCGGCCCTGGGCGTGAGCGGCAACCTGGTGGGTCTGGAAGAACAGAACACCCTGACCACCGCCGCGCCGCTGACCAAGCACGTGCTCACCGCCGGCTGGACCGGCGCGCAATGGGGCGGCACCCTGCGCGCCACCCGCCACGGCAAGGCCACCCGCGTGTTCGACTTCGGCGGCGGCTTCACCCCCACCCAGCAGTACGACGCCAAGTGGCAGTTCGACCTGGAAGGCGAATACCGCGTCAGCAAGCAGTTCAGCGTGGCTGTGGGCGCCGTGAACATCGGCGACACCTACCCCACCCGCTCCATTGCCGACATCAGCTACTTCGGCAACTTCCCGTACGACGTGGTGTCACCGATCGGCTTCAACGGCGCGTACTACTACGCGCGGGTGCGGTACGCGTTTTGAGCGAGGGGTTGAAGCGCTAGAGCGAGCTATGGTGCGGTTCTTCAGAGCAAAGTGGCTGAAGAACCGCACCAGACAAGCGGAAAACATGGCGCGCCAGTGAGTGCGGTTGGCTGTCTCGGCATCTTGGCGCGCAGTCCAGTGAGCCTGATACTTGGCACGTGCGGCCGGTGCCGCGTTTCCAGTGAGGTGACTCATGCGTTCTGGCCACGCGGCCCTGGTTCTGTGTCTGCTTGTCGCCCAGCCTGCGCTGGCGCAGACCGGTTACGTCTACGGCGCAGACCACTGCTTTCACTTCCGTGCCCCAGCAGGTTGGACTATGGACAGCCTCAGCGGTGCCAGTGTGGGGGCACCCATGGTTTTCTACCCCAACGGTTCCAGCTGGCAAAGCGCACCCGATGCGATGTACGCCCGCGTCGCATCCTTCAAGCGCGGGCCGTCGAACGATGCAAACAAGATCAGGCAGCAGGTGGCCTCGGTCCTGGAGATGTATCGGCTGGCCACACCGCCCGCCGTTCTGTCGGCCAGCAAGGTTCAGGATCTGAAAGGTGCGGGCGGCGAATCGGGCGAGCTCTGGCGCTTCGTCGGCTACCCCAGCGGCGCCGAGGAGCAAGTTGCGTACTTCGTCGGCCGGCAAACCGTGAACTTCTTTGTGTTGCAGCTTTCTCGCTCCGAACCGAGTCCGCCCAGCGCGAAGGGGTTGTTGGCGTTGGCCGCGACCTACCGAGAGCGAAGAGACTGCGCGCCATGCGCCACTGCGGGGTCGTGTGCTGAGAAAACCAATTAGTTCGACACGGAAGTCGGCCGGTTCGCTCGTGGTCCCGGTGGCCAAGGGCTGACCTCACGCGGAGTCAGACCACCTCGTCATCGGTGTTCGTGGGGGCTTAAGTGGATCAAGTAGTGCGCCTCCAGAAGTGGTATTCCGATCAATGCAATAGCGATTGGGAGCACACCAACGGCATAAAGCTCGAGACGCTGGACAACCCGGGTTGGTGGATCTTCATCGACTTGACCGGGACCGAGCTTGCAGACAAGCGGTTTGAGCCGATCTCAATAGGCGACTCCGAATCCGACACCCACTGGCTGCGGTGCCAAGTGGCGGCAGGCAAGTTTGATGCGGCGGGGGGCGCGCACAACCTTCAAGAAATGCTTGAAGCGTTTCTGGTGGGGGCTGGTTACTGACAGGTAGGTCGTTGGGCCTTCCCCGGGTAAAGCCGCGAAGATCCGCTCTGGAAGCCACTCTTCACGTCGAATTGCCCCAAGACCTGCACCAGACAAGCGAAAGGCTCTCTTGGTCATCTCGCTTCCTGGATGCTGAGGCGCGCTAGTGCCGCCGTCCAACCCGCTTCAACACCACCCACCGCCACCCTCGTCGATTCATCGCTCACCCGCTGCCTGAACCCCGCGCAGCCCGTACGCTTGCACCCATCTTGAGCGGTTTGCGAGTACCAACATGAACAAGCAGGAATTTCAGGAAGCGATGCGCGTGGAAGGGATGACGCGCCGGGAGTGGGAGATTCGCCGGCAGGTGCGTCGGCAGGCGGCGTGGTGGCGCGAGGCGGCCACGCTGCTCACCGTCGTCACCGTCACGAGCCTCGTCAATCTCGGCGCGCCGCGCATGATCTGGTGGGCGCAGCACTGGATCTGGGTGGCGTTCACGGTCTGGGGCGTGATCCTGCTGGGCCGCGGGCTGGTGATCTTCTGGCTGCCGGGGCTGGTGGGCGGGCCGGACTGGGAGGAGCGCAAGGTCAGCGAGCTCATGGCGCGCCGCGAGGCGGCGCGGGTGGGCGCCCCGCCGGCCGATGAGCCCAAGGGGGGTGCGCAATGAGCTACCGCGTGCACGCAGAGCGCCGCCCCGGCGGCGGCGAGCATCTGACGCTCACCGACGACGAGGGTCGCATCCTGGACCGTCGCAGTCTGGACAAGGACGGCAGCGACGACGATGACGACGATGATCTGATCGCCGTGCGCCGCGGCGGCCGGCTGGTGGCCAGCAGCTATGGCGACGAGCGGGTCTTTGCCACGCGCCGCGAGGCCGAGGCCTACTTCGAGGCCCGCAAGCGCGTGAAGGCCATGCGCGGGTTCTATGGCCACTTCACGGTCTACCTGTTCGTCATTGGCGGCCTGGCGATCCTGAACATCGCCACCACGCCGAACAACATCTGGTTCTTCTGGCCCATGATCGGCTGGGGCATCGGCATCACTGCGCATGCCTTCGGCGTGTTCGGGCCGGACCTCTGGCTGGGCCGCGAGTGGGAGGAGCGCAAGGTGCAGGCGCTGCTGGCCAAGGAGAAGATCCGCAGCCTGTCGACCGAGAAGCGGCAGATCGCCAGCCAGCTGCGCCTGCTGCAGGCGCAGATCGAGCCGCACTTCCTGTTCAACACCCTGGCTAATGTGGTCACGCTCACCGAGGTGAACCCGGCGCGCGCCAAGACCATGCTGGAGACCTTCATTGCGTACCTGCGCCAGAGTCTGAACATCAGCCGCCAGGAGCAGACCACGCTGGCGCAGGAGGAAAGCCTGCTGCGCAACTACCTGGACATTCTCAAGATCCGCATGGGTCAGCGCCTGACGTATCAGATCAACATCGCGCCCGAGCTGGCACAGACCCCCTTTGCGCCCATGCTGCTGCAGCCGATCGTGGAGAACGCCGTCAAGCACGGCCTGGAGCCCAAGGTGGAGGGCGGCGAGGTGCGCGTGAGCGTGCAGAAGAGCGGCCCCGGCCGCATCCGCGCGGTGGTGGAAGACAACGGCCTGGGCTTTGACCCCGGCCGCAGCAAGGCCCGCACGACCGGGCGAGAAGATTCGGGCGGCGTGGGTTTGGACAACCTGCGCGAGCGCCTTGCGCTGCTGTATGACGGTGATGCGCGCCTCAGTATTGAAGACGCCCAGCCGGGCACACGTATCGTGCTCGACCTTCCGGAGACCCTGGCCGAATGAACACGCAAGCCGCTGTACGCGCCATCGTCGCAGACGACGAAGAACTGCTGCGCGACTACCTCGTCAGCAAGCTGAATGCCCTGTGGCCGGAGCTGAACATCGTCGGCACGGCCGCCAATGGCATCGAGGCCGCCAAGCTCATCGAGCGCGAGCGCCCGGACGTGGCCTTCCTGGACATCAAGATGCCCGGTGCCACCGGCCTGGAAGTGGCGCAGGGCATCGAGGGCGATACGCGGGTGGTGTTCGTCACGGCCTATGACGAATACGCGGTGGAGGCCTTCGAGCGCGAAGCCGTGGACTATCTGGTCAAGCCCGTGAACGAGGCGCGCCTGGCCAAGACCTGCGAGCGCCTGAAGAAGGAGCTTGCCGCCGCCGAGCCCGCACCGCAGATCGCCCAGGTGCTCAAGCAGCTCATGCAGCAGGCCAAGCCTTCCGGCGAAGGCCCGCTGAAGTGGATCCGCGCCAGTGCGGGCTCCACCACCCACCACGTGCCCGTGGCCGAGGTGCTCTATTTCCAGAGCGACGAGAAATACACCATCGTCAAGACGGCCACGGCCGAGCACGTGATCCGCACCACGCTCACCGAACTGGCCGCCCAGCTCGACGCCGACGAGTTCTGGCAGATCCACCGCTCGACCATCGTCAACCTCAACTTCATTGCCAGCACCCGCCGCGACGACAACGCGCGCCTGTTCGTGCGCATCAAGGGCACCGACACCGAGCTGCCCGTGTCGCGCGCCTATGTGCATCTGTTCAAGCAGATGTAGCCCGGTACAGGAGTGCGAGATCGGCTCTGGAAGCGGCTCTTCGGGGCAAACTGGCCCAAAAGCCGCACCAGGAGCGCGAGAAAGCAGGTAATGCGGTGCCGCTGGCGCGCTCAGTTCGCCGCAGGTGCGGCCCGCTCGATCAGCGCGGCATAGCACCCCGGTTTGGCGTAGTGCGCATGGATGTAGCGCACCTCGGGCCGGGCCAGAAAGCGCTCGATCAACGCTTCGACCGCTGTGCCCTCCACCACATCGGCGCCGACGATCATGTGCTGCGCATTGAAGGCGCGCAGCGAGAGCAGGCGCAAGCGCAGCACCTCGGGCACGGTGTTCACGGCGCGGTAGGGCGCAACGCCCGCCTCCAGCGCGCTTTCCAGCACGAAGACGGCATGGCGTGAGCGGTAGGGTGAGTCCACCGGCAGATGCTCGTGGTTCACGAGCAGGACCGACTCGCCGGGCTCGGCATCACGCATCAGGATGCGATCCGGGATACCGGGCTTGACGTCGGCCACGTGACGCAGGGCGTGGTGTTGCGCCAGGGCGGCGTCATCCAGGCCGCGCAAGTGCGCAAAGTGTTGCGGGTCGAGGCCGGAGATCTGGAAGTCAATGGACATGGTGCAGGCTCATGTGGGGGTTGAGCCTGCAGGCTAGGTGGCGCGGCCGGCAAAAGCATTCCGAATCTTGCGGACCCATGTGGCCGGGGCGGTGCATCGGCAGCAGGCCGTGCCCGGATTTCTGCATTCTGTCGCAGCCGGGACGACGGCGCGCGGGTCAGCTGCCACAGTGCCCACATGCCCGCAGACCGCTGTGCACTTGAGCGCAGTGCTGCGGGCAGACCCTCCCTCAACATCAGGCCGCACCCGTGCAATGGGTGACAGAAGCCTGTCCTTCCAGGACCCTCCTCATGACGTCTGCTTCGACTTTCGTTTCATCTGCTTCGTCCCGCGCACTGCGCAACACCCTGCTGGCGGCGGCGCTGGTCGGCGGGTGCGCCCAGGCGCTGGCCCAGCCCCATGTGATCGTGGAGCGCACCCGCATCAGCCCGGAGCAGGCCGAGGCGATGCGCGGCACCTATGCGCTCAGCGACGGGCGCGATCTGGTGATCGGCGGCTCGGTGCGCCGCCCCACGGTGCAGCTGGGCATGGCGCCCAGCGTGGCGCTGGTCAAGACCGGCGAGAACCAGTTCGAATCGGCCGATGGGCAGGTGCGCATCGAGCTGCAGCCGCAGGCCAATGGCCAGGTGAATGCGCTGGCGCTGCGCACCGGGCAGACGCAAGCCGTGGCGATGCGCTGAACGCGCAGCAGCAGGTCCAGGCACACTGGGCGGACGCGCCGCCGCCTTGCCGCGCGTCTTGCCTGGAGCCTGCCCGCATGTCATCCCATGCCTCGATGGACACTGCCCCGAATCCCTGGCCCGAGGGCGTGAGCATCCGCCCCATCCAGGATGCGGAGATCGAAGCCGCACGGCAGCTGCTGGTGGCCGCGAACTGGGGTCTGCGCGTGAGTGACCCCGTGGTCTTTGCAGCGCTGCTGCGTCGGTCACCGGTCAAGCTGGTGGCCGTGCATGAGCACACGGTCATTGGCTTTCTGCGCGCACTGACCGATGGCCTGTTCAACGGCTACATCTCGATGGTCGTGGTGGACGCGGAGTGGCGCGGCCGCGGCGTGGGCCGAGCGCTGATGCGCACGGCGATGGGCGACCGCACGGAAATGACCTGGGTGCTGCGTGCCGGGCGGGACGGCGTGGCCGGCTTCTACGAGCGACTGGGATTCACGCGCTCCGAGGTGGCGATGGAGCGGCCGGGGCGGCGCTGAGCGCCGCCGCATCACTCAGGCCGTGGGCGCCTGTGGTGGCGCGGGCGGCGCAGCGTCCGGTGTGGGTGCCGGGGCAGCGGGCAGCAGGGCGTGAATGAGCGCATCCTCTCGGCGCACCAGGAGGTAGGCCCCCAGATTGCCGAGCCCGAGTGCCCCGAAGATCAGCCCCCAGGTCATCGGCGAGCTGGCGTCCACATCGACGCGATCGATGATGACGAATGCAATGGCCAGCGTGGTGAGCAGCACGCCCCAGCGCAGCATGCCCAGGCGGCGCATGCGCTCCTCGCCCGCCACCAGGGCCGCAATGGTCTGCGGCGAGCCGCCTCGCAAATACAAATAGCGCATGCGGGCGTCAATGATCATCTTGATGACCCAGACGAAGCTGAAGAACAGGGCAACGGGAACGACGATGTGCTTGTCCATGAAGACTCCGGTTGGCGTGGTTCGCCGGTGGATGGCAGGGCTTGGGTCGATGGATACGGCCCGGCGGATGCGGGTTGCAGTGGTTCGGCGCCAGCCGAACCACTGCAACCGGCTGCGGGGCTGACGTATCCATGCCGTGCATGAAACGGACAGGTCGATGATCGAGGACCGCGCCATGGTGCAGGCGGTCCTGGCCGGGGTGCCCGGCGCGTTTGAGCAACTGGTGCGCACGCACCAGCGGCTGACCTGGCACATCCTCGCCCGCATGGTGCGCGACCCCGAGGATGCGCGCGAACTCGCCCAGGAGACCTTTCTGCGCGTGCATGCCCAGCTGCACCAGTTTCGCTTCGAATCGGCACTCAAGACCTGGATCGGCCGCGTGGCCTATTCGATCGCCCTGCGGCACCTCGAGAAGAAGAAGCTGAATCTCGTCTCGCTGGACATCGAGCCTGAGGAGGGCGCCGCACCCGCCTGGGAGCCGGCCGATCCGGCTGCGGATCTGGAGGCCCTCTGGGCCGACGCGCAGGTGCGCGACCGCCTGCACTCAGCCATCGAGACCCTGCCCGAACTGCCGCGCACCCTGCTGACGCTCCATCACCTGGACGAGCTGTCGATTGCCGAGATTGCGCAGATCACCGGGCTGGCCACCGGCACCATCAAGAGCCATCTGTTTCGTGCCCGCGCCCGGCTGCGCGAGCAGCTCGGCGACCTCGCGTCGCCCGCCCGCCATGCCTGCACCGCCCGTTTCTGAAAGCCTTCACCATGTCCTCGCATCCCGATCCGCGCCACGCTGACTCGCCCGAGCAGGAACGCCACTGGCAGGCGCAGGAAGCCGCCATGCAGACTGCTGCGATCTCAGGACCGCCGGCGGACGCCGCCTACCGGCTGATCCATCGCGCCTTGCAGGGCGACGCGCCGGGCGCATTGCCGGCCGACTTTGCTGCGCAGGTCGCACGCAGGGCGCAGCGCAGCGCTTTGCCCGCCCTGGGCGGGTTCGAACGCTGGCTGCCGGTCTGGGCGCTGGTGCCCTTTGCATTGAGTGCACTGGTCTTGCTCGCGCTCATGGGCATGCCGCCGTGGGCGTCATGGTGGACGGGGGCTGACGCCGGGCTGCGCGTGGCCCTGGGTTGGGGCGTACTCAGCGTGCTGGTGCTGGGGGTGGGCGCGCTGCCCTGGGAGCGGCGCCTTGCGCGTGCGGTCTAGCAGGCGCTGTTCTGTACGCGCTGCCCAGTCGCTCCACCCCGCCATCTACCCGGGCCGCAAGCAGGCCGTGCCCGGGCATGCCTCAGGCGCGCCCCACGGGCCGCAGCCGGGCCCCGGCGCACCCCTTTGTGCCTCAGTGGTCTTCGAGTTCGTGCAACCACCACTCCACCTGTGGCAGGCGGTCGTTGCCCCAGAAGTGCTCGCCTTCGACCACGATCCACGGTGAGCCGAAGGTGCCTTGCGCGATCGCGGCCTCGGTCTGGGCCTTGAGCTTGTCCTTGTAGACCGGGTCGGCGCAGGCAGCCGAGGCCGCTGCGGCGTCCAGGCCCAGCTCGGCGGCAAAGGCGCCGATCCAGGCGGGGTCATTGATGGGCGCGCTCTGCGTGAAGTAGGCGCGCATGGCGCCCTTGGCAAAGGCCGGGACCTTGCCCGGCGCGGTGTCCGTCATCCACAGCGTGGTCCGCGCGATGTTCTGCGTCAGCATCGGAAAGGTGTCGGGAAAGCGAAAGGGCAGGCCGGCAAAGCGGGCACTGCGCTCGAAGTCATGCATCGAATAGCGCGCCTTGGGCGCGTACTGATTCACCAGCGGCGCACTGCCGGAGAGCGGAAATACGGCGCCCAGCAGAAAGGGCTTGAACGCCACGCTGCGCCCGTACTGCAGGGCCAGACCTTCAATCTTCCATGCGGCGAAATAGCTGTAGGGGCTGACGTAGTCGAACCAGAACTCCACGGGGGGCTTGGCGCCGGACATCGGGTTCTCCAATCGGGATGAGACGCAAGGGTCGCGGTAGGCGGCCGGTGTGCCCGGATCGTACGGGCTTGTAAGGATGCTCGCACTGCAGCGACCCATGCCTGTCACATCGCATCTCATCTGGAGCAGGCCATGCACAAGGTCGCACTCGTCATCTACAGCACGCTCGAATGCCCGGGTACGTCTGCCATCTACCGCACCATGATGTTTGCGCAGGAGCTGCGCCGCGCGGGCGATGACGTCCAGATCGTCTTCGACGGCGCGGGCAGCAAGGCGGCCGCCGAGCTGGCGCAGCCGGGGCACCGCATGCACGCGCTGTTCAATGCGGTGCGCGCCGATGTCCGCGGGGTATGCAGCTACTGCGCGAAGTCGTATGGCGTCCTGGCCCAGATCGAGGCGGCGGGCCTGCCCCTGCTCACCGATGACCGCGGCCACGCCAGTCTGCGCGCCCTGCTTGAGGACGGACGGCAGATCATCACCGTGTAGCTGTGCCTGCGGTGCGTGTCTCGCGCAGCTCGGCGTGAAAGACCCAGGTGGTCATGGGGATGCGCACGAGTCCGTCCCTGGCATGCGCATCGAAGAGCCGGTGAAGCGCCTCGCGCAGCACATCGAGCTCGGCGCTGTCGGACGCGGGCGAGTAGGAGGCGGAGCTCGCGCGCTGCACCAGGCCCTCGCGGTCCAGCCATTGCGCGTTGCGCAGCTTGAAGCGCTGCCAGTCTGCATGGCCGAACACGGCGGCCATGCTGGCGCGATGCTTGTCTTCCAGGGTCTGATCGGGCTGCTGCAGCTGCGTGCTGCGGTATTCCTCGCTCGCGGCGGCGAGCACGGCGTCATAGGCGGCGATGAAGGGATCGTCGTGGTCGCGGATGTTCCAGAACAGGGCCAGCTGCGCACCGGGCGCGAGGATCCGGCGCAGCTCGACGGCCAGCGCAGGCTTGTCGAACCAGTGGAAGGCCTGGCCCGCCACGGCAAGCTGCACGCTGCCGCCGGCCAGCCCCGTCGCTTCGGCCGGCGCGGCCACGCTCCTGAACTGTGTGCCCCAGGGTTGCAGCGCCGCCTCGCCGGCCGCGCGCATCTCGGCATTGGGCTCGACGCCTGCGACGCAGAGCCCGGCCTGCAGGAAGGGCAGGCTGCTCAGGCCGGTGCCGCTGCCCAGGTCGGCCACGAGGTCGCCGTCTTGCAGGCCGCAGACCCGCTTGAGCGTGGGGCCGAGCGCGTCGGGATAGCCGGGCCGCGCCGCGAGGTAGGCCTGCACGCGGTTGGAAAAGCGCTCGGTGTTCTTCATGGCACGCGCGACCCTTGTACTGCTCGGCACGCTCAGGCCGACTCGGCAGCCACCTGGTGTGCGGCGGGCTCGCCGCAGGCGTGGCAGTAGCGCGCAAAGGCGTTCTTGCGGGTATTGCACTTGCCGCAGCGGTCGAACAGGCAGATGCCGCAGTGCGGGCAGTGGTTGTTCTCGGGGTTGGCCAGATCGACCGGGCGTTCGCAGCCCGGGCAGACCTTCTTGGCCAGGCGCGCCATGGCCAGGTCGTAGCTCAGGCTCTCGCGTCGCTGAACCTCCGGCTGCGCTTCGGCGAGCTTCTGCCGCTCCAGATAGCGCTGCATGGCGCGGATGGCGTAGTGGCCGATGATCAGCGTGAGCGCAATGCCGACGATGTAGCGCACATAGCCGCCGTAGCTGGGCAGGTAGGGCACCAGCTCCACGAAGAAGGCAAACAGCGCAAAGAAGATGAATCCCCACACGAAGGGCCAGTACTGGCCCTTGCGCTTCTTCACGAACAGCCAGCCCGCGATCAGCAGCAGCGGCAGGGTGAGCGCAAGGCGATAGGCAAACACCCGCAGCTCCTGCTTTCGCAGTTCGGCGCCCAGCTTCTGGTTGGCGGCCAGCTCCAGTTCGGCCAGGGCACGACGCTGTGCGCCTGAGTCCTGGCGCAGCGCGGTCAGTTGGCGGTCGATGCCTTCCAGCACGCGCTGGGCGTCGCGTTCCCGGGCCTTCAGGCCGTCCAGCGCCCTGGTGCGGGCGATCACCTCGGGGTCCTGATCGCTCTTCTGCGTGGCGCTGCGCGTGGCGAGCCAGTTGCCGAAGGTGTCCTGTGCCTCGCGCACGTCGTTGCGTGCGGTGGTGAGCGCCAGCTGGGCTGTCTCGCGCTGCTCGTTCAGCTCACGCTGCTGCTTCTCGAAGGCATCGAGCTGCGCGCGAAGTGGTGCAGCCGCAGCGCGGTCGATGTAGGCCTCGGTGTCCAGGCGCTGCTCCACGCGCGGCAGATCGCTGACGATCAGGCCGCCCAGCCCGATCAGAAAGCCTGCAAACACCAGCGCCACGAGCCACAGCCCGCGGCGGAACCACTTCTCACTGAGCCGAATCCCCTTGCTCATTGGCGCACTCCCCTGCATGAACGGATGCCGCGCATGATGCGCGAGAAGCCGGTCCTTGCCTATCGCCCGGCATCGCCCGGACGGGGCAGCATCAGCTCAGTCGACTTGGGGTGTCATGAGCTGCACCACATCCAGCTGCACGCTGCCGCGCTCGCTCGTGACCATGACGCTTGAGTCCTGGATGCTGAACTGCAGGCTCATGCTGCGTTCGGCCAATGCCGCCAGGGCCTGGCTCTGCGCCGCCGCCACGCTTTGCACGGTGAGGTTGCGCGTGCGCGTGAGCTTGCCCTCGATGTTGCGCCACCAGATTTCGGTGCTGCTGGCGTAGCCCAGCACGCTGACCTGCTGCGCGCGGCCGCAGGCCTTCAGGATCGCGCGGTCGTCCGGTTGACCGACCTCGATCCAGTGCGTGATGGCGCCGGTCAGGTCGCGCGTCAGCACATCCGGCTCGTCGGGGTCGCTCAAGCCCTTGCCGAAGCCCATGCGCTCATCCGCGTGCAGCGCGAAGGCCAGCAGGCGGATCATCATGCGCTCGTCGTTCTCGCTGGGGTGGCGGGCGATGGTCAAGGCATGGTCCGCGTAGTAGTGGCGGTCCATGTCGGCGATCGAGAGGTTCGCCTTGTAGATGGTGGATTTGAGGGCCATGAGCGCGTGTTCCAAAGCCGCAGCGTAGCGCCTTGGCATACTGCGATCCGGAGGTGAGCATGACCCGACCCAGACTCGTGATCATCGGCGCCGGCTTCGGCGGCCTGGCGGCGGCCGAGGCCTTGAAGGACGCGCCAGTGGACGTGACGGTGCTGGACCGCACCAACCACCATCTCTTCCAGCCGCTGCTGTACCAGGTGGCCACGGCGGGCCTGGCCGCGCCCTCGATTGCCGCACCCATCCGCCATGTGTTGCGCAGGCAGGCCAACACCACCGTGCTGCTGGCCGAGGTGGTGGGCATCGATGTCCCGGCGCGCGAGGTGCTGATTGATGCCGAGGGCGTGGACAGCCCCGAGCGCATCTCCTATGACCATCTGATCGTCGCGGCCGGCGCCACGCACAGCTACTTCGGCCGCGACGACTGGGCCGAGCACGCGCCCGGCCTCAAGACCCTGGACGACGCCCATCTGATCCGCAGCCGCATCCTGGCGAGCTTCGAGCGCGCCGAGCGCACCGCCGACCCCGCGGCCCGTGCGGCCTGTCTGCGCTTTGTGGTGATCGGCGCCGGACCCACGGGCGTGGAGATGGCCGGCACCCTGGCCGAAATCGCGCGCCACACCCTGCAAGGCGAGTTCCGGCGCTTTGATGCCCGCGAGGCTGAGGTGCTGCTGCTCGAAGGCGGGCCGCGCGTGCTGGCGGCCTACCCGGAGGATCTGTCTGAAAGCGCACGCCGACAGCTCGAAAGCCTGGGCGTGCAGGTGCGCCTGAACACGCGCGTGATAGCGATTGATGCGCAGGGCGTGGACGTGAGCACGCCCGCGGGCAGCGAGCGCATTGCCACGGTCAACGTGATCTGGGGCGCCGGCGTGAAGGCCAGCCCGCTGGGCCTGTTGCTCGCACAAGCCACTGGCGCCACGCTGGACCGCGCCGGCCGCGTGCAAGTGCTGCCCGACCTGAGCCTGCCGCTGCATCCGGAGATCAGCGTCATCGGCGACCTCGCCGTGATCGAAAGCGAAGGCAAACCGGTGCCCGGCATTGCGCCCGCAGCCAAGCAGATGGGCGCGCGTGCTGCGGCCAATGTGCTGGCCCGGATTGCTGGACAAGCGGCGCGGCCCTTCATCTACAAGGACTACGGTTCCATGGCCACCATCGGCCGGCACCGCGCCATTGCGCAGATGGGCCGCTTCAAGTTCGGCGGCCTGCTTGCATGGTGGCTCTGGCTGTTTGCCCACGTGTTCTTTCTCATCGGCTTTCGCAACCGGATCGCGGTCATGATCGACTGGGCCACCCAGTACTGGACCATGCAGCGCCATGCCCGGATCTTTCTGGCGGACGAGAAAAAGCGTCAATAATGGCCAAAATCAGCAAACCGGCTTGTCGCTTGCCCGAAGCCAGTCTTCCAATGATTTTTCAGTTAAATCAATCGTTTTCAGCCACAATGCTTTCGAATCCCGGCTGAAGGATGCCTTGCACAGGCCCGCGCAGCGCCTCCAGCACGGCCTGACCCTGATTTGCGCTTGCCACGGCCGTACCGACCATGACCCTGCTCACCACCTGGATTGCTGCACTCCTGATCCTGCCAGCCACGCTGCTGCCCATCCTCAACCCGCTGAGCAAGGTGCCAGTGGTGGCAGCGCTGGTGGCCGGGCAGCCGCCGCAGATCCACCGCCGGCTGGCGCGGCAGGTGGCCGTGAACTGCTGGTTCCTGATGATGGGCTCCTACCTCATCGGCAGCCACGTACTGGCCTTCTTCAATCTGTCGCTGGCGGTGGTGCAGTTGGCCGGCGGCATCCTGATTGCCATCACCGGCTGGCGCATGCTCTCCGACCAGCAGGACGACACCATCCAGAAGGCGGTGGCCTCCACCTGCGAGCAAGGCTGGAGCGAAGAGACGCTCAAGGTGCGCAGCTTCTACCCCATCAGCTTTCCGCTGAGCGTCGGGCCGGGCACGATCTCGGCGGCCATCACGCTGGGTGC
Source organism: Burkholderiales bacterium (assembly GCA_027484405.1). Taxonomy (GTDB): domain Bacteria; phylum Pseudomonadota; class Gammaproteobacteria; order Burkholderiales; family Burkholderiaceae_C; genus Piscinibacterium. The sequence goes on from JAIXTA010000119.1 coordinate 15,893, forward strand.
CAGCACGCCCACGCGCCTGAAGGACTGGCTGCTGACCGTGAGCGCCGCCGTGCTGGGCGCATTCATCGTGGTGCTCGCCATCTACCTCTGCTACCGCAATGCCGCCCGTCTGGTGGCGTTGCTGGGGCGGCTGGGCACCATCATCGTGCTGCGCCTCTCGGCCTTCATCCTGTTCTGCATCGGCATCGACATCGCGTGGCGCGGGGTGACGGAGATGCTGGGGCAGCTGCCGAAGTAAGCCCCCGCCGGGCTTCCCGCTTGTCCCATGCGGCTTTCCAGCCAATTAGGCCTGGAAAGCCGCACCAACGCTGGATCTGAGCCCGAGAGTCCGGGCGCCAGCATCAGCCTGCCAGCGCGCGCCCGATCAGGATCTTCTGGATGTCGCTCGTGCCTTCGTAGATCTGCGCCACACGCACGTCGCGGTAGATGCGCTCCACCGGGAAGTCGCTCACATAGCCGTAGCCGCCCAGGGTCTGGATGGCGTCGGAGCAGACGCGCTCGGCCATCTCGCTGGCGAACAGCTTGGCCATGGCGGCTTCCTTCAGGCAGGGCTGGCCGGCGTCTTTCAGCGCCGCGGCATGCCAGATGAGCTGGCGCGCGGCCTCGATGCGCATGGCCATGTCGGCCAGGCGGAACTGCACGGCCTGGTGGTTGAACAGGGGTTGGCCAAAGGCCTCGCGGTCCTTGGCGTACTGCAGCGCGCACTCAAAGGCGGCGCGCGCCATGCCCACACACTGGCTGGCAATGCCGATGCGCCCGCCCTCCAGGCCCGAGAGCGCCATCTTGTAGCCCGCGCCTTCCTCGCCCAGCCGATTGGCGGCGGGCACGCGGCAGTTCTCGAACAGGATCTGCGCCGTGTCGCTGGCGTGCTGGCCCATCTTGTCTTCCACGCGGGCAACGATGTAGCCGGGTGTCCTGGTCTCGACGATGAACGCGGAGATGCCCTTCTTGCCGGCGGCCTTGTCGGTCACGGCAAAGACGATGGCCACATCGCCATGCTTGCCGCTGGTGATGAACTGCTTCACGCCGTTGAGCACGTACTCATCACCCTCGCGCACCGCCACGGTCTTGAGTCC
>JAIXTA010000112.1 GCA_027484405.1 Burkholderiales bacterium
CAGCGCGTGACCGACATGATCGGTGAGATCACGGCGTCCACCACCGAACAGGCCTCCGGCATCGGCCAGGTCAATCAGGCCGTGGGCCAGCTGGATCAGATGACCCAGCAGAACGCAGCACTCGTGGAACAGAGTGCTGCGGCGGCCGAGAGCCTCAAGGACCAGGCGAAGAAGCTGGCGGAGGCGGTCGGTGTGTTTCGGCTACATGCTGTGTAAGCAAAATCTTGGCAAGTGACGCCTGAGAGAGGCGTAGAGGGGATTGAAATGTTCAAGAACTTGAGTGTGGCAGCCAAGATGGCGGGTGTCATCGGATTACTGCTGCTGTCCATCGCCATTACGGCGGTGACGGCTGTCGTCATGCTGACAGTGCAGGCCAACAAGTTTGGCGCAGTACTGGATGGTGATGTCGCCCAGTCTCAGCGCCTTGCAGACATGCGCGCCAACATGGCCACCATGCGTCTGCATGAGAAGGACGTGCTCTTGGCTGGTGGTGACGCAGAGAAGGTGGCTGCGGCGGGTAAGGCATGGAAAGCCGAGCTCACGCGCGTGCAGGCCTTGCTCAAGGATGTCGGCGAAAACAATGGCGATCAGGCGATCGCCGCCGAAGTTGCAAAGATGACCGATGCCGTCAGTCAGTACGCCAAGAACTTTGACAGCGTGGTTGCCGCCATGGGCGGTGGCAATCCGATGATGAGCATGTTTGCGGAAACCGCGCTTGGCCCAGTGCGACAGATGATTGCCAAGGCCGATGAAGCTGCATTGCAGATCGTCAAGCTCCAGCTGGACGACGCCGCCCGCAAGCGCAACGAAGCTGCCAGCTACAAGCAGGTTGCCGTGGTGGCTGAACTGACGGTGCTCGCGGTGGCGCTGCTTGTTGGCGTCAGTGCGGGCTGGTGGCTGATGCGCACCATCAAGGGGCCGCTGGATGAAGCTCGCCGCTTTGCACGCCGCGTGGCCGAGGGTGATCTCGCCGCGACCATTGATCTGCGGCGCGGCGATGAATTCGGACGCTTGCTTGAATCGCTTGTGGAAATGCAGGCCGCACTGCGCAGCGTGGTCTCCGATGTCCGCGAGTCGGTGTCGTCGATCTCGGTGGCCTCATCGGAAGTCGCAGTTGGCAATCAGGATCTTTCGCAGCGAACGGAGCAGGCGGCCAGCAATCTTCAGCAGACCGCATCGGCCATTGAGCAGCTCACCGCCACCGTTTCACAGTCTGCAGAAAGCGCCCGCCAGGCCAGCCAGATGGCTCACGCTGCGAGTGAAGACGCAACGCGTGGCGGCGAAGTGGTCGGCAAGGTGGTTCAAACGATGCAGGAGATCTCGAACCACTCCAGGAAGATCAATGAGATCATCGGGGTCATCGATGGCATTGCATTTCAGACCAATATTCTGGCCTTGAACGCCAGCGTGGAGGCGGCGCGTGCAGGCGAGCAAGGCCGAGGCTTCGCGGTGGTTGCAGGCGAGGTGCGCAACCTCGCGCAGCGCAGCGCCCAGGCCGCCAAGGAGATCAAGACCCTCATCAGCGCCAGCACCGAACGCGTGGCCGCAGGTAGCGAGCTGGTCCAGACGGCCGGCGCTGCGATGAGCGACATCGTGAGCTCGGTGACGCGCGTCAGCGACATCATTGGAGAAATCAGCTCTGCCATGGGCGAACAGACCAGCGGCATCGGTGAAGTAAATGGATCAGTCTCCCGGCTGGACCAGATGACGCAGCAGAATGCTGCGCTGGTCGAGCAGTCCGCCGCCGCGGCCGAAAGCCTCAAGGACCAGGCCGAGCGACTGGCCCGCGCCGTGAGCGTCTTCCGCGTGGAGATGGCTTAGGGCAAGCCGGCGAAAGCTTCACGGGAACAGCGCCTTCTGGCGCTGTTTTTTTTGGCTCAAAACAATCTAATTTGATGTCATTGAGTGATCGTTTCCGCTTGATTGATGAGCTTCTTGGGGTGTTTAGCCTTTCAAAAAACATGGCCGAAAATGATGGATATCTACGATGATGAGATATTGGCTTTGCGCAGCTATGGCTCGTCTTCGCTATCCATGCAAGCCGCCATGCGCAACAGCGACAACCGCTTGGAGCTCTCATGGGCGTCCGTTGGACTCACCTGACCTTGCCTGTGTCGGACCTGACCGATGCAACGCAGTTCTTCATCCACCTGTGCGGCCTGCAATGCGTTCGTGATCGCCGCGAGGAGGGTGGTCGCACCGTCTGGCTTGGACCGGCGCCAGCGGCGCCAGACGGCAAGCCCGGCTTCGTGCTGGTTCTGGAACAGGCCGAAGTGAAGGCGCCGCTCGATCACCTGGGGTTCCAGTGCGATACGCGCGAGGAAGTTGAGGCCATCGGGCGTTGGGCCCAGTCCACCGGCCGTCTGCTGGCAGGCCCCCGCGATGCAGGTGGCAGTGTGGGCTACTACGTGCTCGTGCAGGGACCGAGCGGGCATTCCGTGGAGTTCACTCACGGTCAACCGATCGAGGGCTTGCCCGCCGCACCGATCAACAGTGCGATCGCTGCCTAGCCAAGAATCCAGCCCAGCATGCGCTCAATCGCGATCGTCAACGGTTGCTGCATGAAGGGCAAGGTGATGAACAACGCGACGAGACCGGAGATCACGGTGACGGGGAAGGCCAGGGAGAACACCTGAAACTGGGGTGCCACTCGACTCATGACCCCCAAAGCAACGTTCATGAAGCCAATCAGCACAATGAATGGCAAGGCAATGGTGAGTGCGATCTCGAACATCTGCGCGCCGAGCTGCATCATCGGCACCGCCGAGAGCACCCCCAGGGGGTTGGAGCCCACAGGAAATAGATCAAAGCTCTTGGTGATGGCTGCCAGCAGAAGGTAGTGGCCGTTCATGGCCAGAAACAGCAGCATCGTGAGTACGCCCATGAGGCGGTTCACAGCGTTGCTCTGTCCGCCCTGCGTGGGGTCGAAGAAGGATGCGAAACCCAGGCCCATCTGCAGGCCGATCAGCTCGCCCGCAAGTTCGATGGCCGCAAACACCAGCCGGACCGTGAATCCGATGGTCAAGCCGATCAGGATTTGTTGCAGCGCCAGGCCGAACATCGGCACCAGATCCAGAGTGCGCGCGGCAGCGGGAACGTCCGGCGCCAGCAGAAGCGCAATCAATGCGGCAAGGGCGATTCGAACGCGCGTGGGCACTGCGCGGTTGCCCAGGAAAGGTGCCACTGAGAACAGCGCCAGCACCCGGATGAACGGCCAGATGAAGGCCGCGACCCAGCCCAGGACGAGTGTGTCGGTGAGCTGGATCATTGGCGGTGCAGCGTGTCTGGTGCCGCGGCAATCAGCCGATCGCGCCGGGGATCGACTCAATCAGCTGACGCAGGTAGCCCACCATCATGCTCATCATCCACGGCCCGGCGATCACCAGGGCCGCCACGACGGCGAGCAGTTTGGGCAGGAACGAGAGCGTGGCCTCATTGACCTGGGTGGCGGCCTGGAAGACAGAGACCACAAGCCCCACGGCCAGTGCGGTCAGCAGCAGCGGTGCTGAGACCATCAGGAGAAGCTGCAGGGCCTGCTGGCCGAGGGTCATGACGGATTGGGGGTTCATGGAGCTGTCCTTGACGGAGGGGCGGCGCGCTTGTCATGCGCCGACGTGGAAGCTTGCGACCAGTGATGCAACCAGGATGTTCCATCCATCGGCCAGCACGAAGAGCATCAGCTTGAAGGGGAGTGCGACAAGTACCGGCGAGAGCATCATCATTCCCATGCTCATCAGCACGCTGGCGACCACCATGTCGATGATCAGAAACGGAATGAAGATCATGAACCCGATCTGGAATGCCGTCTTGAGTTCGCTGATCACGAATGCGGGAACGACAACCCGCAAGGGGAAAGCCTCGGGCTGTGTACCGGCAGGCACCTTGCCTAGCCGAGCGAACAAGGCCAGATCCGTATCGCGCGTCTGGCGCAGCATGAATTCCTTGAGCGGCACCTCACCTCGCTTCATTGCCTCTTCAAAACCGATCTGGTTTGCCGATAAGGGTTTGTAAGCCTCTTCGGTGATGCGGTCGGTGACCGGCGCCATGACAAAAAAGGTCAGGAACAGGGCCAGGCCAATCAGCACCTGGTTCGGCGGAGTCGTCGTCGTGCCCAGAGCCTGCCGAAGAAGCGACAGCACGATGATGATGCGCGTAAAGCTTGTCATCAAGAGCAGGATGGCTGGGATGAAGGACAGCGCCGTCATCATCAACAGCGTCTGCACCGGCACGGAATATGTGGTCGTGCCGCCGCTGGTTTGCGAAGTCAGCTGCAGGGGGCTTGACTGAGCTACGGCATCGGGGGCAAACCATGCCAAGCCAGCGGCGGCCATCAGCACGGCACCGGCCCGCCATGCGGGTCGCACCTTACGCATCGCGCGTCTCCTGGGCCTGCTTGAATGAAGCGCTGAATGCGGCGGGCGCTGCAGTCTCGGCCAGCAGGCTGATCTGCTGCGCAGTGATCCCGACGACGAGTCGCTTGCCTGCAACCTCGACGATGGCGATGCGTTCGCGTGCGCCTACCGCGACCGCGCTCACCAATCTCAACTCGCTTGCAGGCGCGCCCTTGAGCCGGCCACCCCGCTTCAGGTACCAGGCGCCGGCGATCATGGCGACGAGCATCAGCCCCACCATGAGCATGGAACCAGCTGAACTGGTTTGGCTTGCTGGGCCCGATGCACTGACAGCCTGCTGTGCATGGACGTTGGTGACCAACGCAAGCAACCCGCTTGCGCAAGCGGCGCACGAGAGCGTGCGGAAAAGAGAGGCAGGGGGCTTCATCGGAAACTCCGGTCGACCATGGCGGGGCAAGGCCTGCCGACCAGTTGCTGCGGCTAGTTGCGGTTCAGGCGCTTCATGCGTTCGGACGGCGTCACGATGTCGGTCAGGCGGATGCCAAACTTGTCATTCACGACAACCACCTCCCCCTGTGCAATCAGACAGCCATTGACCAGCACGTCCATGGGTTCACCGGCTAGGGCATCGAGCTCAATCACGGAGCCCTGGGCCAGCTGAAGGATGTGCTTGATGGGTATACGCGTCCGACCCAGCTCGACGGTGAGCTGGACGGGGATGTCCAGGATCATCTCGATATCGTTGTTGCCGCCGCCCATGCCACCCGAGGCGAACGGCTTGAACAGGGTCGCCTGAACTTGTGGGGCGGAAACGGCAGTCTCGGTCGCTTCTTCGACCGTGGCGGGGGCTGCATCTGCTGCCGCTTGTTGTTCCAGCGCCGCCGCCCATTCGTCAGCCAATGCGTCTTGATTTTCAGCGCTCATCGGAGTCTCCGATCCAGTCCTGGGCTTCGCGCCCGGTCAAAAATTCCTCGATACGGAAGGCGTAGTGGCCGTTCACGGTGCCGTAGCGGCCACCGAAGACCGGAACGCCATCCACCTTGATCTCGATCTGCTCAGGAATGTCCATCTCGATGAAGTCCCCGGGCTTCAGGGCAATCAACTCACCGACGGTGATACTGCTCTGGGCGAGCTCTGCGCGCATGACCACGTCGGCACTCTGGATCTGTTTGGTCAGCAGGCGCACCCAGCGGGTGTCGGTTTCCTGGCTGTCACCTTGCAGGGACGAGTACAGGATGTCGCGGATCGGCTCAAGCGTTGAATAGGGAATGCAGAAGTGGATGTCACCTGAGCTTTCGCCGATCTCCACGGTGAATGCGCAGGAAACGACGATCTCTGAAGGCGTTGCGATATTGGCGAACTGCGTATGCATCTCGCTGCGCTGGTATTCCAGGGTCAGCGGATAGATGCGCGACCAGGCCTTTCCGTATTCCTCGGTAATCACCTCCAGCAGTCGCTGGATGATCCGCTGCTCCGTCGGAGAGAAATCCCGGCCTTCGATCCGGGTGTGGATCGTGCCACTGCCGCCAAACAGGCAGTCGATCACCGTGAACACCAGGGTCGGGTCGCAGATGATCAGTCCCGATCCGCGCAGCGGCCGGACATGCATCACGTTGATGTTGTTCGGCACAACAATGTTGCGCAGGAAGGCGCTGTATTTCTGCACCTTCACTGGGCCGATCGAGATTTCGGGTGAACGGCGAATTAAGTTGAAGATGCCGATGCGCAGGTTGCGCGCGAATCGTTCGTTGATGATTTCCATCGTGGGCATGCGCCCACGGACGATGCGTTCCTGGCTGGCCAGGTCGTAGACGCGTACGCCACCCGCATCACCATCGCCTTCCGAGGTCTGCTTCTCGCCGGTGACACCTTCAAGCAGGGCATCGACTTCGTCTTGCGAGAGAAAGCTTGCGCCGGCCATCAGAGTTGCTCGATGTCTGGATCAGTGGACGATGAAGCTGGCAAAGTGCACTGCCAGCACCGGGTTTGGCGTGCCGCCCTTGAACTGTTCGCGATGCTGCTTCTCGAGCATGGCCTTCATCTGATCGAGCTGCGCCACTTGCTCAGGCGTCATGCCTGGCTGGGGAAGAAGTTGTGGCGGCGGCACGAACTTGGGAGGCGCCTGCCATCCGAGCTGCTTGCCGGCTGCGGCTGCGATGTCCAGGCCGAGCGTCTGCTTGCCCTCGTTGGTGAGCAATTGCGCTGCGGTCTTGTCGGCGATGGCGAACAGGATCTCGTTGCGAAGGATGGGCATGCGCAGCTTGAGTGCGTCTTCCACTTCCTTGGCAGAGACTTCCAGCGTGACCGAGATCTGTGCGAACTTGTCGCCAAGTCCGGGTTCCGGCTTCAGATTTACCGTGAAGGGCTCGAGGCTGACAAAGATCGGGGGGTTCTTGGGGTCGGGTGCCTTGAACTTCGGTGCCTCGGCTTGGGCGGACTTCGCGTCGCCGCCCTCGTCTGCGGCCGCAGCTTTCTTCTTCATCATGACCAGCGCTGCTGCGCCACCGCCGCCAAGCAGCACGACGAGTGCAGCGACGATGATGATCAGCTTCTTCTTGCCCTTTTTCGGGGGCGCTGCCTCAGCGGGGGCTTCCTTGGCGGCCATGGGACCTGGTCCTTGATCTGCGTTGACGTGTGTTTTGCACGGGCGCACCGCAGGGGGAGCGATGCAGCAATGAAGTCATTGTGCGATCGCACCTACAGGAGGGATGGGGTGATAAAGCCCGCGAAGCCCGCCCTTTTCGGGGCGCGTTATCGGACGCGCTTCAGCGGGCTTGAGGGGGGATCGCTTCCAGCCGAAGCGCCCGTTCGGGCGGCAGGGGGGGCGACTCGCCGACCGGATCAGGCAAAGATGGACAGTCGTCCCGAGCCCGTACCTCGAAGATCGGCTGGCACACCAGACGTCCCGTCAATCAGTATCGCTTCGCGCAGGCTGGCTGGCCGCCAGTCCGCGCTCTGCCGATGCTGTTCATGGCCGCCACGCGAGAACTGACTGAACTGCGAAGCATCTCGACCGCTGTACCTGTCATCGAACTGCATATGGGTACTGGCAGAAGCGAGCTGCACGCCCTGGCTGGCGAGGAGCTCCTTGAGCTGCGGGAGCGCCGCGTCCAATGCGGCGCGCGCAGCCTCGGTGCCTGTCGAGAACACCACGTTGGCTTCGGAGTCCTTGACCTTCAGTGAAACCGCCACGGTGCCCAGTGCTTCCGGGTGCAGAATCAATCGCGCCTCTCCGGTGCCTGCGCGGAGCATCAGTCCGACCCGATCACCCAGCTGCGATGCAAAGGCTGGCGAGTCTGCGGAGGCAGAGAGTCGAAACTGAAGTGTTCCATCAGGGCTGGTCGATTCAGGCAGGCGCGTTAGCGAAGCGTCTGCCCGCTGCAAGGATCGCAGCGTGCCATCGTTCAGTGTTCCTGAGGATGCGCAGGCGATGGGTGCTCGAATCGGATCGGGGCTGTTCGCTCGTTCAGCGGTGCTGGTCTTGGACCCGCCCGGTTCATGGTGACCGGCGGCGGCGAGGCCTTCGTCAGCTTCGCCCACGGCTGCATGAGCCTGCACACCGGGGTGGGGCTGCAGGTGTGCACGAGCGACGCCGATCTCTTGAGGCTTTCCAGCGGACCTGGCACCCATCGCCGCGGGCAACGCGTCCACGCCGGGCACCGGGGTCGGCACGGGGTGCTTGGCCGAACCGGTACGACCGTCTTCTTGAGCCTGGCCGCCATCGGGCGCATCTTCCGCGGCGCACGGCTTCGCGCCAGCTGCGCCTTCCTGCATGGTGTTCGCTGCTGCGCTTTCAGGCGTCTGGGCGCCGCCAGGGGCCGCTCGTTCAGCCGTGGCGCGCCCGGCCTGCGGCGGGGCGGTCGACGAACGAGTCGATGTCTCATCGGGACCCGCAGACGTGTCGCTCTGCGGCGCTGCTTTGGATTCACGCCTGGCCGTCGGCTCGGCTCGTTCCTTGGGCGAGGATTCTCTGCGCACTTGCGCCTGTGCAGCCTCGCGGTTCTGGCTCTCACGAGCCATTTGCTCGCGAAATGCGTCCACAGGCGTTGCGGTACGCGAGGTCTGCGCAGCCTCCCGCTCCGGGATGCGCTGGAGATCGCCCATGCGCAATGCATTCGCGGTGAATTGACCCAATGCCATGCTGATTCCTCGTGCTACTGACCCATGGTGCGCTGCTGCGCCATCCGGTTGGCCATTTCATCGTTGGCGCGCTGTTCCCGGCGTGCCGAGGCGCTTGCGGCTTCCCGCTGTTTGATCTCACGCCACTTTTCGAGCGACTTCACGCGCTGCATGGCAACCGACAACGTCTGACGGCGCTCGATGACCAGCGCCTCCAGGCGGACGGTCTCGTCAAATGCCCGATTGATCGTGGTATCCAGAACACCGGTGAAGCGGGAGATGCCTTGCAGCTGGGCGACATGCTGGACCCCCGCTCGCTGCAGGTCATAGCCGTCGCGAAACTGGGTGAGCTGTGCGAGCTGCGCCTGAGCTGCTTGCTGGGCACCCAGCGCCTGGGCGAGTGCACGTTCGCACGCAAGCTGTTCGTTTGAGGCGGATTCGATCAGCAGTTCCAGGGCCTTGGGACTCATGCGGATGCCTCTGCGTGCCCGATATCAGGCGTGATTTCGCGCCCAAGCACCGCAGCCAGATCGGCCACGCTGTCGGCGGTGTTTGCACCTTCGCGCATGGTTTGGCGCAGGAAGCTCTGCATCTGTGGTGCGAGCTGGATGGCACGATCAAGCTCCGGATCCGCACCAGGCACATAGGCGCCAACTGAGAGCAGTTCGCGCGACCGCGAGAACCGCGACCACAGGGCTTTGAAGTCGCGCGCTGCCTCGAAGTGCTGTGTCGACACCACGTTGTGCATGACCCGCGAGATCGACTGCTCGATGTCGATCGCCGGGTAGTGACCCTCTTCGGCCAGCCTGCGAGTGAGTACGAAGTGACCGTCCAGAATGGCACGCGCCGCATCGGCAATCGGGTCCTGCTGGTCGTCGCCTTCTGCCAGCACGGTGTAGAAGGCCGTGATCGAGCCGCGGCCCGGCAGGCCGTTTCCGGCGCGCTCGACGAGCTGCGGCAGCTTGGCGAAGGCCGATGGCGGATAACCCTTTGTCGCGGGGGGCTCGCCGATGGCCAGGGCGATCTCGCGCTGGGCCATGGCGTAGCGGGTCAGCGAGTCGATCAGCAAGAGCACATTCTTCCCCTGATCACGGAAGTGCTCCGCGATGGCGGTGGCGTAGGCCGCACCTTGCATCCGCAGAATCGGCGGGGCATCCGCGGGCGCAGCGACGACGACTGCGCGGGCAATGCCGTCCTCGCCCAGAATCTCCTCGATGAACTCCCGCACTTCGCGCCCACGCTCACCGATCAGTCCGATCACAGTGACATCTGCCCGGGTGTGCCGAGCCATCATGCCCAGCAGCACGCTCTTGCCCACACCGGACCCAGCAAACAGGCCCAGGCGCTGGCCGCGGCCGACGGACAGCAGCGCGTTGATGGCACGCACTCCGGTATCCAGGGGCTCGCGGACGGGGTCGCGATCCATGGCGTTGATCGGGCGGCGGATGATCGGCCCGGGCTTCACCGCGGACAGCGGTCCCTTGCGGTCCAGCGGAACACCGCAGGAATCGACCACGCGGCCCAGCAGTCCCTCACCCATCGGCAGGTGGCGGGTGCGGTCTTCGGTACGCCGCCAAGGATGGTTGTAGACACCAAAGACCGGCGCGTCGGCGAGCAGATCCTTGGGGATGACCCGGGCACCTGGAGCAAGCCCGTGCACTTCGCCTGTCGGCATCAGAAACAGCCGATCCTGGGCGAACCCTACGACCTCAGCTTCCAGTGCGGACGACATGTCGGGGCTGAACGCAGCATCATGCGGGACGATGCTGACCAGGGAGCCCACTGGCAGCCGCAGGCCGGCCGCTTCAAGCACCAGGCCCGCAACGCGAATCAGCGTGCCGTGACACTCAATCTGCACCGGTGTCTTGGCGTAGCTCCGGTAGTCAGCGAGAAACTGCTGCCAGCGTTCCGCAGGAACGCGCTGGGTATCCATGATCGGACTCATGCACCGCCCTCTTCAGTGGAGTCATCCTTCCAGGCCCCGGGACGCCCGTCGGACTGCCGACCGATGGCTGCAAGCGCACGCCGCCACCGAGCAGCCAGGGTGGCATCCACCATCGCGCTCGGTGTCGTGACACGGCACTCGCCAGCGGCGAGAGAAGGGTCTGCCTTGAGCAGCATGCTTCGTGCGTCGAGTTCAGCCGCGAGATGCTGGCCGATCCGTTCCATGTCCTCGGGACTGACCCAGACGGTCGGCTTGTTCACCGAGTCGATCAAGGTACGCAGGGCTTCATCCACGACCGCGGTGATGCTTTCCGGCCGGGTCTGCAGCTCGACGCGTACCACCTGTCGGGCAATCTCGATGGCCAGGTCAATCAGAGAGGACGCCGCTTGCGTCTCGAGGTGTTCGAGTCCTGAGGCGAAGCGCTCGGCGATCCGGCCGACCTGCTGAGCGAGCGCCTGCATCTGCGCTGCATGTTGAATGGCGTCCTCGGCCTTGGCCTGGGCCCATCCCTTCTCGAAGCCCATTGCCAGACCGGCCTTCATGCCTTCGGTCCGCCCGGCGGCAAAGACGCTGTCGACTTCGCCGGTCGGCGCAGCGCCCGCCTGCGCGTGCAGGCTGCTCGGCGACACCTTGCCCGCAGTGCTGCGCCCGGGTTGGCCACTGAGGTTGTCGAACTTCCAGGTGGCAAAGCCCGGGAGTTCCTCCTTGGGGATGAAGCGTGCGCCCATGGCGTGTCCTGTTCAGGTCGGTTGGGCGTGCATCAGACGAACTCGTCGTCGTTGCCCGAAGACAGCTGGATCTGGCCCTCGTCGGCAAGGCGGCGCACCGTCTTGAGAATTTCCTTCTGCTCTGCCTCCACCTCGGAGACACGCACCGGGCCCTTGTTCTCCATCTCTTCGCGCAGGCTTTCGGCAGCGCGAGTGGACATGTTGCGCAGGATCTTTTCCTTGAGCTCCTCATCGGCGCCCTTGAGCGCGACGACGAGGGATTCGGTGGACACCTCGCGCAGCAGGGTCTGGATGCCCCGGTCATCGAGCTTGTTCACGTCATCGAAGGTGAACATCTGATCCATGATCTTCTGGGCGAGATCCGGGTCGGCTTCGCGCACGGCATCGAGCACGGCGGTTTCGCTGGACGAACCCAGGAAGTTGAGGATCTCGGCGGTGGTCTTCACGCCGCCCAGAGAAGCCTTCTTGAGTCGGTCTCCGCCCTGAAGCACCCGCGAGAGCACGTCGTTGAGCTCCTTGAGCGCCAGCGGCTGAATGCCGTCAAGCGTGGCGATGCGCATGACGACCTCATTGCGCAGGCGGTCCGAGAAGAGATTCAGGATGCCGGAGGCGTGGTCGCGGTCGAGATGCACCAGGATGGACGCGATGATCTGCGGATGCTCGTTGCGCACCAGTTCGGCCACGCTGCCTGCATCCATCCACTTCAGCGATTCGATGCCCGACACGTCGCGACCCTGGAGTATGCGGTCAACCAGCAGTGAGGCCTTCTCCTCGCCCAGGGCACGGTTCAGCACGCTGCGCACGAACTCGTCCGTATCGGAGACCAGCGAGCTGGAGGTCGCCGCGTCAGTGGCAAAGCGTGCAATGACCTGATCGACACGCTCGCGCTGAACGGTCTTGAGCTTCGCCATCGTTTCGCCCAGGCGCTGTACTTCCTTGGGTGACAGGTGCTTGAAGACCTCGGCGCATTCCTCTTCGCCGATGGTCATCAGCAGCACCGCGCTGTCCATCAGGCCGTCTTCATCTACGGGGGAGCTCATCGTCTGTCTCGGTGTTGTCCGGGGTCAGGGTAGGAAGCGTTGTCACTGGCCTAGCGCGTCTACTGCGTCTCGGCCTTGCCGCCGGCCATCCAGTCGCGCACGATCAGCGCAACGGCGGCGGGGTTGTCCTTGGCAAAGGTGCGCAGGTCATTCACGTTTTCGTTCGGCGCCTGATTGGGCAGCAAGGGGACGCTCGCGCGCTCCGGTGCAGGCAGGGCCTCCGGATCGTCGAGCACGGCGTTCAGCCGGCCTTCGTTCTGCTTGGCAGCCTCGAGGGCCTCTTCGCGTGCGACCTGGGCGCGGCGCAGCGCCGGCCGGATCACGCCGAAGATGATCGCCAGTGCGATCAGAAGCAGCGCGACCGGCATGCCAATGTTCTTGATCATCGAGCCGGCTTCGGGCTGCTTCCAGAAGGGCACATCCACTGGCTTGGCCGCTTCTTCCATCTTGAAAGGCGCATTGACCACGTTGATGCTGTCGCCGCGATCCTTGGAGAACCCGATGGCCTCCCGCACGAGGGCGTTGATCTGCTCCATCTCCTTCTCGGGGATGGCGGTGAAGCTGGTCTTGCCCGCCTTGTCTGTGGCGGCCTTCTGATTGACGACGACCGCAGCAGAGATTCGGCGCACGCTCCCTGTGGCATTGCGGGTGTAGCGCACGGTCTTGTCGACCTCGAAGTTGGTCACAGCGGAGCGATTGGACTGGGTGCCTGCGCTCTGTCCCGCCGCCTGGGGGGCGGGATTGGCGCCGTTGATGGGCGCCTTGGACTCGCCGGGAGGCTGGTTGCTCAGCGCCCCCGGGACGCCTGCTGCCGCTGCGCCAGCGCCGTTGCTGGCCTCCTGAGTGCTGGTGCTGCGGATGGCTGCCGGCTGATCGCCGTTGTTGGGCTTGAACTCCTCGGTGGTGGCCTCGGTGTGATTGAAGTCCACATCCGCCTTGACCTGCGCACGGACGTTGCCGCGGCCCACGATGGGCTCGAGGATGTCGGTGATGCGCTTGATGTAGGCCGATTCGAGCTGCGAGACATACTGGATCTGGCTCGGGTCGAGCCCAGTCTTGTCTGCGGTGGCGTCTTCGCCGGAGAGCAGCGCGCCGCTGGAATCCACGACGCTGACCTGCTTCGGGTTGAGTTCCGGCACCGAGGAGGCCACCAGATGCACGATGCCCGCGATCTGCGCCCGATCCAGCGATCGTCCCGGGTGCAGATTCAGCAGGACCGACGCGCTGGGCTTCTGGTTCTCTCTGACGAAGGTGTTCTGTGCGGGCAGTGCGAGATGGACGCGCGCAGACTGCACGGCGCCGAGTGCGCCGATCGAGCGTGAGAGCTCGCCCTCCAGCCCGCGCTGGTATTGCAGCCGTTCCTGGAACTGCGTCATGCCAAAGCGCGGCGTATCCATCAGCTCGAAGCCCACGGTCCCACCCTTGGGCAGCCCCTGGCTGGCGAGCTTCAGGCGTGCATCGTGCACCCGGTCGCCTGGCACCATGATCGCGGCTCCACCCTCGGACAGCTTGTAGGGCACCTGCAGCTTGTCCAGCCCGGCCACCACCGCACCGGCGTCCTTGTCCCCCAGCCCGGAGAACAGAACGCGCCAGTCCGGCTCCTTGGTCCACATCAGCGAAACCGCAACCACGGCAACAAGCGCGGCGATCCCGCCCAGGACGGCCATGATCTGCCCCGGGCTGAAGCTGCGTAGACGTTCGACGAAGCTGGCGGACGCGGCCGGGCTGGCGGCGTTCGAGGAGGCGAGGGCAAGGGCGTTGTCGGCCATGGTGGGCGTGTGCTGTGCAAGGGACCCGGCTCGGGTCAACACCTGCATTCTCGTCAGCACATACGTCGGCAAATGGCCTGAAAAGGCTGGCACCGACCCTGCAGATCGGCCCATTGCCGTGCGAGTGCACGCCCTACGATCCTCTTATCGACCGCCTGAACCCCAACTTGAGCCGTACTCGTCCCGAGTGCGGCTCAGGCCGAAGCCCGCAGGACGACCATCATGGATGCAGTCAAACTTCCCGGCATGAACACGGCGCTGAACAGCGCATTGCGCGCTGCGCAGGCCAACGGCTTGACCGGCGTGGGTGCCGGACGTGCCCTCAACGGTGCAGGCGGAGCGAGTGCAGCAGGCGGCGCGGAGCAGACCAACTTCTCCAACGTGCTCAGTGGTGCGCTCAAGCAGGTCAGCAGCGCGCAAATGCAGGCGCAGGCCCTGCAGCGCGAATTCACGATGGAGAACCCGAATGTGAGCCTGGAGCAGACCATGGTGGCCATGCAGAAGGGATCGCTGTCCTTCCAGGCCGCGGTGACGGTGCGCAACCGGCTCGTCCAGGCTTACAGCGACATCATGAACATGCAGGTCTGATTTTCAAATGAATCAATAGAAAAGCGCCAAATAGGGCGCTTTTTTCAACTGATGTTTGAAAATAGGATCGCCGTCTTTCCGCTGTATTCAAGCGGATCTTGGCCTGTTTGAAGAGTTTTCGGATTCCTGAGATGCACGCGTCTTGGTAGTGGGCGCCGGACCCTCAGTGCAGGGTACGGCGCTGGCCGCTCAGTGCGGCGTCGAGATCGTCGAGCCAGGGCTCGGCAAGCTGACGTACCTCGGCATCGTGCGCCAGTATGCGTTGCATCAAACGCAACCTTCGGCGATCATCCTCGCGCGTGAGCTGGGCCTTGCGCGCAGCCACGCGCAGCTGGGCGATCAGCACCACACAGGCCGACTCGACCCGCGCGACTTCGTCCCAGTGCCCTCGTCGCGCCGCGTCAAGCATCTCGGCGCTGGCATTGGCCAGCGCCTCATACATGTGGAGGACGCTTTGGCTCACGCGTACCTCTCAGGCGGCCAGGGCGGCGCGCGGGTTGGCACGTACTGACGGTGGAATCTGGGCCCAGGCATCGCGCAGGCCGCGGATCATGCTGACCACATCAGAGAGCTTGGCGCTGCTGTCGGTCATGGCGGCTGCCAGACGCAGGGTGCAGTGCTCGTAGACCAGATCGAGGTTCTGGGCCAGATCGCCGGGTGCATTGAAGTCCAGGCCGACGCGCAGACCCTCCTCAATGAGGCGCTGCGCCTTGGCCAGGGCACGCGTGCGCTTGACGCGGTCCTTCTCGGTACTTGCGTGTGCGAGCTCGGCCAGCAGTGCGTCGTACAGCATCAGAATCAGACCATGCGGGTTCGCATGGGAGACCGCTGTCTCAGCGTGGATGGCGCGATACAGGCTGGCAGCTTTGTGTGGGGCGGCAAACATGGTGTGGCCTCTAGATCCGTTTCCTCTTTATCGGCTCGGCAGCAGCGCAACTTGAAGCGCCGCAGCGGCCTGGAAGCTCGAATTTGCGCGGAATTCCTGGATCAATTCTTCTGGCAGTGCCTGAACGCCCGGCGTTCAGCGATTCATCGAATTGATCAGACTGGCCAGCGGCGACATGGCTGCCTGGATGCTGGACAGCTGCGAGTCCAGCGAACCGTACTGTTGTCGCAGGCGCTGCTCGGTGAGCTGCAGGCGGTCGTTGAAGCGGTCCTGTCGGCGCTGGTTGTCCGTGACGTTCTGTCGCCAGGCACTCAGCTGCGTGGTGACCGAGCCGTCGCTGCCGATCAGCCCGTTGACCAGGTTCACAAAGCGATCGCCAATGCCCTGGCTGCTGAAGTTGCCCGAGGTGCCGTCGCGGCTCATCAAGTCACGAAATCGCGCCGGATTGGCCAGCGCCTTGTCCACTTCGGTCTGGTTGATGCTCAGCGTGCCGTCCCGGGCGATGTTGAACAGCCCCCCGGAGGACAGGCCGCCCGCATCGTCCACGGCCGGATTGCGCACCATCGCGCGCAACTGGTTCAGCGCATTGACGGCCACGCGCTGCCCCTGCAAGGGCCCAGCCGACTTGTTGCTCGGGTCGTACTTGGTCTGCGCAACCAGCGAGCTGTTGATCGCGTTGTAGGCGGTGACGAATTCGCCCAGCATCTTCTTGAGCCCGTCACTGTCCGTCGCCACCTGCAGGCTGACCGGCGAGGCTGTGGTGTTCTTCAATGAAATCTCAAGCCCGTCCACGACGCCCGTCACGGTGTTCGATGCCGAGCGCAGGTCCATGCCGTTGAGGCGAAACAGCGCGTCGACGCCAGGCTGCACCTCGCGGGTTGCTGTCGCGGTGGGCGCCGCAGGGTTGTAGGCCAATGCACCCAGCCCAGGCGCCGGGCTCGCACCGTCATCGGCGGCGGTCACACGGATCAGGCTGCCTTCACCGGACTGCTTGCTGCTCAGCACCAGTCGGGCGCCGCTGGCATCGCGCACGATGGATGCGCTTACTCCGGCGGCAGAGGCGTTGATCGCGTCACGAATGCCGGCCAAGGTGTTGTTTGCAGGAGAGATGGTGACCGTGGTCCCTGTGCCGCTAGGTGTGAACACGCCGCCATTCAGTGCACCAATCTCGATCTGCAGTGAGCCGCTGCCCACCACCGAGGAAGCCTGTGTGAGCGGCGCACTGGCGATCGACTGCGCCGACGCCAGCCGCGAGACAGTCAGGCTGTAGGTACCCGGTGTGGCATTGCCGGCCGAGCGCGCCATGGCTACCTTGTCGTCGGATGAAGTGAACGTGGAAAGCATCAGGCTTTCCGCCGACGCGAGCTTGCGCGCCGCATCGCGCAGCGACGAAAGCTGAGACTGCACCGTGCCAAGCGCAGAGATGCGTGAATTGATCGAGCGAACTTCCGCCTGCATGGATTGCAGGGGCCGGCGCTCGACCGCCATCAGCGAGTCGACGATCGCCGCGACGTCGATGTTTCCGCCGCCTACAGCAGAGACCATGTCCAGTTCCTCATGTCACTGTTTCGTTTATCGGTGCACCACACGGCGACTTGAGCGCCTGGCGGCATGCCGACAAACGAAACAGGCCGGCATGCCGGCCCGTTTGTCTGGATGCAGCGAGCCGATCAACCCCGCAGCAGACTGAGCACACCCTGGGGCAGCTGGTTCGCCTGCGACAGCATGGCGTTGCCGGCCTGCTGCAGCACCTGGGCACGCGAGAGGTTTGCGGTTTCCGCTGCGAAGTCGGCATCCATGATGCGGCTCTTGGCGGCCGTCTGGTTCTCGCGCGCCACCTGCAGGCTGGAGATCACCGACTGGAAGCGGTTCTGCGTGGCGCCGAACAGGGCACGCTCGCTGTTGATGCGGTTGAGCGCCGCGTCCAGGTTGTCGATGACGGTGGCAATCGATGTGGCGGTCGCAGTGCTGTTGATCGTCGCGGTGCTGACCGTCACGGCAGAGATGGAACCGTCCGTCACCATGTTGTTCGTGGTCACGGTGATTGAATCGTTTGCCGTCGTGCCGGCACCGATCTGGAACGTGGTTGCACCGGCAGATGCACCCAGGATCGAGATGCCATTGAAGGTCGTGCCTGCAAGTACACGGCCCACCTCGGATTGCAGTTCGGCGAACTCGCGCTGCAGCGCGTCCTTGTCGCCCGGTGAATTCGTGCCGTTGCGCGCCTGCAGTGCGAGCTCGCGCATGCGCTGCATGGCTTCGGAGGCCTGGCCCAGTGCGCCTTCGGCGACCTGCGCAAGCGAGATGCCGTCGGCGGCGTTGCGCAGGGCGACGCTCATGCCGCGTGCCTGGGCATTCATGCGTTCCGCAATGGCTAGGCCTGCCGCATCGTCCTTGGCGCTGTTCACGCGCAAACCGGTGGACAGGCGCTGGATCGAGGTCGCCAGCGACGCCTGCGTCGTGCTGATGTTGCGCTGTGCATTGAGTGATGCGAGGTTGGTATTGATGACCTGAGACATGGCTGAAGCTCCAATGAAGTGAATCGTTCAAGCCCGGTGAACACGTACCGGGACCAGCCCCCTGCCCGACCCGATCATCCGTGCAGCGTCACAGGACGGTCAGGGGTCTGGGTCAGTACGTCCACGCAGCGCGCAGAGACGTACAGCCAAGAGTTCCAGAGGACTCGATGTCACATTAAGCGAGCGTCAGGCCGCGCGGTCGAGCGAAAAACGACGAAAACCCGGCGCTGTTCTGCACCGGGTACCGCCGTCAGGCTGCGAGCAGTTCGGCAACCCTCTGAGCGCGCGCAAGCCGTAGACCTGCGCGCACCGCTTGCACGTCGATCAGCGCAGCAGCGCCAGGACGCCCTGCGGAAGCTGGTTGGCCTGCGAGAGCATCGCGTTGCCAGCCTGCTGCAGCACCTGGGAGCGCGACAGGTTGGCCGTTTCAGCCGCGAAGTCCGCATCCATGATCCGACTCTTCGCAGCCGCCTGGCTTTCGCGAGCCACTTGCAGGTTGTTGATCACCGACTGGAAGCGGTTCTGCGATGCACCGAACAGAGCGCGCTCGCTGTTCACGCGGTTGATGGCAGCGTCGATGTTGTCGATCACCGTCGCCAGAGAAGCCGCCGTTGCAGTGCTGTTGATCGTGGCGGTGCTGGCAGTCACGGCGGAGATCGAACCATCGGTCACCATGTTGTTGGTGGTGATCGTGATCGAGTCGTTGGCCGTCGTGCCTGCGCCGACCTGGAACACCGTCGCACCGGCAGACGCACCGAGAATGGTCACGCCGTTGAAGGTGGTGCCACCGAGCACGCGACCGATTTCAGATTGCAGTTCGGCGAACTCGCGCTGCAGGGAGTCCTTGTCGCCCGGCGCGTTGGTGCCGTTGCGTGCTTGCAGTGCCAGCTCGCGCATGCGCTGCAGCGCATCGCCAGCTTGGCCGAGCGCGCCCTCGGCGGTCTGCGCCAGCGAGATGCCGTCGGCAGCGTTGCGCAGACCGACGCTCATGCCACGCACTTGCGAGTTCATGCGCTCGGCGATGGCCAGACCCGCGGCGTCGTCCTTGGCGCTGTTGATGCGCAGGCCGGTGGACAGACGCTGAATCGAGGTGGCCAGCGAGCTCTGTGTAGAAGTGACATTGCGCTGCGCATTCAGCGATGCGATGTTCGTGTTGATGACTTGCATTTTCGAAACTCCTTAACTGAGACAAACCCAACCCGGTTGCCAATTCAGGCCGGATTACCGGGACCTTGACCCCGACACCGCGGGGAATCTCGGCGCACTGCTTTGCCGAGAAGCCTGCCCCGCACACTGTGGGGGGTCGGGCCACGGAGCGGTTGAGAAGTCCGTTCCGTTGGGCAGTGTTTCGGCCCCCTGTCAAGAAACTTGAGGTAAAGCGATGCTTGTCATCCTTGCCCGGGCACGCTGTTGTGGCAGGCCCGATGCACTTGCGTGAAGGCGGCAGATGCCGCTTTGTCCAGACGCGCACGCATTCGGCATGTCGCGCCGGAACTTGAGCGTGCAAAAGCACACGGCGCGTGTCCGAGCATCAACAACAGTCAGATGCCGAACTGCGGGGCTTGTGTCGCGTTGTTTGAGCGATTTGCCGCAGCACAGCGGCCTACAGTTTGTGGAGTTCCGTGCCAAACCGGCCGCAAATCCATCGATGGATGTCCACCATGAGCAAGCGATCTGGAATTCGAGCCCTGCGCGCAGACCGATCTTCGACCACCGAGCAAGTCGCCCGCGCGATGGCTGCACAGCAGTGGCAGCAGGCCGAGAAGCAGCTCCATGCCGCGGCTCGGGCGCAGCCCGACGATGACTGGGTGCTGCTGAATCTTGCACAGGTCACGCGCAAGCAGGGACGCTTGGGCGAGGCGATCGACTACGCGACCAGAGCTCTGCACGCGCAGCCCGATCTGGCGATCGCGCGCCGAATTCGTGCCGACTGCCTGCGCCAGCAGGCGCGATACGCCGAAGCCAGCGAGGACTATGCGCGGATTGCTGATGCCGATTGCCAGGACGCCGATCTGCTCGTCGAGGCCGGCCTGTGCTTCATGTCGGCGCAACGCTTCCAGGAAAGCATTGCCACCTATCTGCGAGCCATGACGATCGCCCCTGATCTCGCCCGCGCCCACATGGGGCTGGGCGGCGCACTGCGGATGATCGGCATGTATCAGGAAGCTGCCGAGAGCTTTCGAACGGCATATCTGTTGGAGCCGCGTCTGATCCAGCATCTCGGCCACACGATCTTCAACCACCAGCTGGCTTGCTCATGGTCGAGCCTGCGCGCTGATCTGAAGGCACTTGAAGAAGGTCTGCAAGCTGACCAGGCACTGACCGTCGATCCGTTCATTGGCATGGCCGCCGGTTTGAGTGCGCAGATGCAACTTGTACTGAACAGCCGCGTTGCGCGGCAGATCTGCGATCCGATCAAGCCGCTGCCCGCGTCTGCGATGTGCTGGGATGGCAAGCGAAGACTGCGCGTGGGCTATGTATCTGCAGACTTCTGCAACCATGCCACCATGCTGCTTTGGATCGAGGCACTGGAGTTGCACGATCGCGCTCGCTTCGAGGTGTTCCTGTATTCGTACAGCCCGGACGACGGATCAGAACTGCGCCGACGCACAGTGTCCGCTGCCGAGCACTTCGTGGAGGTCGGCGAATTGTCCGATCAGCAGGCTGCGCAGCGGATCCGCGACGATCGGATCGACATCCTGATCGACCTGAAGGGATATATCAAGGATGCGCGCCCCGGGATCATGGCCTACCGACCTGCACCCATACAGGCCGCCTTTCTCGCCTATCCGGGGACGATGGGCAGCCCGGTGCACGACTATGTGATTTCCGATGCTGTCGTCTCTCCCGTAGAGCTTGCACATCACTACTCCGAGAAAATTGCGCAGCTCCCGCATTGCTATCAACCCAACGACCGGAAGCGGCGTATCGGCGCCGCTGTTTCTCGCGCCTCGCAAGGCCTGCCTGACTGCGCGGTGGTGTTCTGCTGCTTTAACCAGAACTACAAGATCACTGAGGCCGGGTTTGGATTGTGGATCCGGATTCTTCGCGAGGTACCGGGTAGCGTGCTCTGGCTGCTGGGCTCCAACCCACAAGCCGAGCGCAACTTGCGCACGGCGATTGAGTCTGCCGGCCTCGATCCGGCGAGGATCGTGTTCGCGCCAAAGACGGGTATTGCCGATCATCTGGCTAGATTGCAGTTGGCGGATCTGTTCCTTGACACCCTGCCGGTCAACGCCCACACGACGGCATCCGATGCCTTGTGGGCTGGCGTACCCGTTCTGACTCAGCAGGGCGAGGCATTCGCTGCGCGTGTAGCAGCAAGCCTCGTGCGGGCCGTCGGACATCATGAGCTGGTGTGCCGCACAGCGGATGAGTATGTCCGGGTGGCAGTCGAACTTGCCCGGTCGCCACAACGGTTGGCGGACTTGCGGACCCGCCTGCATCGAGCGCGAGAGAACAGCCCCTTGTTTGACAGCGCACGCTACGCGCGAGACTTTGAAGCCTTGCTGGTGCGCATGGCGAAACGCGCGGCTCAAGGCTTGCCCGCGGATCACCTTCCGGCAGATCGCACCTGAGTACTCGAGGCAGACCGGCAGGCAATCGCCCCGCTTTTTCGAGGATCAGGCGCTCAAGTTCTCCCATACGCTGCCACTCAGTCTGAATGAGCCAGCGCTGGCTCGCTTCATGAGAAGGCCCGAGCGATGAGTGAACTCCCCCGCGTCCATCTGACCGTCATCCAGCCAGCTGGATATGTCCACTCGCTGGGTTTTGTGGATCAGGCGCGTTTCGTGGGTCATCAGCTTGCGCGCTTTGGCGCCGAGGTCAGCTTCGCCAAGAACCGTCTGCGCCATGACGCGGTCAACATCATTTTTGGTGCCCACCTCGGATTCGACCCAGCACTGCGTGAACGCAACGCGTGCATGTTCTTCAATCTGGAGCAACTCGGTCCAGGCGGCGCACCGGTCAGCGCCGAGTACCTGTCCCTGCTGCGGACATCCGCGGTCATCGACTACGACTCGGGCAACGTCTCGGCCTACTGCTCGACACCAGCCGATGTCCCACTGGTGCCTTTTCTACATGCACCCTATTTGAGACTGGATGCTCCAGCGCTTGAAGATCGGCCGATTGACCTCCTGTTCTTCGGGAGCATGAACGAGCGGCGGCGAAAGTTCATCGAAAGGATCGAATCGACCGGCGTATCCGTCAGCACGTTCGACGGGATCGTCTACGGACCTGAACGCGATCAGTACATCCGGCAGGCCAAGGCAGTTCTCAACTGCAGCTTCTATGAGACCAGCCGCTTCGAGCAGGTGCGGGCATCACACTGTCTTTCGCTCGGTACGCCGGTCATTTCTGAACGACGCTCAGCGCTGAATCCGCCTTCTGTTTTCGATGACGTGGTGTTCTGGCTGGATTCGCTGCAGCCCGAGCAGTTCTTTCAAGGATTCTTTGGCAGCACCGAGTTCTACGCCGTTGCAAGGCAAAAGCTCGCATCCTTCGAGCGCCTTGACCCCGTGGATGCCTATGCGGATCTGATGGCATTTGCGGCTGGCTTCTACCGTGGCCACCGCTCGTCGCGCGCACTGCATTCGATCGAGCCCGTCAAGATTCACGTGATCGGTGCGCGAGAGTATCGGCCGGGTTGGTGCAACGTATCCCATGACGAATCTCAAGCGCCCGATCTGGTTCTGGATCTTGCGAAGCCGCAATCGCTCCCGATGCACGGCGAATCGCCGTGGGTGGGACCGATCGAGATCGCCGAAGGCCGTGCGGCACTGATAGATGCAGGCGACGCGCCCGCTTATGTCGAGGACATCGCGCTCTTCATGCGCAACGCTTTGGGCATGCTGGCCGACGGGGGGCAGCTGCATGTGGACGTACCCGTCGGTGACTCAACCTATTCGGCGCATGATCCCCGGATCAAGCGCCACTTCACTGAGCATTCCTGGCACCTCTTCTGCGAGGGTGCTTCGAAGCTCGGCTGGATCGACGCACGGTTTGAGCGAGCCGAGCTGACGTGGGTCGATGCACATGGTCAGCTAACGCCAATGCAGAGCGCCGCTCGCATGCGCCTTGTGCTGCGCAAGCGATTGACCACTCCGGCCGAATGCACGCTCGCGCGCGTCATGCGGCAAGACTTTGGAAACTTCGATGACGCGCTGCCATCAACGACGGATCAGCGCGTCCAGTCAAACTCCTTTGGCACAGACGCAGATCGCATCCGAGCGGAGCCAAACGTCCATCATGTGTTGACAGCTTCCACGCCGATCGCGGTTGAGCCGGCGCCTCTTGCGATCGAGGCCACGGCTGACATTCAGCGTGCCCAAGCGCTGCACGCGGCCGGTCGCCACGCGGACGCGCTTTGGCTGATTGCCGACAGCGTGAACAAGACCTTCATGTCGCCGGGAGTCGCGCATCACAGTCTCTACTACCCCGGTTTCGACCAGATTCTCGAGCGCATGGCATACGCCATGGCAGCCCAGCACCGTGGCGGAAGAGTACGTGCAACACGCACCAATCACATGGTGATCGCCACGGAGCTTTACGAGCTGGGCGGGCACTCGAAGATCGTCGAAGAACTGTGCAAGGAGCTAGAGAATCCTGTGCTGGTTCTGACTGATGTGTTCGGCCACATGAACCGGAATCCCGAGGGCTTCGCATGGATTGAACGCAGGCTCGCGGGCGTGCAGGTGCTTACGCTTTCTCCTGGCGATCTGTGGCAGAAATCCGGAGACCTCCATGAGCTTGTGCGCCAGCTCCAGCCACGAAGCATGTGGTACTTGTCACATCACCAGGACCCGATTCCCTTCGTGGGCACACTGGGGGCAAGTGGTACGAGTCGCGCGTTTGTTCACCATTGTGACCACAATCCGAGTCTCGGCGCGAGCCTGAAGAGCGTCCGCCATGTCGACATCACGGACAAGCTGCAGTCGACCTGCACGCAGTTCCACGGAGCCGGTACCGACATGCTGCGTCTCTACGTGGCTGACCAGGGCCGACGCCCGACACTGGCAGTCCGCAGCAACGCGTTTTCAACCGTCACTGCAGGGCGATCAGGTAAGTTTTCGCAGACCGGGCCGGTTGCGTTGTCTCGGATCATCACTACCGCGCTCTGTACGACGTCCGGACTTCACTATCACATCGGCCCGCTCGGAGCAGACTGGGCGCAGGAAGTTCGCGCTGCGCTGCAGGCAGCGGACGTCGATCCGTCCCGATTCGTCCCTGTCGGGTCAGTGCCATCCCTCTGGGAGACGCTCAAGGCGATCGATGCGGCCGTGTACATCGGCTCGGCGCCGGTATCCGGGGGGCGCGGTGGCGTCGAAGCGCAGGGGTGTGGACTGCCGGTCCTGTTCTATACCGGCTTTGAGCCGGGATCATTGCTCGCAGACTACTCGTCCTATGCGGAGCCCGAGCTTGGCTGGAGTACGTGTGAGGAACTCGCTGAGCGGCTTGTTGACGTCGGCGTGAGCTATGTACAGCACAGCGATGCCGCAAGAGCTTTCTACGCCGAGCATTTCTCTCGTGGAGGCTTCAGCCGGACCGTCAGGCGACTGATTCGCGGAACGTCCAAGGCCGCTTGACGTGGAATCGAGCTCCATCCTCGTGCGTCCATACGCCGCGTCCGATCAGTCGATCTGGGACGGCTTCGTACGCAGTGCGCGCAATGGCTGCTTCTTGTTCGAGCGCAGCTACATGGAGTATCACGCGCATCGATTCAGCGACGCATCGATGATGGTGTTTGAGGATGGGCGACTGTGCGCCATTCTCCCGGCGCACGGCCAGCAGATTGAAGGCGCGCGAGTCCTGTCGAGTCATGGCGGTCTGACCTTTGGCGGGCTGGTTGTCGGAGCGTCTTCCGGTGCAGCTGATCAGCTTCGATACATCCTTGCCGTGTGCGAAGCTGCAAAGGCCGCCGGCTTTTCCCGGTTGAACTATCGCGCCATGCCTCATTTCTTGCATCGCGAGCCGTCGGAGGACGACGTGTACGCACTGTTTCAGGCGGGCGCTCGACCGATCCGTATCGATCTTGCACACACTCTGGACCTGACACGTCGACCTGTGCTCGGTGCAAAGCGCCGCAACTGCGTCGCCAAGGCGAGGAAGGCGGGTGTCGAGGTGCGTCAGAGTACGGATTTCGAGTCCTACTGGGCCATTGTGGAGTCCGTGCTTGATACCAGGCACACCCGCAAGCCCACGCACAGCCTGGAAGAGATTCAGCTGCTCGCAAGCCGTTTTGATCAGATTCAACTGGTAGCTGCGTTTGTGCGGAACGGCACCAGCGAAGAAATGCTCGCAGGTGCGGTGACCTATCGGTTTGACCGGGTGCTGCACGTCCAATATCTGGCAAACAGTGACCGTGGACGAACGGTATGCGCATTGGATGCCGTGATTGCGACCCTCATTGACCAGGCGGCCGAGCACAGCCAATGGTTCAGTCTGGGCGTGTCTACCGAGCAGGAGGGCCGGGCTCTCAATGAGGGCTTGTCCTGGCAGAAGGAATCCTTCGGTGCGCGACCTACCACCCTGACGACCTGGTCGCTGACGTTGAGCTAAGGAGACAAGCGTGGCTTTGGAAGCGCGGGACATTGCTGCCTACGAGGCAGCCTACGAGAAGAGTGACTTCGAGGTTGTTCAGGCCGAGATGCGAAAGCGGATCGTTGTGGGCCTCATCGAGCGCACGAAAGCGCGTCGCATTCTTGAGGTGGGCTGTGGCGCTGACGCCATCTTCAATCACCTGAAGAACTTCGACTCCTGCGTTGTCGTCGAGCCTGGCAGCCGCTTTGCCGAAAAGGCGCGGTCCGATGCGTCTGGAGATCCACGGATTGAGATCATTCAGGGGTTGCTCGAGGACATCTCTGACCAACTTGCCAACCGAGCGTTCGATCTGGTCCTGGTCAGCGGCTTGCTCCATGAACTTCCGAGACCCGAAGGCATTTTGCGTGCCGTTCGGCCCTTGTGCTCGGCATCGACAGTTGTTCATGTGAACGTCCCGAATGCCCGATCCCTGCATCGGCTGCTGGCTCTGGAGATGGGGCTCATCAGCAACACTGCAGAGACCTCGGAGCGACAAAGGCGTCTTCAGCAGGCGCACACCTTCGATATCGATGGTCTGCGCTCGCTGTGCGAGCGGGAGGGTTTCACAGAAACCGAGAGCGGTTCGTACTTCATCAAGCCCTTTGCGCATGCGCAGATGGCACAACTGCAGTCGATAGGCTTTCTGGACCAGCGCATGCTTGACGGCTTGTTCGGTCTGGAAAAGCACATTCCGGGTCTTGGATCGGAGATTTTCATCAACATGCGTATTGCCGGGATGGGAGCACAGCCATGACTTCGATCGCCGCGCACGCTGCAGTTCCAGTCTTTGTTGGCGGGACGCTGGCTTCACTGGTGGCCGCCTCCGAACGTGCCGCGAAAGGCTTGCCCAGCGTCCTGGTCAACCCCGGTGGCCCCCTGGGGGGCTACTTCGCAGGCATCGAGGCTGGAGGGCGGCTGTGGGACGCCGGCATGGTCCTGTATGAGTTCACGTCCTTTCGCGAGCCCGAGGACGAGCCCGATGTGCGGTCCTATGACCCGATGAAGCGTAACGATGTGGGGCGGTTCTGCGCGACCGTTCGCCGCTACGTCGAGCGCCACCAGCAAACCCGGACGGTCACGACGCCCGAGCTGCAGCTCAATGGCCAGTGGTGGCCTGACTTCCTGCTGGCCAATCGTGGCGACTGGCTTTCGAATATGCCTTGGGCACGCGTTGCGCTTGCAGAGATCGACTCCGGCCTTTCACGTCCTTCGCCCTGGCATCCGCGCACCAAGCAAGACTGGCCGGAAGACGGCACGGACCATGCCGGCAATCCGCTGATCTACGACGCAGTATCTCTAGGCAGCCATGGCGAAACTGTCCATCGCGAGCTCGTTGCACCCTTCCTGCGCAAAGTGATGAACAGCGAGACATCGGGCCTCAGCGCGCTGTACCACCGCATGAACTGGACGCCTCTGTATTGGCCCGAGACCTTGCGAGGATGGTTGGCCGGCGAGCCAGTCCGACTCCCAGATACGGCATTCAGTCATCCGGTGGGCCAGCCTGTCGCAGCATGGATTCGCACCCTTGGCAGAGAACTCATGAAGTCGCCTCTGGTCCGCGTGATTGACGACAAGCTCTTGTCCATCCGGCCGACAGCGCGTGGTTTCACCTTACGTCTGCTGGCGCAGGGTGAACTGCATACGCCGGAGCTGATCTGGGCCCAATCTCCGGCGCAAGGTTTGCAAGCGGCCGGCCTGCAGGCGGCAGGCGTCGACGACAGACTGCCCTTGATGATCGGCATGCTCGAGGTGCCGGCGAGTTGCGTCGAACGCTCCGGAAGCGTTCAGCATCTGCTTGATCCATCCGTCGGCATCTACCGTGTGACGCATAGCAGCGCATGCGCAGAAGAGACCTCTGACGGATTCGTTGCATTGACGGTCGAGGCTAACCCTGGCTGGTTTGAATCCGTGCATGGCGAAGGCTTATCCGAAGACAGGGTCATCGGCGCGATCACTGCGGATCTTGTGCGCTCGGGCGTGTTGGCTTCCTCAGCAGTACCTCGCTTTGCGAAGCTGATCAGGCTCGCCGGCGCGCTGCCTCTTCCGACACCGCAGGCAGTCCAAGGATTCCTGGCTGATCGGGCAAGTCTTCTGAGCGCATGCCCCGGCATTCGGCTGATGGGACCTGCGGCCGGCCCATTCGCGAACTCGATGTCGGACCAGATCGTGCAAGGGCTCGCTTGCGCTGCGCTGTGTGAGTCACAGCAGCCCCTGATCCAGAAGGAATACGCCTGAAGTGCCAGCTTTTCGCCGGATTGCGGCATTCAAGCTTCCATAGACTGTTTCCACAGGTCTGATTCGGACCTATTCGGAGCAGCGCACCATGGCCTTGATTGACTGCCAAATCTGCGAATTGCCAAAAGTTCATGATCCTCGCGGCAGCCTGACCTTCATCGAGTCGGGCAGACAAATCCCGTTTGCGATTCAACGGGTGTACTACCTCTACGACGTCCCCGGCGGGTCCGAGCGCGGTGGTCATGCCCACCGGAAGCTGCATCAATTCATGATCGCGATGTCAGGCAGCTTCGATATCGTCCTGGACGACGGGTTCGGCCGCAAGCGAGTGCATCTGAATCGTTCCTACCAAGGTCTGTACATCCCACCCATGACCTGGCGCGAGCTCGACAATTTCTCTTCGGGCAGCGTGTGCATGGTGTTGGCCTCCGAGTTCTATACGGAGGACGACTACATGCGCAACTACAGCGACTTCATGTGCGAAGTGCATGGCGCTGCACGTCGGCAGTCACAGGTCGCGCATGAGCTAGCCGAAGCGGTTTAGCAGGATTCCCGCACATCGCCGGACTGGCGGGCCAGCGCTGGATTGGCAGATGTGTGTCAGTTCAACGAGGACGTCGCTGCGCGACTCTGCTCCTTGCGAAATCGCATCTCAGAATGGCGCTCCTGCATGCATGTTGCTGGCCGGTGAGGTCCAAGCAGGCAAGGGGATGCACTCCACCCAAGGACAAGACGGCTAGCTCCGGAGACTGAAGGCCCTTTCCAGCCTTTTTCCGAAGATCGCGCCTGAGTGTTCTGACCCAGAATCGGCTTGACCGAGGAACGCTCCACCATGATCGAAGACGTTGTCCAGTCCCGTGAGTTCGACTTTTCCGCCGCAGACTTCGAGCGCGTGCGAAAGCTCATCTATGGCAAGGCCGGCATCAACTTGAATCCGTCCAAGCAGCAGATGGTCTATAGCCGGCTTTCGAGGCGACTGCGCGACCTCGGTCTGCGCAGCTTTGCCTCCTACCTTGATGACCTCGAGCGCCGCGACGATGCAGCCGAGTGGCAGCAGTTCATCAACGCGTTGACTACGAATCTCACAAGCTTCTTTCGCGAAGCTCATCACTTCCCTGTGCTCGCTGAGTACTTGCGCACCTTGAGCGGTCCTGTAAGGGGCTGGTGTTCCGCTGCCTCGACGGGCGAAGAGCCGTACTCGATCGTCATTACGGCCAATGAGGCCATCGGCAAGGCGCGGCTTTCGCTGCTCGCCACCGACATCGACACAAGCGTGCTCGAGCGCTGCCGTCGCGGGGTGTACGCGGACGAGCAGACCAAGGGACTGAGCGACGAGCGCCTCAAGCGCAACTTCCTGCGCGGCAAGGGCAGCAACGAGGGCATGGTTCGAGTGCGCCCTGAGCTCGGTCAGCAGATCGAGTTCGCGCAGTTCAATCTGTTGAACGCGACTTGGAGCCTTGGCAAGCCTTTCGACTTCGTCTTCTGCCGCAACGTTCTGATCTACTTCGATCGGCCAACTCAGGACAACGTGCTGCGCAAGATTCACTCAGTGCTGAAACCAGGGGGCCTGTTGTTCATCGGCCATTCCGAAAACTTCTCCGAGATGCGCGAGCTGTACCGCCTCAAGGGAAAAACCGTCTACGAACGGGTCTGAGATGCTCGCAACGTCATCCATTTCAAGCAGCGGGCGAGTGGGTCTGCCGCCCCTGGCTGCGGCAAAGACCGGTCCATCGACCCAGTCAGCGCGTTCATCCAGGCTAGACGAACTCAAGCGACGTCCACGCGTTACCGGCCAGGCGAGCTTCTTCTACTTCGAGTCGAGCTTCCAGATCGATGCGGTGAAGGTGCTGCCTGGCGAGTACTACGTGGACACCCAGCCGATCCAGATCGTGACCGTGCTGGGCTCCTGCATTGCCGTGTGTCTCTGGGATGCACAGATGCGGGTGGGCGGAATGAACCATTTCATGCTGCCTCATGGCGATGGCAAGGACACCAGCGGCCGTTATGGCGTGCACGCCATGGAACTGCTCATCAACGAAATGCTCAAGCAGGGCGCACGCCGCAGCGCCCTCCAGGCCAAGGTGTTCGGCGGCGGGCAGGTCATGAAGACGTTCACTTCACTGAACGTGGGTGAAAAGAACACGGAATTCGTGCTCGACTTTCTGCGCACTGAGCGGATCCCGATCCTTGCCAAGGATGTCCTCGACATCTATCCGCGAAAGGTGTGCTTCTTCCCGGATACCGGCAAGGCGATGGTCAAGAAGCTCGCTTCGACGCATGAAGTGGAGATCCAGGAGGCAGAGCGTGCTGCGGCGGTCAAGCCCGTTGTGCCCGCGAAGGGCGGTGATATCGAGCTGTTCTGATGCACGTTGCGAGAGAGTGCAGCGTTCCATGGGTGCTGAAGCACTTGGGAGACGAGAAATGAACAAGACAAAAGTAGTGGTGGTAGACGATTCCGCGCTTGTGCGCAGTCTGTTGACGGCAATCATCAGCCGCCAGCCTGACATGGAGATCGTCGGCGCGGCCAGTGACCCTTATGTGGCTCGTGAGGTCATCCGCACCACCAACCCCGACGTCGTGACCCTGGACGTGGAAATGCCGCGAATGGACGGTCTCGACTTTCTCGAGAAGATCATGCGCCTTCGCCCTCTACCGGTGGTCATGATCTCGACCTTGACGGAGCGTGGCGCCGAGGTCACGCTCAAGGCGCTCGAGCTGGGGGCGGTGGACTTCGTGACCAAGCCCAAGCTCGGCATCACCGAGGGGCTTGAGCGGGCAGGCGCAGAGATCATCGAGAAGATTCGCATTGCATCCCGGGCGCGCGTCTCGCGGCGAGCACCTGCGCAAGCCACCGCAGCCGTGGGTGCTGCGCATGTGCTGCCGGGCGGTCATGCGGCTGGAGCCAGCAAGATCTCGCCCAGCACCTTCTCTCGAGCAAGCACGGAGAAGATGATCGTCATTGGCGCGTCCACCGGCGGGACGGAGGCGCTCAAGAGTGTGTTGGTGAAGCTGCCACCGGACTCACCTGGCGTTCTTGTCACACAGCATATGCCCGCGGGATTCACGCGCTCGTTCGCCCAGCGTCTGGATGGGCTGTGCCGAATTCGAGTCAGCGAGGCGGTGGATGGTGAGCGGGTTCTGCCCGGGCACGCCTATATCGCACCTGGCGGCCGACACATGCGGGTGGATCGTTCCGGGTCGAACTACGTCGTACGACTGGATGACACAGAGCCCGTGAATCGCCACCGTCCTTCCGTGGAGGTGCTCTTTCGCTCGGCAGCAGCCAACGTCGGCCCCAACGCCATCGGAATCATGTTGACCGGAATGGGCCGAGATGGTGCTGACGCGATGAAGCTCATGCGTGATGCCGGTTCCTACAACTATGCACAGAACGAAGCTACCTGTGTGGTCTATGGCATGCCGAAAGAGGCTGTTGCTGCGGGTGCGGTGGATGAAGTGCTGCCCTTGGACGGAATTGCGGACGCTGTCCTCGAGCGTCTGCGCTCCTCCGGCGGGCTGGGTAACCGGGTTTGATTTTTCCTGGGAGATCAAGCATGTCAAAGGGCATCCCTGTAGGCAGGCAGAACCGAAGCTGGGGAGCGAGCCATCGCCCTCGCCGGGTCGAGCACCATGTGGCTGGCAGCTTCTGGAGCTGGGTACGTGATGCCCTGAGCCCCGGGCGTTGGCACTTCAGGCCCGAGCGCGCGACAGAGCGTGTATCCGTGCGTCGAAGCGCGGGCGATCGCTAAACCCCATTTGGCATAGACGATTCCCGCGCCAATCAATAGAACAACCTTGCACATTGTGAGCAGTGGAATGAACACCATGAATTTGCGGTCCTGGAGCATCGGGCTCCGATTGGGTTTGGGCTTTGGCACAGCCATGCTGCTCATGGTGATCATTGCGCTCGGCGCAACGCTGACCATGGCGCGCATGGCCTCGGAGGCGACCGACCTTGTGGAAGCGGACGTTCCCACAGAGCGATTGATGCGGGAGTGGGAAGCGGCAGCGCGCATGAATGACATTCGGGTGACTGCAATAGCCAGGTCGTTCGATGCGGGTGTCCTTACCATGCTCAAGCCAGAGATTGCCAGGTCTTCTTCCCGCATCACCGAGATCGAGGCGTTGATGCGCAAGATCGATGGCGACGCTGAGTCGATCGCGGTACTCGAAGGCATCAATGCCGCGCGCTCGAAGATGAGCGCCGCACGCAAGAAGACGATCGATCTCAAGGATCAGAATCTTCAGGAAGAGGCGCTGCAAGCCTATGAACAGGAGTACCGGCCGGCGTTCAACAGCTACATCGATGTCGTCAGCAATGCCGTCAAGTTCCACTCGGGCCACGTCGAGCGAGTCGTCAGTGCGTTCAAGCAGGACTATCAGCGCGGCATGGCCATTTTGATGGGCGGCAGTGTGCTTGCCGTCCTGTTTGGTGTGGTGTTTGCATGGCTGGTCGTTCGCTCCATCACAGCGCCGCTGAAGCGCGCCATTGCCGCGGCACAACGTGTGGCCGACGGAGATCTGGATGTCAACGTCGAGTCAAGAAGCAATGATGAAGCAGGCCAACTGCTCAACACCCTGCGGGTGATGATTCAAAGCCTGAGAGGGACGGTCTCCGAAGTGCGCAGCGTGGCCGACTCAATCACGACGGCCAGCGCTGAGGTGGCGGTGGGTAATCAAGACCTCTCCGGCCGCACCGAGCAAGCGGCCAGCAACCTGCAGCAGACCGCCGCCTCCATGGCCCAGCTGTCCCAGACCGTGAACCAGAACGCCGAAGCCGCACGCACCGCCAGCCAGCTGGCCGCCAGCGCCTCTACCGTCGCCCAGCAGGGTGGTGAAGTCGTAGGCAAGGTGGTGCACACCATGAGCGACATCAGCGCCGCCAGCAGAAAGATCAGCG
>JAIXTA010000115.1 GCA_027484405.1 Burkholderiales bacterium
GAGATCCACGTCAAGGAGCACAGCGTCTTCCAGCGCGACGGCGACGACCTGCACTGCAACGTGCCCGTGAGCTTTGCGCAGGCTGCATTGGGCAGCGACATCGAGGTGCCGACCATCGGCGGCAAGGCGGCGATCTCGATTCCTGAGGGCACGCAGTCCGGCAAGACCTTCCGCCTGCGCGGCAAGGGCGTGAAGGGTGTGCGCTCCGGCTACCCCGGCGACCTGTACTGCCACATCCAGGTGGAAACGCCGGTCAAGCTCACCGAGCACCAGAAGAAGCTGCTCAAGGAGCTGGACGAGTCCCTGCACAAGGGTGGCAACAAGCACTCACCGCAGGAAAAGAGCTGGACGGACAAGGTCAAGGACCTGTTCAGCTGATCGCGGGCGAGGTCTGAAGCAATCGGGGCGCCATTGGCGCCCCGATTGCTTCGCGCCCGGCAAAGACGCTTCAGGGGTGCTTCAGCGCGCGAGGGGCGCCGAGCCGGGAAAGCTGCGCGTTTAGTGCGGCCGCGTTGATCAGGCCCATGTGCGCGTTGACGAGCTCGCCCTGCGCGTTCAGAAACAGCGTGGTGGGCAGGCCACGCGAGCCGATGGCCGGGCCCAGCGCGCTGCTTTCGTCGAGCAGCACGGGGCTCAGTTGCAGACTCTGCGCGGCAAGAAAGGCGCGGATGGTCTCAGGCGATTCGCCCTGATTCACATACACAAAGCGCACCGCCGAATGGGCCTGTTGGGCCTGGG
Organism: Burkholderiales bacterium; assembly: GCA_027484405.1. Lineage (GTDB taxonomy): Bacteria > Pseudomonadota > Gammaproteobacteria > Burkholderiales > Burkholderiaceae_C > Piscinibacterium. Next base: position 739 of record JAIXTA010000115.1, read on the forward strand.
CCAGAAGCGGCAGCTCGGCTCGGCAGGGGCCGCACCAGCTGGCCCAGAGGTTCACGACCATGGGCCGACCCTCAGCCACGGCCGGGAGCGATCGGGCCGCATCACCAGCAAGTGATCTGAATTCGAGGCTGCGCAGGGCCTGCGCACGTGTGTCACGACCCCAATGCTGCAGCGCGAACTGGCCCGACCCCCAGAGCGCTACGCCGACCAATCCGGCCGCCAGCAGCGCACGGCGCAGGCCAGGCCGGCGCAGGGCCAGCACGGCGAGCACCAGGGCGCCCGCCAGCAGGCCGGCGGGCCACGACCAGCCACCGTCGCGAATGTCGAAGATCGCCCCGGGCTGCGCGGCATAGGCGTCCCAGCGCAGCAGCACGTGGGCGACGCGCGCGCCAAGCAGGGCGGCACCCAGGCTCCACCAGAGCGCCGATTCTGTTGCTGCCGCCTCCTGCGCGTCTGCAATACGCCTTGCGAGCCAGAGCGCGAGCAGCGCTGCCGCGATCAGTACAAGCGGTGCCAGGGGAAAGGCCAGGGGTCCGAGCTGGATCGAGAGCATGTGGAGTTCGGTGAGAAAAACCGGCGCCGCTGCCGGTTGGCTTGCAAAGTTGAACCGAATGCTGAACGGAATCAAGCATTTGGTGCTGACAGGGGCAAAGCAGCTTTGAACCAGTGCGTCATTCCACTCCTGACGTTTGGATTTCTGTCTCACCCAAGTTTGAACGTTCGGCACAACGGGGACGACCGGCACGCAGGGGCTGCCGTTGGCGCGGTCATCCGAAACGGCGGCTGCTGCCGGCCAAAAGCAGACATAGCGCTCTGGACCGGAAAGGCGGCACTTGACCATGAGCATGCACGCATCAACGCGGCCCTCATCTCGCTGGGTTGGTGCGCTCTCGAAGGGTTTGCACGGCCTGAGCAACGGCCGGATTCGTCGCTGTCGTGGCCCACGCAGCGGCCGTTGTCACGACGTCGACCGAACGGGTCAGCGCCCTGAACACCACACCTGCAGGTGCCATCCGTTTCAAAGCGGCCGGCACCAGAGCAATCCCTTGCCGGCAGCCGACGAAGGCGACCTGGGTCGCCACGCTGCGAACCTCGTGCAGGATGCGGGGCGAGAAGCCGGCCCCGTGGCAGACGGCGATGATGCTGTCAAAATAGACCGGACTCACCTGCCGAGCGAACATCACGAAGGGTTCCTCGGCCAGTTGGGCGAGGCGGATGCGCGAGTGCTCGACCAGCCGATGGTCTGCCGGTAGCGCGACTGCCAATCGATCTTGCGCCAGAGCCAGCGTTTGCACGTCGGCGCCGAGATCGCCCTGCAGCCTCGCAAAGGCCAGGTCCACGTCACCAGCGCGAAGCGCGGCAACGGCATCCGCGCTGTCGATCTCTCTTACCGAGATCGTGAGTTGCGGGTGTGCCTTTCGCAGCCTGTCGAGGAAAGGCGGCAGTACCTCCACCATGGCCGAGGCGATTGCGCCGATCGTCAGCATGCCGCTGTGCCCAGCGGTGGCCTCGCGGACGGCAAGCTCCAGATGCTCCATCTGCTGGGCGAACTTGCGCACTGCCGGCAAGATGGCTTGCCCGGCTGGTGTCAACTGCGCACCCCGTCGTGAGCGGATAAAGAGTTTCGCCTTAAGTGCATGTTCCAGCACCTGGATCTGCTCGGTCAGCGGCGGCTGTGACATGCCAAGCCGCTTCGCGGCACGGCCGAAATGCTGTTCTTCGGCCACCGCAAGGAACAGCCAGAGGTGCCGCATCAGGCGGAAGTTGATCATCTTGATTCCATAGGTTCGGCGTATCGAAATCTTCCTGAAATCGGAATTTACAGAACGATCGGTAGGGTCGACAGTGGTCACCTGATTCTGCTCTGCCACTCGCCATGACCACTGCTTTTGTCGATCGCCTTGCGCACCTGGATACCACCACGGTGTCCGACGCGCTCGATTTCCTGGCCTTGCCCGGTGCCTCGGTCGGGCTGCGCCCGCTGTGGCACTGCCCGCGCATCGTCGGCCGAGCAAGCACCGTGCTGCTCGGCCCGAAGACGGGCAGCACGCCAACGGTGCACCTCATCTCCCCCGTGATCGCCGCTATCGCCACCGATGACCGGGTGCTGGTCATCGCGGGCGGCATCGAAGGCGTGTCCTGCTGGGGCGACATCCTCGCTAATGCAGCGAAGATGAAGGGCGTGCGCGGCACCGTCATCGACGGCTATAGCCGCGACATCGAGGCCAACGAAGCGATCGGCTACCCCGTCTACGGACGCGGGGCGACGATGGTCAGTGCCCGCAACCGTGTCGTGCAGCGAGCGGCAGGCATTCCGATCCAGGTGGCCGGCGTGACGGTGAATGAGGGCGACTACGTGATCGCTGACCGCTGCGGCACGGTCTTCGTTGCGCAAGGTCGCATTGAGGAGGTGATCGACCTCGCCGAGCGCATCGCGCGCCGCCAGGACGGCATGGTGCAAGCCGTGCGGTCCGGCCGTTCGGTGGAGGACGTGATGCACGACAAGGAATTCGAGGCTATCAAGCCGGGCGGTGCGCGATGAGCCCGCAAGACAAGGAACTGGTTGCCCTGTTCAAGGGCCTGGACACACCCGGCGTCTCCGATGCCATGGACAAGCTCGGCATCCCGGGCCAGTGCCTGGGCATCATGCCGCTGGCCGACTACGGTGGCGCCGTTGTCGGCCCGGCTTTCACCATCAAGTACGTGAGCTGCGGTCAGCCAGCGGGCACCGTCGGGGACTTCATCGACGACGTGAGCTCCGGTGACGTGATCGTCATCGACAACGACGGCCGCACGGACTGCACCGTCTGGGGCGACATCATGACCCAGTACGCCGGCCTGCGTGGGATCGCCGCCACCGTCATCGACGGCGTCTGCCGCGATGTCGCCAAGGCGCTGGGTGACGGCTATCCGCTGTTCACCCGTGGCCGCTGCATGCGCACCGGTAAGGACCGTGTGGAGGTGGCTGTCGTGAACCAGCCGGTGTCGATCGGCGCCGCGCGCGTGGTGGCCCGGGACATCGTGGTGGCCGATGCCAACGGCGTGGTGGTCGTGCCGCGCTCGCGGGCCGCTGAGGTGGCCGAGGTGGCGCAGCGCATCGAGGCCGCCGAATCGCGCATCCGCGAGTTGATCGCGCAAGGCCAGACGCTGGGCGAAGCCCGCGCCGAACTCGGCTACCACCGGCTGCAGACGAGGGGCGCATGAACCGAGCCGGCCGCAACGACCGAGAAACCCGCGCTCTCGCCCTTGGCACATCAACCCTGTACGAGGCATCCGGCCTGCCCTGCGCCATCGACCCGGCGATCCGCCCAGTGTGGGTGGGTGCGGCGGTCGCCGCACCGGCCTATCCGGTGCGCTGCTGCCCGGGAGACAACCTGGCCATCCACCTCGCGGTCGAGCGCGCACCGCGGGGCAGTGTGCTCGTGGTCACCGCCGACGATTTCGTGGCGGGCTACTGGGGCGAGGTGCTGACCGTTGCGGCCGAGGCCGCGGGCATCGTGGGCCTAGTCATCGACGGCGGCGTACGCGACGTCGCGGCGCTGGCACGCCGGCGCTTCCCGGTCTTCTCGCGCGGCATCTGCGTGCGCGGCACGATCAAGGCGAGCGCGCCCTCGGTGGGCCAGCCGATCCTGATGAGCGGTGTGCGGATCGAAGCCGGCGATCTGGTGGTCGCGGATGACGATGGCGTGGTCGTGCTGCCCTCCGCCTGGATCGACGACGTGCTGACGGCTGGCGAAGCCAGGGCTGAGAAGGAAGCCGAGTTCATGAGGCGGCTGGCCAGCGGCGAGACGACGGTGGATCTGCTCGGGCTGTCGGCTTGGAGGCAGCGCGCATGAGCTACGCGAGACAGCGATTGAACATCCATCTGGCAGCCGCGCAGCCGTCGGCCACCTACCGCATGATCGACCGCGTGGCTGAACGCAGGGCGTCCGGCGCACCGGTGATCTCGCTCAATGCCGGCGAGCCGGACTTCGACACGCCGGCCCATGTGCGCCAGGCAGCCATCGACGCCATCCACGCCGGCCACACGCGGTACACCCAAGTAGCCGGCCTGCGTGCGCTGCGCGAAGCGATCGCGGCGAAGTTCCGCGACGAAAACGGCATCGAGACACGCTGGCAGGACACGCTGGTGTGCAGCGGCGGCAAGCAGGTGATTTACAACGCCCTGGCGGCCACGCTGAACGCCGGGGATGAGGTCATCATTCCTGCGCCGTACTGGGTCAGCTACCCGGAGATGGTGCAGTTGTGCGGCTCCAGGGCCGTCGTTGTGGCCTGCGGGGAGGCCAGCGGCTTCAAGCTGACGCCGCAAGCCTTGTCGGCCGTGGTCACGCCACGCACAAGCTGGCTGATTCTCAACTCGCCTTCCAACCCGACCGGCGCCGTCTACAGCGAGGCCGAACTTCGGGCTTTGGCCGAGGTGCTGTTGGACCGCCCCGATGTGCTGGTGCTTAGCGACGACATCTACGAACACCTGATCTTCGACGGTGCAAGCTTCTCCACGATGGCGCAGGTCGAACCTCGGATGCGCGACCGCACGCTGACGATGAACGGCGTCTCCAAGGCGTATGCCATGACCGGCTGGCGGATCGGCTTCGCGACCGGGCCGGCTTGGTTGTTGGAAGCCATGGAGAAGCTGCAAGGCCAGCAGACCTCGGGCGCCTGCTCGATCTCGCAACATGCGGCGCTGGCTGCGCTGACGGGCCCGCAGGACTTCGTGCGGGATACCCGCAGCGTCTTCGAGCGTCGGCGCGACGCCGTGGCGTCCCGGCTCAATCGCATCCCGGGTCTGCGCTGCGCCAAGCCGGCGGGCGCGTTCTATGCCTTTGCGTCCTGCGAGGGGCTGATCGGTCGTCGAAGTGCCGCGGGTCGCCTGCTCTCATCGGACGAGGACGTGGCGCTCGCCTTGCTGGACGAGGCCGGAGTCGCCGTCATGCCAGGTAGCGCATTTGGGCTGGGGCCGTACTTGCGCATCGCCTATGCGTTGGACGAGGCCTCGCTCGACAAGGCCTGCACTGGTATTCAAGGATTCGCTGAATCGACGTCCGCATGACCCACCCTGGCGCCGCTATGGCTCCCGAGGAGTCCGACCGCAGCTTGCGCGGCTTCAAGGCAACGGGGATGTGTAGGGTAGTTTAGGACGCCATCTCCGCGCCATACTCTTAAGAAGGTGCTTTGGTACGCGGCTTTCAGCGGCTCCCCTTGAAGTTATGAAATGTCCGGAATGGGTCGCGAGGCGCCGGTGACAACGCTAGCCCCGACTGCGTTCAGCCTCGAACGGATGTGGGACGGCGACCTAGGAGATTCAACGCGAAAGTCTTGGCGCTATGAGGCTCGCCTTGTATGCCATGTAGCAGCGCGCTAAGAACAGCCCCGTTCGGTGCAATCGTTGTTCAGGATCGAGCGCAAGGCGTTCGGGGTTCAGTGGGGCCCGATCGCTGCGATCAGCGCAACGCTGCGGCGGTCAGTACTGCGCTGATCGCAGCCGGCAGGTTCGCCCACAGCGTGGCCGGGCGCGGCATGGCCGCAAAGGCTGCAGCAAAGAAGACTGGGCACCCTCAGATAGAAGGCGCCAACGATAATGGCCGAAATCAACTTATTAATGAGTCAAGAGAAGCGACTTTCTGCTTGCTTGGAGCTATTCTTCATCAAACTCTGGAAACAGTAAATCTGGCCGAATTTGAATGATCAGAACTTGCTCCAGAGCCGCACGAAGTAGGCCGCACCGTTCAGGCCGAACTGCACGCTCTCGTACTTGAAGCCGTTGTCGGTCTCGTTGGCGTCCTGCGCCGTGGGCTTCACGTTGAAGATGTTGGTGCCACCCACGGTGACCTTGGTGTTGGGCGTGATGGCGTAGGTGAAGGCCAGGTCGGCCGAGGTCTTGGCGGCGTACTGCTGGTTGGGCACGCCGTTGGCGGTGCCCGAGAAGGTCCCCAGGGTCTGCTTGCCGAAGTAGATGATCTTGAAGTCCGAGTTCCACGGGCCGCGCGTGTAGTCGAAGCCCAGGATGGCCTTTTGCTGCGGTGCGCCCTGCTCGATGAACAGGCGCTCGCGCTCGGAGAGCAGCACGTCCTCGAAGCCCACCAGCGAGGGCGGCGTGTTGATCTTCTTCACCCGCGTCTTGCTGTAGTTGTAGGCCAGGAAGGTGCCGAACTTGGCACCCATCAGGTCGGTGCGGTGCGAGGCGGTCAGATCCAGGCCGCGGGTGTTGGTCTTGACGCTGTTGACGAAGAACTGCGCCTGGCCCACCCCCAGGTTGGCCAGGATGGTGCCCAGCGCCGGGTAGTTGGAGGCATCGAAGCGGCCCGACAGCACGATGCGGTCCTTGATGTCGATGTTGTAGAGGTCCGCCGTGATGGCCACGGCCTTGCTCGGCGTGAGCGTGAAGCCCAGGGTGCTGCTCTGCGACTTCTCTTCCTTGAGCTTGGGAATGCCCGCGGCGTTCGCGATCGTGCTGCCGTTCGGGGCCAGCACCACGTCCAGGGCCTGGCCGCTGATGAAGTCGGTGAAGGTCGACGAGAAGTACACCTGCTGCAGCGAGGGCGCCCGGAAGCCGGTGCTGGCCGAACCGCGCAGCAGCAGGGTGTCGGTGGCCTTGTAGCTGGCGGCCAGCTTGCCTGTAAGGGTGCTGCCGAAGTCGCTGTAGTTCTCGGCACGCAGCGCGGCAGCCAGCTTGAGCTGCTTGCTGAGGTCGGCCTCCACATCCAGATAGGCGGCGTAGCTGTCACGGCTCTTGTTGGTGGCATCCACCGGCTGGAAGCCCGGGAAGCCCTGGCTGCCGGCGTTGCCGCCTGCGCCCACGCCGTCGGCGTCGATGTAAGAGCCGCGCTCCCCGGCGAAGATCTTGTAGGTCTCGCGGCGGTACTCGGCGCCGAAGGCGACGTTCGTGCCACCCAGCACATTCGGGAAGTAGCGGCTCATGTCGAAGTTGGTCGTGAGCTGCTGGAAGGAGAAGCCGCCGGCGTCGAAGGCAGTGGCGCTGATGCCGCGGCCGCCATTGGTCAGGTCGAGGTTGGCGATCGAGGCGTTCAGGGTGTTGGTGATCCGGTACTTCAGCTTGTTGAAGCCGTAGGTCTGGGACACATCGGTGGTCCAGTCGCCGAGCTGGCTCTTGTAGCCGGCGATCAGGTAGCGGTCGTCCACGTCGCCGTTGATGAAGGGCACGAAGCCGTTCGGATACATGGCCGCGGAGTTGCGCGAAGGAATGTCGCCGGATCCCACGCCGCCGCGGGCAAAGGCACCGGAGGAGGCATCGCGCTTCTGGCCGCCCAGGGTGAAGTAGAACTGCGCGTCCTCGCTGGTGGGCACCGTGCCGTTGAGGTAGATGGTGCCGTTCTTGGTGGCGGTGTCGCCGATGATGCGCGGATTGCCCGGCTCGGCGCGGTTGGATCGGCCGCGGTCCAGGTACTCGCCGGTGATGCCCAGGCTGCCACGGTCACCGAGCTTCAGGCCGCAGTAGGCGCTGCCCAGGTAGTTCTTGCCGTCGCCTTCGGAGTACTGGCCGTAGCCCAGCACGCCTTCGCAGCCGGCGCGGTTCTTCAGGGTGATGTTGATGACGCCGGCAATGGCGTCCGAGCCGTACTGGGCCGCCGCGCCATCGCGCAGCACCTGCACCTGGTCGATGGCCAGCAGCGGAATGGCATTCATGTCGGTGCCGGTGTTGCCGCGGTTGCGCGCACCGAACAGGTTCACGAGCGCCACCGTGTGGCGGCGCTTGCCGTTGACGAGCACCAGGGTCTGGTCCGAGCCCAGGCCGCGCAGGGCCGCCGAGTCGATCAGGTCGGCGCCGTCCGCGCCGGTCTGGCGCGTGGAGTTGAAGGACGGCGAGGTGTACTGCAGGCTCTGCGCGAGGTCGAAGTTGCCGCCCTGCTCGGCCGCCTTGCTCATCGGGATGATGTCGATCGGCACGGGCGAGTCGGTGACCGATGCGCGGGCGCGGCGCGAGCCGACGACGGTCACGGTATCCACCGTGGTGGCTTCGTCCTTGGCCGGTGTGGCGGGCGCCGGCGGAGTCTGCGCCAGCAGGCTGGGTGCTGCAGTGCTCGAAAGCACGCCGAACAGGCCCAGCAGGGCCGCCTTGCGAATGTCCATGGTTGTCCTCCCGATGAATGTCATGAATTGCCGCGCACCCTTCCGGCATGGCCGGCCCCTGGGCAGCGGTGCGTTTGATGCTGCATTGATTGTTGCGGTGCGCAAGCCGCAGCTACAAGCAAAGGCGCGCCGCTGCATGCTCGACATGCGCAGATACAACGCTTGCTCGTGCCCAAAACGGAACGGGGCGCAGACCCTGCGGTCGGCGCCCCGTACTGGCGTTGCGTGATGGCGCGCTGCCGAGCGCGGTCAGCTCGACTGCATGATCACAGCCTTTTGTCCATTGGGCAGGGTGGTGATGTTCTGCGGCTTCTCGAGCTTCACGCCGACCTTGCCGACCTGCACCGGCAGCGATACCACGCTGGTACGCCCGGCCTGCTCGGTGAATACGTTGATGAAGTACACGCCCTCGGCCTTGGGCGTGAAGCTGACCTGCTGCTGTTGCGGCGGACCGGCCTTCAAAGCCTGCATGCCGGTGGCACGCGCCAGGTTCACGTTCTCGCCCGTGACTTCGAAGCGCGCGCCGTCAATCGAGCGCAGGCCACCGAATTCGAGGGTCATCGTGACGGGCTCACCCGCCTTCGGCGCGGCCGCGAGGCGCCAGCGGACGCTCACGCCCGAGCCGCCCTTTTTCAGAGGTGCGTACATCCACGTGCCGGGCTTCTGAATCGCCGCGCTGCCGGCCGTGGCGGCCGGGCGTGCATCTGTTGCGCCGGCCAGGCTTGCGCAGCCCAGGCCCAGTGCCAGGATGAATGCGGTGCTGTGTTTCATGGAATGCCCCCGCTCAGTTGATGTTGATGTTGAAGCAGCGCGACGTATTGGGCGCGCTGGTGCTGGTGGGCAGATTGAAGTCCTCCACCACGACGACAGCCGTGCCGGCCTGCAGGCTGACGCCCGTGAGCGTCTCGCTGCCCACGTTGCCGCTCAGGCCGGCGTTGATGAAGCGGCCCTGCACCACGTCGAAGTCGGGGTCCGAGACCGGGTTGGCGGCCGTGTCGGTCACGGTGATCGTGTAGCTGCGGGTCGTCGGTACGGTCACGCGGACGTAGGCGAAGTTGCGCAGCTTGTTGCCGTTGCCGTTGGCATTGCTCACACAGACCTGCACTGGGCTGCCCAGGGTGGGGTAGGCCACGTAGACCGGGAGGACCCCGGCCTGACCCGCGCCATTGGTCTCGCCGGATCCAAAGCCATCAGCGGTGGTGGCGATGCCCTGGTCCGCCAGGATCGGCGTGAGCGTCGCACCGGCGGTGGGGTTGAGTGCCCGCAGCGCTGCGGCAAAGGCATGGATGCCCGTCAGCGGCGAGCCGCCGGCAAAGCTGGTGTCAGTCAGCACGGTGTAGATCGGTGTGAAACCGGCAGCGTCGCGCCCGAGGGTGTTGTACAGGCTCCAGAGCACGTACTGCACCGTGTCTTCGCGGAACCAGCCGGCGGGCAGGGTATCGCGAGCTCCACCCGTGCCGGTGCGCTGGCTGACATTCACCGCAAAGCCCTGGCTCTGGTTGGTTCCCAGAGAGTCCCTGTAGATCGGGTCGTTCCAGACCATGCCTGACCAGGCATTGCCCCAGCCTTCGGAGAAAGACAGGCGGAAGTCCTGCAGTTCGTTGCCGGTGTGCGAGCCACCGGGCGCGTCATTGCGCGAGAAGGCGCCCTGGAAGTAGTGGCCCCATTCGTGGGCCACCACGTGCACGTCGTACTCATCCGTGTCGGTGTTGGCTGCACCCAGGATGTAGAGGCGATGCACACCGCCCGAACTGCCGCCGTAGAACGAGGTGCCGATGCAGCCCTGTGCCAGGTCGGCCGTGCGGTCCGCGCCGCAGCCGCTGGCCGGGCGGTTGTTCACGCTCCAGTGCATGTTCAGGCTCGGGAAGCTCGCGTTCGGATTGGCCTGCAGCACGCGCTGCACCGAGGCATAGGCCGTATCCAGGATCGAGAACGGTCCGGCAGCGCGAGTGCTGGTGTAGCCCGCGCCGCCCCAGCCGGATGCCGCGCGCAGATTGCAGGCGGTGTTGCCGGCCGCGCCGCTGGCGCAGGTCTGGCCCAAGGCGTAGAGGGCGTTGGAGCTGGTGTTGTCGACGACCGAGATGTTGTAGCGCGGCAGGGGGCCCGTCGGGTCGCGGAACAGCTGGGCGTTCACGACGACCTGCACGTTCACGTTGGCAGGCACCGCCACGCTGTAGAAGCCGTTCACATCGGTGCTGGTGGTGGCATAGACGCCGTTGGTGGCCGGATTGATGGCCTGCACCAGCGCGCCACGGATGGGCTTGGCGGTGATGGTGGCGTAGTCGAGCGGGCCGGCCGGGCTGCTGCGTACGGAGTCGTAGGTCGCCGTGCCGGACAGCGTGACATTGCCTGCCGGAGGAGGCGGCGGCGGGGGCGGAGGAGGTGCCGGCACGGGGGCCGGAGCGGGGCTTGAGCCCCCACCGCCACCACCGCAGGCGGTCAGGCCGCCTGCAATGATCGATGCGGCCACGACGGCGGCCAGGATCTTGCCGGTTCTTGCGTCCATTGTTGCTTCGCTCCAGAGGCTGACTCGGATGCGCGAAGCGTAGCAGCGCCAGGATCGAGCGTCTTCGCCCCAATGAGTGACGCCCGGACGGCTAGGTAACCGGTTGTTGGTGTACGGCCCGGCGTGATCAGTAGGCGTGCAGGCTGTCGTCGGGGAAGCTGCCGTCCTTCACGGCGGCCACGTAGCGACGCACCGCCTCCTGCACCGATGTGGAGCCTTCCATGAAATTGCGCACGAAGCGCGGCAGCTTGAAGGGCGTGATACCGAGCATGTCGTGCAGCACCAGCACCTGGCCGGCGCAGTTGCGGCCGGCACCGATGCCGATGGTGGCCATGTGCTTGAGCTCGGCGGTCAGCTCGGTGGCCAAGGCCGCGGGCACCATTTCAAAGACGCACAGGGTGGCGCCGGCGTTCTGCAGGTCGGCGCATTCCTGGCGCAGTCGCGCTGCGCCGGCGTCGTCCCGGCCCTGCACGCGGTAGCCGCCCAGGGCATGCACGCTCTGCGGCGTCAGGCCCACGTGGGCGCAGACCGGAATGCCACGCGCAACCAGAAACTCCACCACGGGCGCCGTCCAGCCGCCGCCCTCGAGCTTGACCATCTGGGCGCCGGCCTGCATGAGTGCGCAGGACGAGCGGTACGCCTGCTGCACGTCCTCGTGGTAGCTGCCGTAGGGCAGATCGCCGACCAGCCAGGCCGTTCGGTTGGCGCGCGCCACGCACTTGACGTGATAGACCATGTCGTCGAGTGTGACTGGCAGCGTGGATGCATGGCCCTGCAGCACCATGCCCAGCGAGTCGCCCACCAGGATGCTGTCCACCCCGCAGTCATCCAGCACCTTGCCGAAGGTGGCGTCGTAGCCGGTGAGCATGGCGATCTTCTCGCCCGAGGCATGCATTTCACGCAGTTTCAGGAGCGTGACCGGCTTGCGGGCGGTGGGCGTGGGGGCTTGGGCAGGAGAGTGTTGTGCGCTCATGTTCTTCGTAGGCTCGATGACTCGATGACGAAATGACGTCGGCGCAGGCGCGCCTCATGACGGAATGACCGCAAGCGTAGTCGCTGGTTCGGCGGAGCGTTTCAGCCTTGGGGAGTGGTTTCCCGAGCGCTGTCTCGACTCCCGCGATTCAATACTGAAACAGCTTGCGCCGCGAGCGGGCGAACGCGCTGGCATACCGAGGCTCCCTTTCCCCCCTTAAGGAGGGGGGACGCAAGGGGGGAGGGGCCACACAGCGCCGCAGGCAGAGCCGAATGCGCCCTCAAACGAAGCCGCCTCAGCGCGAACGGCGAAGTTCAAACCGGGGAATAGGAAAGCCGAACGTAAACGGGCGCATACGGCTCTGCCTGCGTGATCTCGATCAGGTTTTCCTTGGCCAGCTCAAGCAGTGCAATGAAGTGCACCACCACCACCTGCAGGCCCTTGGCGACCACCTGGTTGGCTTCGAAGAGGTCGGTGAACTCGACGAACTTCACGTTTTGCAGGCGCTTCAAGATCTGGCTCATGTGCTCGCGCACAGAGAGCTCCTCGCGCGTGATCTTGTGGTGCTGGTTCAGGCGCGCGCGCTTCACGATCTCGGCCCAGGCCCCGACGATGTCGGGCAGGCCCACTTCGGGGTGACGCGGGGCCAGGCGCTCCTCCACGAAAACCGTGGTGGCGAAGAAGTCGCGGCCCTTCTGCGGCATGGCGTCCAGCAGACTGGCGCCGGTCTTGATGCGCTCGTACTCCAGCAGGCGGCGCACGAGTTCGGCGCGCGGATCCTCGGCCTCGGTGCCGTCGTCCTTCTTGGTCACCGGCAGCAGCATGCGGCTCTTGATCTCGATCAGCATGGCAGCCATCAGCAGGTATTCGGCCGCCAGCTCGAGGTTGCGGACACGGATCTCGTCGACGTACTTGAGGTACTGGGCTGTGACCTGCGCCATCGGGATGTCGAGTACGTTGAAGTTCTGCTTGCGGATCAGGTAGAGCAGCAGGTCCAGCGGGCCTTCAAAGGCTTCGAGAAAGACCTCCAGCGCCTCGGGCGGGATGTAGAGGTCATTGGGCAGGTTGAACAGGGGCTCGCCGTACAGGCGCGCCACGGCGAGCGTATCCACCACCTCCGGCGGGGAGGGCGGCTGCGGCTCGTCGATGATGACCTGGTCGGTGGACAAGCGGGCTACTTCTTGTCGGAGTCGGTGTTGGTGCCGTAGACGTAGGGCTTCTGCGGCACGCGGGCGGCCTGCGCGGCACGCGCGAAGTCGCGGTCGATGTCCTTGTCCCAGAGCAGGGCGCGGCCCTGGCGCTGGCGCTCCTCCAGGCCGGGGCGCTCTTCGCGCAGCTTCTTGATGAACTGGGTGATCTCGGATTCGTAGATGGCCATGCGTGTCTCTGGGCTTGGGGCGGGCTGGAATCCGCCGAAGCCGAGCATTTTACGTAGTCGGGGCGGATGCACTGGCGGCAATCAGTGCCGCCTCCAGGCTGGGGTGGCGATTCTCCGCCCCCAGCATGGCCGCAAAGCCGCTGCGCTCGATCAGGCTGGCCGGCTGGTCGATCGCGCCTGCCACGAGCATGCGCACGCCCGCCTTGGTACAGCTGGCATGCAGCTGCTCCAGTGCCTCCAGGCCGCTGGTGTCCATGTACAGCACGTTCTTCAGGTCGAGCACCAGAGTGCGTGCCGGCAGGTGGTCGGCCAGGCGCTCCAGGTGGTGCACCGCACCGAAGAACAGCGCGCCGTACAGGCGCCAGGCGGCCAGGCCACGCTGCGGATCGGCCAGGACGGGGTAGGTCTTGTCCGAAGCCGGCTCGATATGGGTCAGGCTGGAGATGCGGTAGATGAAGGTGACGCAGGCAATCAGCAGCCCGACCTCCACGGCCACGGTGAGATCCACCACCACGGTGAGCAGAAAGGTGCCCAGCAGGCTGGCGCGATAGGGCCAGCGGAATTGCGGCAGGCGCGCGAATTCGCGCCATTCGCCCATGTTCCAGGCCACGAACAGCAGGATGCCGGCCAGCGC
>JAIXTA010000057.1 GCA_027484405.1 Burkholderiales bacterium
CGGCATGGATCTTGTGCTTCACGCCCATGATCTCGCCGTCCTCGGTCCAGGCGGTGACCATGAGTTCGGCGGGCAGGCTCTCGCGCTCGATGGCCAGCGAGTGGTAGCGCGTGACCGTGAAGCTGCGCGGCAGGTTGGCAAACACGCCCTGCTGCTTGGTCTCGATGGTGTCGGTCTTGCCGTGCATGACCTTGCGTGCCTTGATCACCTTGCCGCCGAAGGCCTCACCGATCGCCTGGTGCCCGAGGCAGACGCCGAGCACCGGCAGCTTGCCGGCAAAGTGGCGGATGGTCGCGATCGAGATGCCGGCCTGCGCGGGCGCACAGGGCCCCGGGCTGATGCAGATGCGGTCCGGCCGCAGCGCCTCGATGGCCTGCGGCGTGGTCTCGTCATTGCGGAACACGCGCACGTCCTCGCCGAGCTCGCCGAAGTACTGCACCAGGTTGTAGGTAAAGCTGTCGTAGTTGTCGATCATCACAAGCACGGTTCAGCTCCTCGTGCTCGCATGAGCAAAGTAGTTCTTGATCTCGGCCACCACGCGGTCGATGTCCGCACCGCTCACGTCCAGGTGCGTGACCATGCGCGTGCCGTACAGCACCTGGATCAGGATGCCGCGTTCCTTCAGGTGCGCTTCGAGCGCCGAGCAGTGCTCCTGCGGAAACTGCGCAAACACCATGTTGGTGGCGCAGTCAGTCACGGTCACTTCATCGATTGAGCGCAGGCCCTCGGCAAGACAGGCCGCGTTCGCATGGTCCTCGGCCAGTCGGTCGATGTGGTGGTCAAGCGCGTAGAGCAGGGCGGCGGCCAGGATGCCGGCTTGCCGCAGGCCGCCCCCCACCACCTTGCGCCAGCGGAAGGCGCGTTCAAGCAGGTCCCTGCTGCCCACGAGGACCGAGCCCACCGGGCAGCCGAGGCCCTTGGAAAAGCAGATCGACACCGAGTCGAAGCCGGCGCAGGTCTCGCGCAGGCTCTCGCCGTTGGCCATCGCCGCGTTGGCCACGCGGGCGCCATCCAGATGCAGGCTCAGGCCACGGCTGCGGGCCAGCGCCTGTGCATCCTTGACGTAGTCGCGCGGCAGCACCTTGCCATTGAAGGTGTTCTCCAGCGCCAGCAGGCGCGAGCGCGCGAAGTGCGCACCCAGCCCCGGGCCGTGGTGCTTGATGGCGGCGGCAATCTTCTCCAGCGGCAGCGTGCCGTCCGGCGCGTGCTCGATGGGCTGCGGCACGATCGAGCCAAGCACGGCTGCGCCACCGCCTTCGTACTTGTAGGTGTGCGCCAGCTGGCCGACGATGTATTCGTCGCCCCGCTCGCAGTGCGCCATCAGCGCGCACAGATTGCTCATGGTGCCGCTGGGCATGAACAGCGCGGCCTCAAAGCCCGTGCGCTCGGCCACCACGGCCTGCAGGCGCTGCACCGTGGGGTCGTCGCCCCAGACGTCGTCGCCGACCTCGGCCGCCAGCATGGCCGCGCGCATGGCGGCAGTGGGGCGGGTGACGGTATCGCTGCGCAGATCAATCATTTGCCGGGCTCTCGGAGGACTGGACAATCGGAATGGCTGGCACCAGAAAGTCTGCCACCGGCTGCAACAGCAGTTCGGGCAGGCTTTCGGCGATGGCGTTTCGCATCTGCGCGCTCAGTGCGGGGTCGACTGCAACCCGGTCAAAGGCTCGTTGGCGCGTGCTGTCATCGGGCCACTGGGCATAGCCCACCCATGTGCCGTCGTCGGCGCGATGCAGGCGTGAGCCGAACGAGCCGCCGTGCTCGCGCAGCGCAAGGGTGATGGCTGACCAGGCGGCGATGAATGCGGCTTCACGGCCCGGATGAAGGCGCCACCGGTACATGGCCACCAAGCCAACCCGGTCTTGCGCGGATGCTGCCGGCTTCATACCTCGGCCTCCAGTCCTTCCTGTACGCGCTCCGCGGCGCGGAACAACGCGCGGGCCTTGGCTTCTGTTTCCTGCCACTCGGCTTCGGCATCGGAGTCGTAGACGATGCCCGCGCCGGCGCTGGCGTGCAGGAAGCCGTCCTTGACCACGCCGGTGCGGATCGCAATTGCCACATCCATGGCGCCCGAATAGGAGAGGTAGCCCACGGCGCCGCCGTACAGGCCGCGCTTCACCGGCTCCAGCTCGTCGATGATTTCCATGGCGCGCACCTTGGGCGCGCCGGAGAGCGTGCCGGCCGGGAAGGTGGCGCGCAGCAGGTCCATGCTCGTCATGCCCGGCTTGAGCACACCCTGCACATTGCTGACGATGTGCTGCACATGGCTGTACTTCTCGATGCCCATGGTCTCGGTCACCTTCACCGTGCCGGTCTGCGCCACGCGGCCCACGTCGTTGCGGGCCAGGTCGATCAGCATGACGTGCTCGGCACGCTCCTTGGGGTCGGCCAGCAGCTCGGCGGCCAGACGCTCGTCCTCTGCTGCGGTGGCGCCGCGCTTGCGCGTGCCGGCAATCGGCCGCACGGTGGCCAGCACTTCCGGCTTGCCGCCAAGGTCCACCGGTTCCTGCCGCACGAGGATCTCCGGCGAGGAGCCGACGATGTGGAACTCGCCCTTGCCAGCTGCCTCGGGCGCCATGCGGTAATAGAACATGTAGGGCGAGGGATTGATCGATCGCAGCGCGCGGTACAGCGTGAGTGCAGACTCCGGAAACTGCATGGAGAGCTGCTGCGCGATCACGACCTGCATGCAGTCGCCGTCGATGATGTAGTCGCGGCAGCGCTGCACGGCGGCCTTGAAGTCCTCCTTGGGCCAGCTGCGCCGCACCTCCTGCACCACGCTTGCCCCCAGATGGGAACGATGCGGCGCATTGGCCAGCTTGGCCTTGAGCTCGCGCAGACGGCTGCGCGTGCGGGTGTAGGCATCGGGTGTGCGCGGATCGGCGTAGACGATCAGGTAGAGCTTGCCGGCCACGTTGTCCACCACGGCCAGCTCGTCGCAATGCAGCAGCATGATGTCGGGCATGTCGATGCCGCCCGGCTTGTCGGTGGCCGCCAGCCTCTTCTCGATCAGGCGCACCGTGTCGTAGCCGAAGTAGCCGGCCAGCCCGCCGCAGAAGCGCGGCAGCCCGGGGCGCATGGCCACCTTGAAGCGCGCCAGATAGGCCGCGATGAAGTCCAGCGGGTTGCCGCGGTCTTCCTCGACCACGGCATGGTTCTTCAGCACCTGGGTGTGATGGCCTGCGGCGCGGATGCTGACCTTGAGCATGGTGCTGGCCGGCAGGCCGATGAAGCTGTAGCGCCCGAAGCGCTCGCCGCCGACCACGCTTTCAAGCAGGAAGCTGTTGGCCGTGTTGGCGAGCTTCAGGTACAGCGACAGGGGGGTGTCGAGGTCCGCCATCGTCTCGGCGATCAGCGGGATGCGGTTGTAGCCCTGGGCGGCAAGGGCGTTGAATTCGAGTTCGGTCATCGTGGACGGTGTATCCAGAAGGGCTTTCCGCTTGTCCCATGCGGCTTTCCAGCCATTTTGGCCTGAAGAACCGCATGGATGCTCGATCTACGGTTTCAGATCCGGCCTGGATCGGTCGCGGGGAACGCTGGGGTACTTGCCTGGGGAGCGGGCAGCGGCAAGCGGCTGCGAGGGGGTCTGGTCGGTGCGGTCAGCACCACCAGAACGAGACGCGCCACCAACCGGCGCGGATCGCGCGGGCTGCTTGAGATGCGGTGGGCTGGCGGTTCATTGCGGTATGTGGGTCGGTGGCGCGCTGTGTCTGGCGATCCAGGCTGCAGCGGCAACGAGATCGGAGACTATCGCATCGCACAAACCGGCGTCAAACGCGTGACTGACCGGCTCGCCCTCGCTGTAGCCGTAGGGCACCAGCAGCACGGCCATGCCAGCGGCGCGGCCGGCATGGGCGTCGTTGGCGGAGTCGCCGATCACCGCGCACTGTTCAACGCCGAACTTCAGGTGCTGGGCTGCGCGTTCAAATGGATCCGGGTGGGGCTTGGCGCGCGGCGTATCGCCACCGGCCACCAGCAGCTCGAAATGCCGCGCCAGGCCGGTGCGCGCCAGCAGCGGTTGCGCGAAGTCGCGCGGCTTGTTGGTGACGCAGGCCAGGCGCAGGCCTTGGGCACGCAGCGCAGCCAGGCCATCCAGGACGCCGGGGTAGATCTGCGCTTGCGTACCGTTGATGTGCTCGTAGTGCCGCTTGAAGGCAGCGAGACCCTGTTCGTGCGCGGTTTCATCAGCCCGGCCCTCATGGGAATCGGTCAGGGCACGATGTACCAGCACGGCCGCGCCCTTGCCGACAAAGCTGGCAATGCGTGACACCGGCAAGGGCGGGCGCGCCAGGTCCCGGCGCATGGCATTGACTGCGGCGGCCAGTTCACCGGCGGTGTCCAGCAGGGTGCCGTCCAGGTCGATCAGCGCGGCGCGCAGGGGGCGGGATTCAGGCATCGAATGGGGGGGCTTGCTCTAGGCTGCAAATGACGCAACCTGATGATAAGTTTTGCGCCGGAGGCCCGATGAGGCCGCCCGTGGGAGCAATTGCATGGCGATGGTGTGGGGCGCGCGCATCCTGCGTGCGTGGTGGCTCGTCTTCATTCTGCTGACTGGCATGGGTTCAGCCAGCGCCTGCGAGCGTTCGGTACGCTGGAACCCCGATCCGCCGTTCACGCACATGGATGCAAATGGCGAGGTGGTCGGCATCGACGCAGATATCGTCCGGGAGGCACTCACGCGCATGGGGTGCACCGTGCGCTGGGTGCAGCTGCCCTGGGCCCGTGCTTTGCTCGAGCTGGAGGCAGGGCGCCTGGATGTGCTGCCCGGCGCATTCAAGCGGCCCGAGCGTGAGCAATACGCCTGGTTCTCCGATCCACGCCCGACGCCGCGCAATGTGCTGTATGCCAGCCAGGAAGCCCTCGCCAAGTGGCCGCTCAAGCACATCGATGAACTGCCCAGGGTCGGCTTTCGGCTCGGCGTGCAGATCAATGTGTCCTATGGGCGAACCTACGACGCATTGCTCAAGCAGGAGGCCTACGCCCGCAGCATTACGCGGCAAAGCAACCGACGCAATCTTTGGCAGATGGTGGCCAACGGCCGGCTGGACGGCGTGATCGCCAGCGAGGAGACCGCAGCGATTGAACTGGCGGAGCTTAAGCTCGATGCACGCATCCGGCCCACACGCATCGTGCTGTCGGACGAGGGCGCCCGCTTCGCATTCGGCAAGCGCGCGGTGGAGGAGTCCTTCGTGAAGCAGTTCAACCAGGTGCTGGCGCAGATGCGCCGCGAGGGTCTGGTCCGCAGGATCCACCAGCGCTACGTGCTCCCGGTGCAGTAGGCCGGGCGCCGCTTCAGCCCAGCGCGCGGCGGAACTTCTCGAACACGGTCTTGTACCCACCGTCGGCATCGCGCGCGCCGAACACGGCACTGCCGGCCACGAAGGTGTCGGCGCCGGCATCGGCCACGCGGCGGATGTTGTCCACCTTCACGCCCCCATCCACCTCCAGCCAGATCGGCTGGCCACCGGCGGCGGTATGGGTGTCGATCTTCTTCTTCACGGCGCTGATCTTGGGCAGCACGGCCTCGATGAAACTCTGGCCGCCGAAGCCGGGGTTGACGCTCATCATGAGCACGATGTCGAGCTTGCCCATCACGTAGTCCATGTATTCCAGCGGTGTGGCCGGGTTGAAGACCAGTCCGGCCTTGCAGCCGTGTTCGCGGATCAGGCTCAGCGTACGGTCCACATGGCGGCTGGCTTCCGGGTGGAAGGTGATGATGTTGGCGCCGGCCTTGGCGAACATGGGGATCAGCGCGTCCACCGGCTCGACCATCAGATGCACATCGATCGGGATGGTCACGTGCGGACGGATCGCCTCGCACACCAGCGGCCCCACGGTCAGGTTGGGCACATAGTGGTTGTCCATCACATCGAAGTGGATCAGGTCGGCGCCGGCGGCCTGCACCGCGCGCACCTCCTCACCGAGGCGGGCAAAGTCGGCCGAGAGGATGGATGGGGCGATGCGAAAGCTCATGGTCAAAGGCGGGTGATCGGTTCAGGCGGATGGGGGGGCAAGCCGGTGTCTGCAGCGGCCGGCATCGGCTGCAGCGCAGACCAGACTGACATTCTAGGCAGCGTGCGGGCCTGGGTTGAGCAGGCTGTCGCGGCGGCTTGGCCAGTCCCGCGCCCAGGTCTCGAACTGGTCTGCCGGCAGCGGCCGGCTCACGAAGTAGCCCTGGGCAAGATCGCAGCCCATCGACTGCAGCACGCGCCAGATGGCGAGGTTCTCCACGCCCTCGGCCACCACCTCGAGGTCGAGGGTGTGCGCCAGGTCGATGGTCGAGCGGACGATCTTGTGGTCGCCGTCCTCGCGGTCCAGGTGCATCACGAACGAGCGGTCGATCTTGAGCTCCTTGACCGGCAGGCGCTTCAGATAGGCCAGCGAGCTGTAGCCGGTCCCGAAGTCGTCGATCGACAGCGGCAGGCCCATGCCGTGCAGGCGGTCGAGTACCGACTCGGCGCGGCTCGGGTCATCCATGATCGCGCTCTCGGTGATTTCGAGCTTGAGTGCGTGCGGCGGCACCGAAAAGCGCGCCAGCTGCGCGGCAATCTTGTCCGGCAGCTCCAGATCCATCAGGTCGCGTGTGGACAGGTTCACCGCCAGGCTCAGGGCATGCCCCGCGCTGGCCAGCTGCGGGCTGATGCGCAGGATCTCGCCGATCACCCAGGCGGTCAGGTGGCGGATGAAGCCCGTCTGCTCTGCAAAGGGAATGAAGTCCAGGGGCGGGACCATGCCGCGTGTGGGGTGCTGCCAGCGCAGCAGCGCCTCGGCGCCCACCAGCTCGCCGCTGGCCAGCGCGATCTTGGGCTGCAGGAACAGGCGCAGCTCGCCGGCGCCGATGGCGCGCTGCAGGTCGGAGAGCAACGACAAAGTCTTGGCACTCCCGGAGTCCAGCCGCTCGTCATAGACCAGCAGGCCGGCCGTGCCGCGCTTGGCGGCATACATCGCCACCTCGGCGCGGGCCAGCAGCTCGTCGGCCTCGCGGGCATGGGTGGGATAGTGCGCCACGCCCATGCTGGCACGCAGATCCACGCTCTGCTCGCCGAGTTGCATCGGTGCCTCGAAGGCGCGTGCCACTTCCGCCGCCAGCGTGGTGCCCAGTGCGGCGTCGGGCAGCAGCACGGCGAACTCGTCGCCCGAGAGCCGCGCGATCGGGTAGTCACGCGCGCCGATCACGCCCTGCAGGCGCTGCCCGACCTCGCGCAGCAGCTGGTCACCCATCGGGTAGCCGAGCACGTCGTTGATGTGCTTGAAGCGGTCGAGATCCAGCAGCAGGATGGCTGCGGTGGCGTGCAGCCCGTCGCCCCGCTGGCCCAGGCGCGCGGCCTGCTCGCGCATGGCCAGTGCGGCGGCCAGGGCCTCGCGGAATTGCGCGCGGTTGGGCAGGCCGGTCAGCGGATCCCAATAGGCCAGCCGGGTGACCTGCTGGCGCTGCGCATCGATGCTGGTGCGCATGTGCTCGAAGGTCTGTGCCAGATCGCCGATCTCGTCGCGCGTGGTCACTGGCACGGGCTGGTCGAAGTCGCCGGCCGCAAGGCGCTGCGCCGCATCCGACAGTTCGCGGATTGGGGTGGTGATGCGCCGCGCGGCCCACAGACCGCCGGCGGCCAGTGCCACGGTGCCCAGCAGGCCGATGATCAGCAGGGTCCACTGCAGGCTGCGGTAGGGCGCCACGGCTTCGTCCACCGAGCGCAGCAGCAGGGCGCGCAGCGGGGCATCGTTGTCGGCATCGAGCGGCGCAATCCGCAAACCGTAGGCCTGGCCTGCGATCCTGACAGTCCGGCTGTCGGCTGCTTCGCTGGAAACAGGCGGTGCCAGCGCGGGTGTGGTCAGCGGGGCCAGGCTGCTCGCGGTAGTGATCCAGTCTGCGCTGGGCGCAGCGCGCGTCTGCAGTGCGACGTGCACGCTGGACAGGCGACGCATGTCATTCACCAGATCGTCATCGACTCGAAAGCCCATCACCACCCAGGCGATGACCAGCGGTGCACGCATCGGCACCATCACCAGCTGGTGGACGCGGCCATCGATCGCCACCAGTCCGCCTGCCACGCCATCACCGCTGCCGCCAGCCTGTGCCCGCTGGGCCAGTTGCTGCAGCGCGGGCATGAGGGGGGCCTCCGGCGGCGTGGCTGCGGCCTGCAGGGCGAAGTCGGTATCCAGCAGGATGGCGTGCGTCGCACCGATGCGCCGACCATGATTGCCCAGGGCAGAGACAATCGTCTCCATGTCGCGGCTGCCCACGGCGGAGCGGAAGCCGTAGTCGGCCACCAGCAGGCCCGCACCATCCCGCAGGCGCTGGCCGTTCTGTGCCAGCAGGCGCTGGAACAGGCGTTCGCCCACGGCCAGCTCCTGCACAATCGACTGGCGGGCAATGCGCTCGATGCTGGCGCGCAGGGTCAGCAGG
Organism: Burkholderiales bacterium; assembly: GCA_027484405.1. Lineage (GTDB taxonomy): Bacteria > Pseudomonadota > Gammaproteobacteria > Burkholderiales > Burkholderiaceae_C > Piscinibacterium. The sequence continues at coordinate 8,405 of JAIXTA010000057.1, forward strand.
CCCAGGGCCTGCACCAGCACCAGCAAGGTCACCGAGGCCAGCACCAGCCGGGTGGACAGGCGGCGTTGCAGGCGTTCGCGCCAGCGCTGCAGCGGAGATGCGGACGCCTCGGGCATGAATCAGTAGGGCAGCTGGACGCTGAGCGGCGCCAGGCCCGGAGCCACGCTCACGCGCTGCGTCAGCGCGCCGCGCTGCGTGGGCGCGCGCGGGTGCCAGACTTGCAGCTCGTAGTCGCCAGTGGGCACGCCCGCAATCTCGGCCTTGCCCTGGATCGACTTGGCGAACCAGGGCGTGTCCACCACATTCACCCAGGCCACCATGTGATCGTGGATGTTGCAGCCGAGCACGACCACGCCTGGCTTGTCGAACACCACCGGCGTGGCCGGCGTGCCGACGTAGAGCTTGATCTCGAAGTTCTTGGCCGGCGAGAAGGAGTACACGTGGTGGCGCACCGTATCGCGGTTCGGAAACTGGACGGACGTGCCCGTCTGTACCACCGTCACCGCAGGCACGAACTGCTTGTCACGCTGCTCGATCTGCGCGCTTGCGCCCGCGCGGGCCCGCAGCGGGCCACGCAGCGGCACCAGCGCGGCCACGGCGTCGTCCACGGCGCGCCCGCGGACGTCGGTGATCGTGATCGGCACGGCAGTCTGAGCCAGTGCGCCTGCGGCAGGACACAGCAGGCACAGCAGCAGGGCGAGGCGATGCAGCAGTCGAGGGGTCATGGAGACTCGGCATGCGCCGCAGGCACATGCGCGGCGCGGTTCAGGGTTCGATGGCCAGCCCCAGCACCGTGCCAACGCGCGGCAGGGCACTCAGGGCCTGCGCCTTGCCGCTGCCCAGGTCCACGCGGTAGAGCGTCTGGCCCCGGCCGGCGGGCGCCGCCAGAAGATAGGCGGCGTTGTCGATGTCGGCAATGTCGAAACTCACCTGACTCAGCGGGGCGGGCAGACCGAGCGCGCCGACCGTGAACAGCCGGCCGGTGCTGGGCGAGACCACGGGCTCGCGGCCTTCGATCGAGCCTTGGGTGACGAGCGTGGCGCTGCAGGCGTCGATGGCGTAGGTGGTGGGGAGCTTGCTGGCGCGTTGGTTGTAGGTGTAGCCGGCGCCTTGGATGCAGGGCGTGCGGCCGGCCTGCGTATCGCCGGGCGCGTAGGTCAATGCGGGGTCGACGGCTGCCGCGGCGCCCGTGTCGGGATGGCCGCGCAGGTTCTGGCCCGCGCGATTGACGATGCGGATGCGGTCCACCGTGGGGTTGAAGTCGATCTCCGCATCGGCGGTGTCGAAGGCCTGGCCCAGGGGCTGCGGCAGGGCCGTGGCGCGGCCGCTGGCGGGGTCGATGGTGTAGAGGCGGCCCTGCACGGACAGGCCGTAGAGCTGGCCGCGTGCCACGCGGTAGTCAATGCTGCGCAGGCGGTCGTCTGCCGCCAGGCCCTGGATGCGGCTCTCGGCGATCACGCGGCCCGGTGCGCGTGTATCCACCTTGACCAGACGCTGGTCGGCAGTCAGCAGCCAGAGCGCATGGGTGCGCGCGCCAGGGGCGGGTGGCGGCACCTCCGGCAGGCTGCAGGCCCCCAGGCTGCCCAGGGCGAGCAGGCCGAAGGCGCGTGCGGCGTGACGCAGCAGGTGGACCGGATGCAGGCCGGGGCGGAAATGATGAAGCATGGGGTTGCAGCCGAGTTCGATGAAACGGGACGGTGCCGAGTGTGCCTGCGCGCACCCTGCCGAAAAGCGCCGAACTGGCGCCTGGCGGTCCGGCATTTCAAGCCTTGCCAGCCCGCCTGACGGCGGCGGGTACGATCTGCCCAGCCCTTCGACCTGCGGCCGCGCGGCCGCGTTTTCCGACCCGAGGCAGACATCGTGGCCCAGCCCAAGAAGTACGACATTTCCGTGGTGGTGCACCCGGAATATCTGCCGGAGCAGAGCAATCCGGCGGCGCAGCGCTATCTGTTTGCCTACACCGTCACCATCACCAACACCGGCCAGGTGGCCGCGCAGATCATCTCGCGGCACTGGTTCATCACGGACGGCAACGGGCACGTCGATGAAGTGAAGGGTCTGGCAGTGGTCGGGCACCAACCCCTGCTCAAGCCGGGCGAGAGCTTCGAATACACCAGTGGCTGCCCGCTGACCACGCCGCAGGGCAGCATGCGCGGCAGCTTCTTCTGCGTGGCTGCGGACGGCGAGCGCTTCGAGGCGCCGATTGCCGAGTTTGCGCTGACCCTGCCGCGCACCCTGCACTAGGGCCTGTGGCCGCTACTTCTTGCCCTTCATCGTCCACCACATGATGAAGCAGATGATGAACAGCGCCAGCAGCATTTCCAGAATGATCAACCACATGGGCGCCGCCCTGTTTCCTTGAGTGTGAATGTTGAAGCGTTTGCAGTGTATTGAGCGGGCTGCGTTCCGCCGGGCCGCGATGGCCCTGCTGATTTCCCTGTGTCTGCCGGCCTGCGGCGTTTTGCCCGTGAATCAACCGGCCGCGCTGCCCCCCGCCGAACCGCCCCCCATCCACGGTGAGCCGGCCCAGACCGTGCCGGCCGCGGCCGATGCGGCCGGTGGCCTGCCCAGCGGCGCACGCCTGTACAAGGTCGGCGTCGAGACCCTGCCCGGCTTTGCCGAAGACAGGCTCACCGACGCCTGGCCGGGCTTTCTGCGGGGCTGCGAGCGCCTGGCCGCCCAGAGCACGCCGGTGGCGGCGGCCTGGCGCGAGGTCTGCGCCGCGGCGCGCGCACTGCCGCTGGAGGAGGGCGCGCTGCGCGAGTTCGTGCAGCGCCGCTTTGAGGCCTATGCGGTCTTCAGCCAGGACAACCGCAATGAGGGTCTGCTGACTGGCTACTACGAGCCCATCCTGCGCGCCAGCCTCACGCGCCGCCCGCCCTTCGTCGTGCCGCTCTATGGCCCGCCCGACGATCTGGTGAGCCGCGACACGCCGGCCACCCCCGGCAATCCCGCCGCGCGCGTGCGCGGCCGCATGGTGCAGGGCGAGCTCGTGCCCTACTTCACGCGTGCCGAGCTCACGCCGGCCGGCGGCCCGGTCCACCCAAGCCTGCGCGGCAAGGAGATTGCCTGGGTGGAAGATCCGGTGGATGCGTTCTTCCTGCAGGTGCAGGGCTCCGGCAAGTTGCTGATCCAGGATCCGGGCCCCAATCAGGGCAAGCTGCTGCGCATCGGCTTTGCCGACATGAACGGCCACCCCTACCGCTCGATCGGCCGGGTGCTGATCGAGCGTGGCGAGCTCACGCGCGACAACGCCACGGCACAAAGCATCAAGCAGTGGGTGCGCGCCAATCCGCGCGCCGGCCAGGCGCTGATCAACGAGAACCCGAGCTTCATCTTCTTCCGGCTCATGCCAGGCACGGTGGACGCCAGCGTGGGGCCGATCGGCTCGCTGAACGTGCCGCTGACCGAGAAGCGCTCGGTCGCCATTGATCCGCGCTTCATTCCGCTGGGCAGCCTGGTCTGGATGAGCGCCACGCACTGGGGCCGGCAGATCAACCAGCTGGCCCTCGCGCAGGACACCGGCAGCGCCATCAAGGGCGAGGTGCGCGCCGACTACTTCTGGGGCGCCGGCGACGCGGCCGGTGAGGAAGCCGGCCGCACACGGGCCGTGCTCCGGCTCTGGTTGCTGTGGCCGAAAATGAACTAATCAGATGGCGTCAATTTGCCGGTTCCCGCTTGGGGTGTGCGGAAAGTGGCCAATTTGATTTGCCGAAAATTCTGTCCGAAAATGACCTGATGCAGTACGGGTGCGCCGCTTCGGTACACCCGCGCGCTGTGCAGGGCCGGCAGAGCGCCGGCCGCGCGCTCAGTTCTTGACGGTGGCCAGACGCTTTTCCAGCGCGTCGGGCGGCATGAAGCCGGGCTGGCGCGTGCCATCGGTGAAGAAGATCGCCGGCGTGCCATTGATGCGCAGGCGGCGCGCCAGGGCCTGGGTCTCGGCGATGCTGTCGTCACAGTCCTTCTTCGCCTCAGCCGGGGCCACGCCGCGCAGCATCCAGTCGTCATAGGCCTTCTGGCGGTTGGCCGAGCACCAGACGTTGCGCGACTTCACGCCCGAGTCTTCCGACAGGATCGGCAGCAGGAAGGTGTAGACCGTGATGTCGTTCATCTGCTCGAAGCTCTGGCGCATGCGCTTGCAGAAGCCGCAGTACGGGTCTTCGAAGACGATCATCTGGCGCTTGCCGTTGCCCTTGGTCATCTTCAGGGCGTGCTTGAGCGAATCCTGTGACCACAGCACGCTGCGCAGGGCGCGGTCGTTTTCGGCCTGCAGGGCTTCCGAGCGGTCACGAGACAGATTGCGGCCAGTGCTCAGGTCAATCACGGAGCCCTGGAAGACATAGCGGCCGGTTTCATCGATGTAGAGGATGTCCGCGCCGGCGCGAACTTCATACAGGTCGGCATAGGGCGTCTTGCTGATGGCATCGATCTTCACGCCCTGCCCCAGCTTGCCGTCCAGTGCCTTGCGGATGGCCGCTTCCACCGCTGCGGGCGCCGGCCCCGAGCTCTGTGCCTGGACGGGCAGTGCGGCAGCAAGCGCGAGGCCTGCAGCGAGAAGGGGGCGGGTGAAGGCGCGACACACGCGGCGCAGCATGGAATTCAACATGGCAGGTGGATCTCCGGGGCCCGCACGGGCTGTGCGGGGCAATCAGGGGCAGCGTACCGGCACGGCGAGCCGCGAGGGCACAGCAGTGGGCGGCATCAAGCGCAGGGTGCAATCGGCGGACGACACGCGCACAAACTCAAGCAATGGCCGCACGAACCAAGCGCGATTTTAGGACGTGGCTGTAGCCCAGAAGGTTCATCGCGCCCGCCGCCCATCGGCCCCAGGGGCGCGTTGAGTGGAACAGGGTGGCGAGCTGATCGGTCAGCAGCTGCATGCCGGCGACGCGCTCCGCATGGGCGCGCACGGCGCGCGCCAGCACCCGCGCATCGCCGCAGTCGCGAAAGGCCTCGCGCTCGGCCAGTGCCCGGTGCAGGGCCATGACGCCATGCAGGCCCAGGTTCAGGCCCTGGCCGGCCAGCGGGTGCACGCCATGCGCTGCGTCGCCGATCAGCATCACGCGGCCACGCACCGGCTGCGGCACCTTGGACAGCGCGAGTTCGAAGCCGGCCAGCGGCGTCAGGCGCTGCAGTTCGAAACCGGCCGGGCGCACACGCTCGGCCAGCGCGGCATCCAGCGCCGCCTGGCCGGTGTCATCGGCCAGCCAGGCCTGCGCCTGGCCCGCCGGCATCGACCACACCATGGACACCGCATGGCCCGTTCGGCCCCGCTCGGCTGCGCGTGTGTCGGCGCTGTCCGGCAGCGGCAGCAGCGCGAGGACGTCATCGGCCCCGAACCACTGCCAGGCACCGGCATGATGCGGCTGGTTGCTGGCAAAGTGCGCCACCACGCCGGTCTGGCCGTAGGGCCTGCGCGTGAAGGGGATGCCGGCCAGATCGCGGATGCGCGAGTGCTTGCCGTCGGCGCCCAGCAGCAGACGGGCGCGCAGCTGCTGGGCACCCGTGTCGCCATCCACCGTCAGCTCGACGGCATCGCCGCCCTCGGTCTGCGTCAGCGCGCTGACGCTGCCGGATATCCAGCGGACCCGGCCGCCGACCTGCAGGGCCGTGCGCAGGGCGCGGGCCAGCAGGCCTTCTTCCATGACCACCGCCAGTTCGGTGCTGCCCACCTCGTAGGCCGACAGCAGCAGGCCTTTGGGCGGGGCGCCCGCTGCGATGTGCATCTCGGCAATCGGCTGCGTGCGGCGGGCGTCCAGCAGGGGCTGCAGCCCCAGTTCAGCCAGCCAGGCCAGCACCTTGGGCGCCATGGCATAGACGCGCAGATCCCATGCGCCAGGGGTCCCGGGCGTGCTCGCTGGCAGGGCGGTCGGGTCGACCAGAGTAATGCTCAGGGGCTTGCCCGGCAGGCGCGACAGGGCCAGCGCCGCGGCCAGTCCGGCCACGCCGCCGCCGGCGATCACGACATCAAGGGTTTCGGGCGGGGCGCTGGGCATGGCGGGGCGGAAGGCGGCTGCATGGCGGTCAATGGGTGCCAGCTTAGGCCACACGCAGCTCGGTGCGGATGCGCGGCGTGGTCGCAGGCCCTGTGCTATATTTTCGGGCTCGGTTCTTGATGTCCAGACAACAAGCAACCAGTCTGGCTTGGTAGCTCAGTTGGTAGAGCAGCGGATTGAAAATCCGCGTGTCGGTGGTTCGATTCCGCCCCAAGCCACCAGATTCGCGTTGCCCTGCTTCTGTGGGGTGGCGCACGGAACGGCAACCCGGCGGGTTGCCGTTTTCATTTGCGTTCGTGTGACGCCCCCTTGCGCTTGAATGCCCAGTGTCTGTTCCATGCGCGGCGCCTGGGTCGCCGGTGCTGACGAAATGCTGTCAACCCCTCCCTATCCGAGGCGGTGAAACTCCGGACTCACGTTGCGCAGACCCATCGTGATCTATACCGCAATGTGGTGAGCCTGCGTCACCCGGCCGGGGCAAGTCCTAAACAATCGTTAAACACGGCGCAATCAATTGCGAATCGTGACAGCATTCGCAGTCGCGGTCTGCATCTGCGTGGAGACGGTTTGGCGCAGCCTTGCGACCGCAGCCAGAACGAGTTGGGGATCAGACAGGTATGCGAATCGCAGTCATTGATGATGACGGTGCCCAAGTGGACCTGGTCCGCCAGGTGCTGGAGTCTGCCGGCCATACCGTGCAGGGCTACAGCAACGGTTCGCGCTTTCTGCGCGAACAGCACCGAGACAGCTACGACCTGATCATTCTGGACTGGCATCTGCCGGACATCGAGGGTCCCGACCTGATGCTTCGCATTCGTGAGGATCGCCGTGTCCCGGTCCTGTTCGTCACGGCCCGTGCCGACGAAGCCGACATTGTCACCGCGCTGGATGCCGGCGCCGACGACTACATGATCAAGCCGCTGCGCAGCAACGAGCTCGCGGCCCGGGTGAGCGCCCTGCTGCGCCGGACCTACAACGGCAGCATGCGCGACCAGCGTCTGGTGAAGTACGGCAGCTACGTGTTCGATACCGTCTCGCAGTCGATGACCATGAACGGCGAGGCCGTGACGCTCACGCAGAAGGAGTTCGAGCTGGCGCTGCTGCTGTTCCGCAACCTTGGCCGGCCGCTGTCGCGCGCGCACATCATGGACCAGGTCTGGGGGCGAGGCGACGACATTCCGACCCGCACCATGGATACTCACGTCTCCCGCATTCGGACGCGCCTGAATCTGCGCCCAGAACATGGATTTCGGCTTTCTCCGCTCTACGGCTACGGCTACCGCCTCGAACGCGTCGAGGAATTTGACACGGCCCCGGTGCAGGGCTGACCGCGCTCGTCAGGCATTCGGCGCAGTGGCGTGCGCCGCCTTCGTTCTGCCGCTCTGCGGGGCGGCGCAGTCAGCCACTTCAGTGGCAGCCGTGTCCGCCCGGCCTGCTGCATCGGCCAAGGGTACCGGGCCGATTCCGAGCGCCAAAACTGCCTCGCAACCCCCAGCCGCAACAGCAGCACTGCCCGGCGAAGTGCTGGTCACGCCGCGTGCCGGCGAATCCCTGAAGGAGCTCGTCATCCGTGTCATGAAAGACGCGGGTGATCTGGAGCAGGTGGCGCGCCTGAATCGGCTGTCGACTGCGGTGAGTTCCTTCGCGCCGGGCGTCCGCATCCGCGTGCCCCTGGACCGGATGCGCACCTTGCCCGAGTCTGCGGTGGTCGTCAGTACCGGCGCCGGCATCCAGCGCATCAGCGCCACAGGCGCGGTCAGCGAGCTGCTTGCCGGTGCAGTGCTGCCTCAAGGCACGCGACTGCGCTCGCCCGGCACCGCGGGTGCGCTGCTGAGGCTGCCTGACGATTCGCGACTGCAGTTGCCGCCCGGCAGCGAACTCACCCTGACACGGATGCAGCGTGTGATCGACACCGAAGTCTTCCGCATCGAGGTGGAGGTGGCCGAGGGCGGTGCGGAGGCCCAGGTCCGCAAGGACCGCAGCGCCGGCAGTCTGTTCAACGTCCGTACACGCTACGCCGTCAGCGGTGTGCGCGGAACCACCTTCCGCGTGAGCAGCCTGCCTGCATCCAGCGGGACGGAAGTCGTCGAAGGGGGTGTCAACCTGGCGGGCAGCGCCGGCAGCGTGGACATTCCGGCCGGTGCAGGTTCCGTCGTGGACGATGCCGGCCGGCCAAGTGCCCCTGTGCCGCTTCTGCCTGCGCCCGTGTTCTCAGCGCCCTTGCCGCGCTTCGAGACCCTGAGTTTTGCAGTGACCCTGCCTGTGGTGCCCGGTGCCGCGGCCTATCGCGCGCGCCTGCTTCAAGCGGCAGGCGCCGGCCAGCCGCTGCTGCCCCGCGCCCAGACCGTCGCGCGCGAGCCGCTGGCCCAGTTCGATGACCTGCCGGATGGCAGCTATACCCTGATGGTGCGCGCCATCGACGTCCGAGGCCTGGAAGGCTTCGAGGCCAGCGTGCCGCTGACGCTCAAGGCCCGCCCAGTTCCACCGATCAAGCAGGTGCCCGCTGCAGATGCCGAGCACTTCGGCGGTCCGGTGCTGGCGCGCTTCACGGAGCCGGCTGGCGTGAGCCGATTCCGCGTCCAGCTCGTGCGCATCGAGGGCGAGCGCCGCGTGCCCGTGCAGGACCTCACGCTGAGCAGCACGCAGTGGGCGATCGGCGAACTCCCGCCGGGCCAATATGCCTGGCGGCTGGGCAGCATCGCCGGCCCCGAAGGCGCACCCGATCCAGGTCCCTGGGGGGACTGGAGCAGCTTCTCGGTGGTGGCTGCACCTCCTGCAGCCACCGTGGGCCCCGATACCGACGAGAACCTGCGTCTGTCCTGGGGCGGTGATGCCCGGGTGCGGTATGTGGTGGAGCTGGCCGAGGACGACGGCTTTGCGCGCGGCGTGCGCACAAGCGAAGTGCAGGGCAATCGCCTCATCCTGCCCCGGCCACCCAACGGCGTGTACTTCGTCCGTGTGCGGCGTGCAGTGGCGGGCGCGGCCTGGTCGCCGCCGCAGCGCTTCCTCCTTGAACGTCCGGTGCTGACGGGCTCGGGCGCGCCGCTGTCGGTCGGTGACGGGCAGCGCGTTGATACCCGCTAGAGACGCTCGCTGGTGCGCCGCGATCTGACCCCGACCGCGCTGATCCGGCGCACGCGCCGGGAGTGGCTGGGCAGCGTGACCCTTCTGGTGCTGCTCGCGCTCTGGCTGGGCGGTGCATGGCCGCTGCTGGCCGCGCGCAGCGGTCTGGCATCCAGTGCGGTCGCCGAGGGCGATGCCGGGGCGCTGCGCTGGTCGTGGCCGCTGTACGACGGCTACATGCGCGCACAGTCCGCGCTCGGCCCGGCGGCACAGGCGGGTGGCGTGATCGTGGAGGTCGACGCGCGCAGTCTGGAGCTGCACGGCCGCTGGCCCTGGCCGCGTGCAGCGCAGGCGCGTCTCGTGCAGAACCTGCTTGACGCGCAGCCGCTGCGTCTCGCCCTGGACGTCATCTACAGCGAAGCGGAAACCGCCGACGGTGGCGACGGGGACCAGCGTCTGGCCGAGGCCTTCGGCCGCGCGCAGCGCCAGGGCATCCCGATCCTGCTGCCAATGGTGCGCGAGCAGCTGGGCGAGGAGCGCACCAAGTGGCAGCGGCCGATCCTCGCGCTGCGCGTGCCGGGCGTGAGCACCGGGCATATCCAGGTGGCGCTGGACGAAGACGGTGTGGTGCGCCGCGTGCACCTGCTCGAAGGCTTTGTGGGCGATGCGCCGCAGACCTATCTGGGCGCCGGTTTGGCGGCAGCCACGCTGCCGGTTCCGGACACCGCGGGCGAGGGGCTGTGGTGGCGCGGCGAGATGCGCCGGATCCGCTTCTTTGCACAGGCCCCCGGCTGGGACACGGTTTCGGCGCATGATGTGCTGGCCGGCCGCATCGATCCGGCGCGCCTGCGCGGGCGGCCGGTGCTCGTCGGGCTGACGGGCGCGGGTCTCGCCGATGCCTACCCGACGCCCGGCCAGGCCGGTGCCCGCGAAGAGGGTCTCACGCCCGGCGTCCATGTCCTGGCGCAGGTTGCCGCCAACCTGCAGGCCGAGGCAGATGGTTTGCGCCGCAATGCGCCCATCGTGCAGGCGGGCTGGCTGCCGGTGCTGCTGATCAACTTGCTCGTGCCGCTCCTGCTGATGCTGTGCATGCGCCGCCTGAGTCCGCGCGCCGGTCTGGCCTTGAGTCTCGCAAGCGCGCTGGCGCTGCTGCTCGCAGGATTTGCCGCCTTCACCTGGGCAGCCTGGTGGGTGCCGCCGCTGGGCGTGCTGGTGGCCTGTGCGCTGGCCTGGCCAGTCTGGAGCTGGCGCCGTCTGGAGGCCGCGGTCTCGGTGGTGGATACCGAGAGCCAGCGCCTGCGCGGCGAGTTCATGCCTCTGGCGCCGGAAGCCCAGTCGCTGACCCACGCACTCGATACCCTGGATGCGCGTCTGTCCCTGCTGATGCAGCGCGGCCTTCAGGCCCGCGATCTGCGTGGCTTCCTGTCCCAGGCCGTCAATGAGTTGCCGGACGCTGCATGGGTGGTGGATGGCGAAGGCCAGACCCTCATGCACAACCGCGACGCCCAGGAACTGGCCGCGAGGCTCGGCATGGTCAGCGCGCTGCCCAGCGCCCAGGCCGCCGGGCTGGTGCAGGTGGCCTGGCGTGACATGGCGCCACAACTCGAGGCTGTGCTCACCGAGCGCCAGACGCGTCTGCTTGGCGCGCAGGGCTTCGACTGGCGTCTCATGCACGCCTATGGCGAGCGCCCTTGGCTGCATGAGGGTGTCAGCGCGCGGCTGCCCAACGAGCAGACGGTGCTGGTCAAGGCTGCGCCGCTGGCAGACGCCCTGGGCCGCTGGCAGGCCTACATCATCATGGTGCTTGATCTGAGCATCACCCGCGAGCTGGAGGCCCAGCGCGAGCAGGCCCTGCGCTTTCTCTCGCATGACATCCGCGCGCCGCAGGCATCCATCCTTGCACTGCTCGAAACCGACGGCGAGCGCATGCCGGACGATCTGCGCGAACGACTGCGGCGCAATGCGGCCAGCACGCTCGCGCTGGCCGACGGCTTCGTCCAGCTCGCCCGTGCCCAGGCGCGCGAGAGCTATCGCTTCGAGGCCATGAACCTCACCGACGTGGTTCAGGAGGCGATTGACGAGCAGTGGTCCGCCGCCCAGGCCGCCGGTGTACGGATCGAATTTGACGATGGCGATCCCGAAGCCTGGATCGAGGGTGATCGCGCCATGCTTTGGCGCGCGACCGGGAACTTCCTGTCCAACGCCATCAAGCATTCGCCCCCTGGCAGCTGCATTCAGGTGTCGGTGGTCCGCAGCGAGCCGCCCAATGACCGGCCGCAGATCGAGCTGGCTGTGCAGGACAGCGGTCCGGGCATGACGCCCGAGCAGAGCGCGCAGCTCTTTGTGCCCTTCAGCCAGCTCGACGGCCCCGAACGGCGGCGTGGCAGCGGTCTGGGCCTGGCCTTCGTGCGCGTGGTGGCCGAGCGCCACCGCGCCCGGGTGGGGGTGGATGCACAGCCCGGCAAAGGCGCGCGCTTCTGGATGCGTTTTGTGGCGCTTCCACCCGTGGATTGAGTGCAACAAGCGGAATCTGCAGCCGATTTGCGCTGAATCGTGGCTATTTGGGGCATGCAGGGGTAAAACCGGCCCATTCGGGAGTGCGGGAATCCGCCGCGGCGGGCCACAGGGGCCGCTGCTGACGCGGAAACTAAAATCACAGGCATGGAACTCGTTTCGGTGGGTCTGAATCACCGCACGGCGCCGCTGGCGCTGCGCGAGCGCTTGGCCTTTCCGGAGCCCACGCTGCCCGACACTCTGGCGCATCTGAAGAACCAGTTCGCCGACAAGCCCCAGGTGCTGTCCGAGGTGGCCGTGCTGTCCACCTGCAACCGCACCGAGCTGTATTGCGCCACCGCCTCGCACGGCCTGCTGGTGCCCCAGCTCACCGATTGGCTGGCCAAGGTCGGCGGCGTTGCCCCCGGTGAGCTGACCACGCACCTGTACCGGCACCGGGCCGATGAATCCGCGCGCCACGCCTTCCGCGTCGCCAGCGGGCTGGATTCCATGGTGCTGGGCGAGCCGCAGATCCTGGGCCAGATGAAGGACGCTGCCCGCGCCGCGCAGGATGCCGGCAGCATGGGATTGCTGCTGCATCAGCTCTTCCAGCGCACCTTCAAGGTGGCCAAGGAAGTGCGCACCTCCACCGAGATCGGTGCGCATTCGGTCAGCATGGCTGCGGCCACGGTGCGCCTGGCGCAGCGCATCTTCGGCGAGCTTTCAGGCAGCCGCGTGCTGCTGGTCGGTGCCGGCGAGATGATCGAACTGGTGGCGGCGCACATTGCCGCGCAGCGCCCGCGCGTGCTCACCGTGGCCAACCGCACGGCCGACCGAGCCCAGAAGCTGGCCGAGCGCCACGCCGCCGACAGCATCGCCCTGCGTGATCTGCCGGACCAGCTGCCCAACTACGACATCGTGGTGAGCTGCACGGCGGCCAGCCTGCCGATCATCGGGCTGGGCATGGTGGCGCGCGCCATCAAGGCCCGCAAGCGCCGCCCGATCATGATGGTCGACCTCGCCGTGCCGCGCGACATCGAGCCCGAGGTGGCCGAGCTGTCCGACATCTATCTCTATACCGTCGATGACCTCGCCGCCGTGGTGGCCGAGGGGCGCGATGCCCGCGCCGCCAGCGTGCAGCAGGCCGAGACCATCATCGACACGCGTGTACGCGAGTTCAACGACTGGATCGCCGCGCGGCGTGCCCTGCCGCACCTGCATGCGCTGAAAAACGACACCGAGGCGCTGCGCAAGGACGAGCTGGCCCGGGCGCGCAAGGCCCTGGCGCGTGGCGAGGACGTCGACGCCGTGCTCGAGCAGCTCTCGCGCGGCATGGCCAACAAGCTGCTGCACGGGCCCATGCACCTGATCTCCAGCGGCAAGTACGACGAAGCCACGGTGCGCATGCTGGCCAACCTGCATCAGCGCAGCGCGGCCGAGTCCTCCGCCGCCGATCCGCACGCGCACCAGCGCGGCGACCACAGCGACAGCCACCACTCCTAGCGGCGCTGCTGTTGCCGCTGCCGCGCCGGCCTTGCGCCGCACGCGTGCAGCCCTGCCCGTGGCGTTCTGCCCGGGCGTGTCTTGCCCATGAGCCGACCCGCCGCCCCGTCAACTTGACGGCTGCGGCACCTGATTCCGATTCCGCACCCCCATGAAACCCGCACTGCTCGACCGTCTGCTGCAGATGCAGCACCGCATCACCGAACTCGACGCCCTGCTGTCCTCGCCCGAGGCCACATCCGACATCAAGCGCTACCGCGAATGGACGCGCGACCATGCCG
>JAIXTA010000093.1 GCA_027484405.1 Burkholderiales bacterium
CCGATGGCTGCGCTTGACGCGCTTCGCCCGCTGGAGGCGCTGCGCAAGGGCGACACCGCGCAGGCGGCCACCTTGCTCGAGGACACCGTGGACGGCGCGCTGGCCCAGTACCAGACCTTTCTCGACCACCCCCCCGCGGAGTTCCTGCTGCCTCTGGTGAACACCGCCGGCAACGACATCCTGATCCGCCGCGTCTCGTGCTATCGCACACTGAGCCCCTACACCAACCCTGAGCCGCTGCTGCGCGACAAGGCGGCCGACGTACTGATGCGCTTTCCCTGCATCCCCGTGCCCAAGGTCTGAGGCTGCCCATGCTCTCCCTGATCCTCGCCCGCGCCGCCAACGGCGTCATCGGTGCCAACAACGCCCTGCCCTGGCATCTGCCGGAGGACATGGCGCACTTCAAGGCGCTCACGCTCGGCAAGCCGGTGGTCATGGGCCGCAAGACCTGGGACAGCCTGCCGCCGCGCTTCCGGCCGCTGCCCGGGCGGCAGAACATCGTGGTCACGCGCAATGCCGCCTGGCAGGCCGAGGGCGCAACCGTGGTGCATTCGCTCAGCGATGCGCTGGCTGCTGCCGGTGATGCGCCTGAAGTCATGCTGATCGGCGGTGCGCAGCTCTATGCCGAGGGCCTGCCCCTGGCGCAGCGCGTCTACCTCACCGAGATCGAGCGCGAGTACGACGGCGACGCCTACTTTGCGCTGCTGCCGGCCTTCCAGTGGCGCGAGGTGGCGCGCGAGGACCACGTGAGCGAGAAGGACACAAGCCTGGCCTTCAGCTTCGTGACCTACGAGCGCATCGCGGCCACGCCGCAGTCCCAGCGCGGCTGAAACCGGCGGCCATGCACGATCCCGCCGCGCCCGACCTGCAGTACGCGCTCGACGTGGCGCTGCTGGCCGCGCAGGCCGCCGCCGAGGTCATCCGCACCGGCGCGGCGCAGCGCGGCGAGCTCGTCATCGACACCAAGAGCCCGCGCGACTTTGCCAGCCGCGTGGACCGCGAGGCCGAGGCCGCCATCCTCGATGTGCTCTCGCTGCGCTTTGCCGAGCACGCGATCCTGGCCGAGGAGACCGGCGCGCGCGGCACGGTGCAGTCGCCCTGGCAATGGAGCATCGACCCGCTGGATGGCACCACCAACTTCCTGCATGGCGTGCCGGCCTATGCCGTGTCGATTGCGCTGACCTACCAGGGCGAGCCGCAGGTGGCCGTGGTGCTGGACGTGGCCCATGCCGAGACCTTCACTGCCGTGCGCGGCGGCGGGGCGCAGCTCAATGGCGCGCCGATCCGCGTCACGCGCTGCGCACGCCTGGACGAATCGCTGATCGGTACCGGCTTCGCGTTCCGGCCGGACCAGGACTTCGATCTCTACACGCGCCTGTTCAAGGCGGTGGCGCAGCGCACCGCCGGGCTGCGCCGGCCGGGCTCGGCCGCCATCGACCTGGCCTGGGTGGCCTGCGGCCGCTACGACGGTTTCTTCGAGGTGGGTCTGAAGCCCTGGGACATGGCCGCCGGCCACCTGCTGGTCACCGAAGCCGGCGGCAGGGTGAGCGACTTTGCCGGTGACTCGCTGGTGCAGGACGGGCAACTCGCGCCCTCGCCGCTGCTTGCCAGCAACGGCTTGTTGCACGAAGCGCTCCGCAGCCTGCTGGCCGGCGCCTGATTGCGGCGCTGATTGAATAAGCTGCCGGGATCGGGCCGCGCCCAGCTGGACACGTCCATTTGGCCGCGTCCATCGAGCGGCCACCTCAGATCACATGCAATCACACTCCGGAGACCCCATGCGTTCCATGACTTTCGCCCTGTCCGCCCTTCTCACCGCGCTGCTTGCCGGGGCGTCCTTCTGTGCCCATGCCGGCGGCATCGGCGTCCGTGCCGGCACCAACGGCGTGGGCGGCGACATCGGCTGGGACGTGGTGCCCACGCTCAAGGCGCGCCTGGGCTACAGCGCGGGCAAGACCAACTTCACGGTGGACGACACCAGCATCAACTACGACGGCAAGCTCAAGCTCTCGCAGCCGGCGCTGTTCCTGGATTTCACGCCGCTGGGCCCGTTCCGCATCACGGCCGGCCTGATCGGCGGCAGCAGCAAGGTGGAAGTCACCGGCAAGCCCACGGGCGGCAACTACGTCATCAACGGCGTGAGCTACAGCGCCGCGCAGATCGGCACCGTGACCGGCGAGCTGCGCGCCAAGAACAGCCTGTCACCCTACCTGGGCGTGGGGTACGGCAACGTCAGCGGCCTGGGGGTGAACTTCTATATCGACGTGGGCGTGCAGGCCACCGGCGGCGCCAAGGCCAGCGTGAATGCCTCCTGCGGCAGCCTGTCGGCGTCTGACTGCAGCACCCTGCGCAGCAACCTCAACGCAGAAGCTGCGCGTCTGGCGGGGAGCAACTCCCTCAAGTACTACCCGGTGGCATCCATTGGTGTGACGGTCGGGTTCTGACCCTTCCATTTCTGGCCGAAAATGGGCTAAATATTAGCCTGCGTTCGGCCAGATCGCGCTTTGGATGCGCGATAGGTCGCATTTTTCGCCCAGTATTTTTTCGGCCGAAAGTAATCTTTTTCATCTGAACAGGTGGGCAACCGGCGACGCCGCAGCGCCCTCATCCCCATCACCCCCCCGCGCGCGCTGGCCTCAGCGGTGATCGCCCGGCGCGCTGCCCCGTGCGGGTGGCGTGGTGCGCAGGCCGTGCTTGCAAGCGCGCCGCTCGGTGAGACGGGGGCCGCTGCGCATGCAGCGCAAGCCATGGCATGACTGCTCGCCAGACCAGGGGCTGCGCGTGACCCTGTGGCTTCGCCTCACTTGACGCCAATCGCCCAGAAGGCCTGCCACTGGCCAAGCCCTCCACTTGAGCTACGGCAAACTGGCGCCGAAAACAGGCCTGAACAAATCACGATGCAGCAGTTGATTGCGATTTACTCTTGGCACCCAAGGGTTTGCACGGGGGTGTTTCCCCTGTCGATGGCCCTGGTTTTGGGCCAAGATCAATAAAGTTCACAATTTTGACAGCTTGCTCGCTTCGACACCGCCAGACATCGCCATTCCACCGACAGATTCTTCGATTGCCCGAATGAGCACCGAACAAGACAGCACACCCCAGCCTCAAGGCAACACTGAATCCAGCCGCCCCGCAGAGCACCGGCGCCCGCAGATGGCCGACCTGGCCCGCCTCGCCGGCGTCTCGGTGGCAACGGTATCGCGTGCCCTGAACGGCAGCACCGAGGTCAGCGAAGCCACGCGCAATCGCATCAGCGAACTCGCGCGGCAGATGAACTACACGATCAACCTCAGTGCGAAGAATCTGCGCACGCGGCAGAACCGCACCGTGGCGGTCGTGATCCCCTACGACAGCACCTCGCGCCAGCATGTGAGCGAGCCTTTCTTCCTCACGATGATGGGCAGCCTGGCAGACAGCCTGACCAGCCGCGGCTACGACATGCTGCTGTCGCGCGTGGACGCAGAAAAGCTTGACACCGCCGCCACGCTCTATGACAGCGGCACGGCCATCGGCATCATCATGATCGGCCAGTGGCACCACCACGACCAGCTCAACGTCATGGCGGCGCGCAATGTGCCGCTGGTGGTCTGGGGCGCACAACTGGCGCAGCAGATCTACTGCAGCGTGGGCGGTGACAACTTTGACGGCGGCGCCAAGGCCACGCGGCATCTGATCGAGCAGGGCCGCAAGCGCATTGCCTTCCTGGGTGATCCGGACCTGCCCGAAGTGATGCTGCGCCACCGCGGCTACGAACACGCCCTGCGCGAAGCCGGCATGCAGCCCGATCCGCGTCTGCTGCTCAAGCAGCCCTTCGAGGCCAACATGGCCAGCGACGCAGTGCGCCGCCTGGTGGCTGATGGTGCGGCGTTCGATGCGCTCTTTGCCTGCAGCGATGTGCTCGCCGTGGCGGCAATCCACGCCCTGCGCTCCAGCGGCCGCTCCGTGCCCAGGGATGTGGCCGTGGTCGGCTATGACGATGTCGAGTGGGCGCGCCACGCCGAGCCGCCACTGACCACGATCCGCCAGCCCTTTGCCAACGCCGGCGCAGAAATTGTCGACGCGCTGCTGCTTCAGCTCTCGGGCCAGAAGGTGCCGCCGCGCACCCTGCGCGTCGAGCTGGTGGTGCGCAACAGCTCGATCGCCGGCGGCGCATAAGCCCATCCGGCCGTCGCTCTGGCGCCACGCGTGGCGCCAAGGTGTTCGGCTCGGCCAGACCTTCATCCGGCGACGCGGCATCCGTGTGCCTTGCCTTGCGCATCGGCAACACGGCATCGCAATCCTTTGCACCAGCTTTACCAAGGCGATTCGGCTAAAACCGAACGAATGGGGCCTGTGAGGGCGTGATGAATACCCGTGAGTTGCGCACCGCAGCATTCAATCTTCTGTCATGTCGCCGCTTAAAAACGATGTGGACACTGACATTCATGGCAAGGAGAAATTGCTGCGGGCCAGCATCAAAAGTCTGTCTCAATGCGCGCGCAAACGATTGCGTTTTCACTTCCGCGTACGTACATTGAATTGCTGCGAGCCCTCCGGTTGACCCGCTTTCGGGATCAGCGCAGGCTGTGGTTCGCATCAGAAACGGGCACCAGACCCTCACGCACAGCACAACGTGCCCGCGACCGTACAGATCGCTCTCGGAGACATCGATGACGCCGACTTTCAAGCTCAGCCGTATCACGCTCGCCCTCACGGGCGCCTTCCTGCTCGGCGGCCAGGTGCTGGCCCAGACCGTGCAGCCCGCCACACCGCCTGCCACCGCCCCCGCGCAGCAGACCGACGCCAACAAGGACGACCAGCTCAAGCTCGACAGCGTGGTCGTCACCGGCGCAGCCGTGGCCACCACCAAGATGCGCCAGTCGCTCTCGGTCTCCACCCTGAGCAACGAGCAGATCGAGAAGTCGGTCGCCACCAACGCGGCTGAGGTGCTGCGCTCGGTACCCGGCGTTCGCTCGGAGTCCAGCGCCGGTGAAGGCAACACCAACATCACGATGCGCGGCGCGCCGCTGTCTGCCGGTGGTTCGCGCTATGTCTCGCTGCAGGAAGACGGCCTGCCGGTGCTGCTGTTCGGCGACATCGCCTTTGCCACGCCCGACCAGTACCTGCGCGCCGACGCCATGATCGATCGCCTGGAAGTGGTGCGCGGCGGCTCGGCCTCCACGCTTGCAAGCAATGGCCCGGCCGGGATCATCAACTTCATCTCCAAGACCGGCGAGGACAAGGGCGGCGTGGCGAGCCTCGGCGTGGGTCTGGACTATCGCCAGTACCGCCTCGAGTTCACGCAGGGCGGCAAGGCCTCCGACACGGTGCGCTACCAGGTTGGCGGCTACTGGCGTGTGGGCGAGGCGTCCGGCCGCAACGCCAACTTCAATGCCGAGAATGGCGGCCAGATCAAGGGCAACGTCACGTTCATGCTCGGCGGCAATGACTACATCCGCGCCAGCCTGAAGGTCCTCAACGACAAGACGCCGACCTTCCTGCCCGTGCCCACACGCCTGTCGGCCGACGGTCGCTCGATCCAGACCATCCCGGGCATCGATCCGCGCAATGCCTTCTTCGTCACCAACGCCTTCAACCGCGACGTGGTGCGCGACCGCAACAACCAGCCGGTCGTGACGGACCCGCGCGACGGCCTGCACATGAAGTCCACCGCCCTGGGCCTGGAAGCCGGCTTCGACCTGGGCAGCGTCCGAGTGGAAAACCGCTTCCGCTACGCCGACAACGGCGGCCGCTTCATCGGCGTGTTCCCGGCCTCCGACGGCCCGGCCGTGCCGGCAGGCGCTGGCGGCCCGCTGCCCGCGGACCGCTTTGTGGGCCACATCTTCAATACCTCGCTCGACAGCCTGGACAACGTCTTCAATGACCTGAAGGTCAGCCACAAGATCAGCCTGGGCGGCAAGGACAGCCTCACCGTCACAGGCGGCCTGTTCTACGGCAAGCAGGACATTGCGCAGACCTGGTACTGGAACGGCTACGTGTTCGCGCTCAACGGCAACAACCCGCAGAACTTCGGTCAGCTGGGCACCCTGCCGACGCCGATCTGGGGCAACTTCATCCGCTCGTGGGATTCCAGCTACACCCAGACCGCGCCCTACGCGGCCATTACCTGGGACGCCGGCGCGCTGACGGTGGACGCCAGCCTGCGCAGCGACAAGAACAAGGGCTCGGGCTACCAGCTGCCCGACGGCTACACCGCAGCCACCGGCGGCTTCGACACCCGCACCCGCAACACCTTCAACTACTCGCTGTCCAAGACCAGCTACTCGGTGGGCGCGAACTATCAGCTCGACCGCAATCTGGCTGCATTTGCCCGCGTGAGCTCCGGCGTGAGCTTCATGGGCGACCGCGTCCTCGGTGCCGCCACGGCCCGCACCGCCATCCCGTTCAACGAACTGACGCAGCAGGAGCTGGGCGTGAAGATCCGCAGCGGCGGCCTGAGCGCCTTCATCACCGCCTTCAACGCCAAGACCAAGGAAGGCTGTGCCTTCGAGGCCTCTACGCAACGCACGCTCTGTGACAACTACAGCGCCCGTGGCATCGAAGCCGAGCTCGGCCTGCGTGCCGGTGCGTTCCGCCTGACCTCGGGCGTCACCCTCACTGACGCCAACATCGACGGCGGCACGAACAACGGCAAGACGCCGCGCCGCCAGGCGGATGTGGTCTATTCGATCGCGCCGAGCTACTCCGTGGGCAATGCAGAATTCGGCGCCGCGATCATCGGCACCACCAAGTCCTACGCACAGAACGACAACGTCGTCGTGCTGCCGGGCTACACGGTGGTCAACGCCTTCCTGAACTACAGCATCAGCGAAAACCTGCTGCTCAACGTCGGCGTGAACAACCTGTTCAACAAGCTCGGCTACACCGAGGGCGAAGGTCAGAACGGCTTCTTTGTGGCCCGCTCGATCAATGGCCGCACGGCGCGTGCCACGATCAAGTACCTGTTCTGAGCATGTGCATGACCCTGCCTGCACCGCGTGACTGCCGTGCAGGCAGGTGGATCGACCCGGCGTTGTGCGGGCGGCTCGCCTGTGCCCCAGGCAGGCCGCCACGCAGCGTCTTTTCAAATGGCCGCGCCTTCGCCGCGCCCGCTGGCCACAAGCCGGCGCGCGGCAGCGCATGACGGGCAGAACCCCTGTCTCCTCAGCGTTCACTCTTCAGCATTTCCCCCTGATGAACCCGCATCCGCAGACCGAACCGCTTGCACCGCAACCGCCGCCCGGCGGTGGCGTGCTGCTGATCGGCGAGGCGCTGGCCGACTCTTTTCCTGAACACACCGTGCTGGGCGGTGCGCCCTTCAATGTGGCGCGCAACCTCGGCGCGCTGGGGCTTGCTCCCCATTTTGTGAGTCGTATCGGCGATGATGCCCTGGGCCACGAGATTGCTGCGCAATGCACCGCCTTTGGCGTGGCCACCGCCGGCCTGCAGATCGACCCCATCCTGCCCACCGGCGTGGTGGACGTGCGCATGAACGGCAGCGCGCACAGCTTTCACATCCGCGAGAACGTCGCCTGGGACGCCATCGACAGCACCGCCGCCGTGGCCTGCGTGCGCGCGACCCAGCCTGCGTGGATCGGCTTCGGCACGCTCGCCCAGCGCGATGCACGCTCCCGTGCCGCTCTTTACGGCGTCCTCGCTTCCAGCCCTGCCCGGCGCTTTCTGGACCTGAACCTGCGCAGCCTGCCTGAAGGTGGCGTGAGCAACCGCGAGCTGTCTGAAGCCAGCC
>JAIXTA010000133.1 GCA_027484405.1 Burkholderiales bacterium
GTGGTGCTGCTGCTGATCCTGTCCCTGGCGACCTACAGCAAGACGGATGCCGCTTGGTCGACCAGCGGTCTCGGAGGCGATCTCAACAACGCCATCGGCCCGGCGGGCGCATTTGCGTCCGACCTGCTGCTCTATCTGTTCGGCCTGTCGGCCTGGTGGTGGGTGGGGCTGGGGCTGCTGTTCGTGACGCGCGCCTGGCGCCGCGCGCATGGCGGGCTGGCCCTGAGCATGCCGGCGCCCGCCCGCGCTGCCGGTTTCGTGCTGATCCTTCTGGGCAGCGCCGCGCTCGAAGGCACGCGCCTGTCGTGGCTGCACCCGCATCTGAGTCTGCCGCATGCGCCGGGCGGGTCGATCGGCTATTCGCTGGGCAATGCGCTGACCGGCACGATCGGCTTTACCGGTGGCACGCTGGTGCTGCTGCTGATGCTGCTGGCCGGGCTGTCGATGCTGTTCTGCTTCTCTTGGCTGAATGCGGCCGAGCGCATCGGCACTTTCATCGAGAGCCGGATGCAGCGCCGCGTGCTCGAGCAGGAGGCGCAGGAAGACCGCGCCATCGGCGAGCATGCGGCCGAGGTGCGTGCCGAAGCCCTTCGCGAGGAAGTGCTCAAGCGCGAGGAGGGCCCGAAGATCCGCATCGAGCCGCAGAAGGTCGTGGTGCCGCGCAGCGAGCGCGTGGAGAAGGAAAAGCAGCAGACGCTCTTTGCCGAGATCAACTCCGGCACCCTGCCGCAGTTGGGGCTGCTCGATGCACCGCCTGCGGTGACGGAATTTGTGAGCCGCGAGACGCTGGAGTTCACCAGTCGGCTGATCGAGAAGAAGCTTGCCGACTTCAACGTGCAGGCGCAGGTGGTCGCAGCCTTCCCGGGGCCGGTGATCACGCGCTATGAGATCGAGCCGGCCGTGGGCGTGAAGGGTGCGCAGATCGTGAACCTGGCGCGCGATCTGGCGCGGGCGCTCTCTGTGGTCAGCGTGCGCGTGGTCGAGACGATTCCCGGCAAGAGCACCATGGGGCTCGAGCTGCCCAACCCCAAGCGGCAGACCGTACGCCTTTCCGAGATCCTCGGCTCCCAGGCCTACAACGACAGCCACTCGCTCTTGACCATGGCGCTGGGCAAGGACATTGCCGGCAACCCCATGTGCGCGGATCTCGCGAAGATGCCGCACCTGCTGGTGGCCGGTACCACCGGCTCAGGCAAGTCCGTGGGCATCAACGCCATGATTCTCAGCCTGCTCTACAAGGCAGAGCCCAACGATGTGCGGCTGCTGATGATCGACCCGAAGATGCTCGAGATGAGCGTCTACGGCGACATCCCGCATCTGCTGGCCCCCGTGGTCACCGACATGAAGCAGGCCGCCAACGGCCTGAACTGGTGCGTGGGCGAGATGGAGCGGCGCTACAAGCTCATGAGCAAGCTGGGCGTGCGCAATCTCAATGGCTACAACGCCAAGATTGCCGAGGCCGAGGCGCGCGAGGAGAAGATCCCCAACCCCTTCAGTCTTACGCCGGATTCGCCCGAGCCGCTGGCCAAGCTGCCCTACATCGTTGTCATCATCGATGAGCTGGCCGATCTGATGATGGTGGTCGGCAAGAAGATCGAAGAGCTGATCGCACGGCTGGCACAGAAGGCACGCGCCGCTGGCATCCATCTGATCCTGGCCACGCAGCGCCCCAGCGTGGATGTGATCACCGGGCTGATCAAGGCCAACATTCCCACGCGCATGGCCTTCCAGGTCTCCAGCAAGATCGACAGCCGCACGATCCTCGACCAGATGGGCGCAGAGGCCCTGCTGGGCATGGGTGATCTGCTCTATCTGCCACCGGGAAGCGGCATGCCGCAGCGTGTGCACGGGGCTTTCGTCAGTGATGACGAAGTGCATCGCGTCGTGGAGCACCTGAAAAAGCACGGCGAACCCAACTACATCGAGGGCATCCTTGAGGGTGGCACGCTCGGCGAGGATGGCGACGGCGTGGGCAGCGTGACGGGCATTGGCGGCGACGCAGAGAGCGACCCGCTCTACGACCAGGCCGTCGAGGTGGTGCTCAAGCACCGCCGCGCGTCCATCTCGCTCGTGCAGCGGCATCTGCGCATTGGTTACAACCGCGCTGCCCGCCTGCTGGAACAAATGGAAGTCTCCGGGCTCGTATCGGCCATGGAGTCCAATGGCAACCGGGCCATCCTCGCGCCGCAAAAGCAGGAATGATTGCTCAACGATGAGTTCACGTTTTCGTCTGGCGAGTGTGGTGCTTGCCTGCGGTCTGAGTGCCGCGTTTGCTCCTGCTGCAGTGGCGGGCGCGATTGATGACTTTCAGCGCTATGTGGCCGCGCGTGGCGCGCTTACCGGGCAGTTCACGCAGGAGAGCACCAGCGGCAGCAAGGTTCGCCGCACCAGCGGCAGCTTTGCGATTGCACGGCCGGGCAAGTTCCGCTGGGCGATCGACAAGCCCTTTGAGCAGCTGATCGTCAGCGATGGCTCGAAGGTCTGGTTCTGGGACAAGGACCTCAATCAGGTCACAGTGCGCCAGCTCAAGGATGCGCTGTCCGCCACGCCAGTGGCTCTGCTGCTGGGTGGCGAGCTGCTCGCGCAGTTCAATCTCAAGGAGGGCGGCGAGCGCGACGGGCTGCAGTGGCTGGAGGCGACGCCGAAGGGCAAGGACTTGCAGTTTCAGCGCATCGCCGTCGGCATGAAGGATGGTGTACCCATGCGCATGGAGCTGATCGATGCGTTCAGCCAGACCTCGCGCATCCAATTCGCGCAGGTCAACAACGCCGCGCAGCCGCCGGCCAGCAGCTTCAGTTTCTCGCCGCCGGCCGGTGCGGACGTTCTGCAGCAGTAGATCATTTGCAGTGCAAAAGCAAACGGGGCCGCATTGCGGCCCCGTTTGCCATGAACTGGCGACTTACTTGATGGCGGACTTTCGTGCGGCGACCTTCTCGATTGCGGGCAGCATGTCCTTGTCCCACTCGAAGCTGTCGGCCACCAGGGTCTGGCCCACATAGAGCGAGAACCACGGATATCCCTTGAGATCGGTCACCCGGCCGTCCCGCAGACGTGCATCGCGCACAAAGGCAATCTCGGCAGGGAATTCATCGGGTTGGTGCCAGACGGACAGCGACTGTTTCTTCACGGTGACCATCCTGACCTGCTTGGAGGCCACCGACTTCATGAACTTCTGGCTGGCACTTTCCTTGAACAGGCCCTGTTCCCAGTAGGTGCACCAGCGGCAGTCGCGGGCCGAGAAATAGACAAGTGTGACTGGAGTATCAGCCTTCATGCCGGCGAGCGCCTGCTCAAGTGGCTTGTCGAACTTGCCTTCATTGGCCTGAGCAGTACCACCGAGCAGCAGGCTGAGTGCAACGACGAGGGAGACGAGGAAACGGGTCACATGGGACTCCTGGGTGAGCAATGCCTGCATTTTCTCACTCCGACAGCTGTTGGGGGGGCGTGGGCGGCAAAATGCTTGTCATGGATGATCTCTTTTCCACGGCCCAGCCCGCCGGCGACTATGTCCCGCTGGCCGAGCGCATGCGCCCTCAAACGTTGCGCGAGGTGATCGGGCAGGATCAGCTGCTGGGCGAAGGCAAGCCCCTGGCTGTGGCACTGGCCGCCGGACGTCCGCACAGCATGATCCTCTGGGGGCCGCCGGGCGTGGGCAAAACCACGCTGGCACGGCTGATTGCCCAGGCCTTTGGTCTGCCGATGATCGCGCTGTCCGCCGTACTGGCCGGCGTCAAGGACATTCGCGATGCCGTGGCACAGGCCGAACTCACGCGTGCGCAGACCCAGAAGTCCACCGTGGTGTTTGTGGATGAAGTGCACCGCTTCAACAAGAGTCAGCAGGACGCCTTTCTACCTCATGTGGAAAGCGGCTTGTTCATATTCATCGGTGCGACCACGGAGAACCCGAGCTTCGAGGTCAACTCCGCGCTGCTGTCCCGCGCCGCCGTCTACGTGCTCAACGCGCTGGACGCCGATGCGCTGTCCCTGCTGGTCGAGCGCGCAGCCGAGCTGCTTGGTGTTTGCTTCACCGTGCAGGCGCGAATGCAGATCGTGGCCTATGCCGATGGCGACGGGCGCAAGCTGCTCAATTCACTGGAGCTCGTCGCGCAGCACGCGCGAAGCAGTGGCCAGGCGCAGAGCATCGATGAAGCCGTGCTGCGCAAGGTGCTGGCCGAGAACCTGCGGCGCTTCGATAAGGGCGGCGACGCCTTCTATGACCAGATCAGCGCCCTGCACAAGAGCGTGCGCGGCAGTGACCCTGATGCCGCCCTTTACTGGTTGTGCCGGATGCTCGACGGCGGGAGCGACCCGCGCTACATCATCCGGCGCGTGATCCGCATGGCCAGTGAAGACATCGGCCTGGCCGATCCGCGGGCCCTGCGCATTGCGCTGGATGCGGCCGAGACCTACGAGCGCCTCGGTTCACCCGAAGGCGAGCTGACCATCGCGCAGGCGGTCATGTATTGCGCGATTGCCGCCAAGAGCAACGCGGCCTACGCGGCCTACAACGAGGCGCGACGCTTCGTCAAAGCGCATGGTTCGGCCCCCGTACCCCTGCACCTGCGCAACGCGCCCACGCGGCTGATGAAGGACCTGGGCTTCGGCAAGGACTATCGCTACGCCCACGATGAAGCCGACGGCGTGGCCGCAGGCGAGCGCTACTTGCCGGACGGCGTGGAGGCGACCTTCTATGTGCCGACCGATCGCGGCATGGAATCCAAGATCGCCGAAAAGCTGGCGTGGCTGCGGTCCAGAAACGCGCAGCGCAAGCCCTAGGCAGTGTTCAGTCGGGGTTTTCGGGGCTTCTCAGGCCGGTGGCAGCGTGGACTGGGCGCGCTGTGGAGCACGACGCGCATCAAGCCGCCGGCTGGCAGCACTGATCAGGCGCTCGAATGGCCCCAGTTGCCCGCGCACCCCGCTGGCCCAGGCCCAGCACAGCGCCAGCACATAGACCAGCAGCGCCAGACCGAAAAGCCCGCTGCTGTCCAGCCTTTGACCCCAGCCCAGCCCCGGACCCGACAGGCACAGCGCCATCAGGATGCTCAGGCCCAGATACATGCTCAGGGTGTTGCGCCCGGCCGGCGCAAGCGCGCGCAACCAAGCCCAGCCGCCCTTGGGCCAGGCGAGCGCTATGGCCGCGAGCAGCCCGGCCAGCACCGGCGGCCCGGTGAGCGTGCCCATGGCCAGCAGCATGCCTTCAAAGACCGGACGCTCGCCCAGCACCTTCCAAGCCAGCAGGCCATAGCCGATGCACAGGGGGATACCGATCGTGAGGCCCCAAAAGCGCAGGCACCGCAGCAAGGGCGTCCAGCGCTGCGGGCGTTCCAGCAGGCGAAGGCGCCCGCAGATGAAGCCGGCGAGGCTGAGCGCAAGCAGTTCCGGCAGGAAGAACAGCAGCATGAAGATCGCGTTGCCGGCATAGGCCATGGCGTTCAGGCGCAGGAAGGCCAGCCAACTCGTTACCCCCGCAAAGGTGGCTGCCGCATCCGGTGCGACGATCGGCTCATCGAGCTGCGAATAGGTGTAGCCCGCCGCAGCGACGGTGATCACAAGGTAGGACATGCACCAGATCACCAGCACGATCTTGAGGGCGCGCATCAGCGAATGCATCGGACGCCTGCCCCAGCGCAGCAGGATCAGCCCGCAGACGGCGTACGAGGTGAGGATGTCGCCCATGTAGACAAACAGGCCGTGCACCAGCGCCAGCGCAAGCAGGATCTGCATGCGCCCCTTGCGGTGCAGCAGCGCAGCTTCGAGCGAGGATGCACTGCTCAGGCTGCGCATCGACAGCGCGAAGCTGTAGCCAAAGAGGAACATCAGCAGCGGGTAGGACTTCCCCTGGAATACCGTGGCAATGAAGGCATGGATGCCCAGCGCGAAGCTTGAGTTGGCCGGATTCGGCGATCCGATCGGGGTGCTCATCGGCGTGCCCGGATAGGACACGAAGTTCACGATGAACACACCCAGGAGAGCCCAGATGCGCAGGGCATCAACGATATCTGCGCGGCTGCGCCGGGGTGAAGCGGGGTTTGAGGGTTCCGCGGCCATGGTGCCGCAGACTCAGCCTTGCGGCGGTGCGGTGTCGATGAAGCTCGGTCGCTTGTTCAGCTTCTCGGCATGCGCAGCGAGATTGGCGTACTCCGTCTTCCAGGCAATGTCGGGGAAGCGGAAGTCGAGGTAACCCAATGCGACCCCAATGGAAATGTCGGCCAGGGTACATGTGTTGCCCACGCACCAGGCCCGCTCGTCGAGCGCAGCGGAAGCGGCGCGCAGCCCTTCGGTGACCTTGGCCATCTGGCGATCGATCCAGGCCTGGCAGCGCTCGCTGTCCTTGCGGAATGCCCCGGTCTTCTCCAGTCGAACGAGGATGGCGGCGTCGCAGATGCCGTCGGCCAGCGCTTCCCAGGTCTTGACCTCGGCGCGCTCGCGGCCGGTACCGGGGATGAGCTTGCCCACAGGCGAGAGTGTGTCCACGTATTCGACGATCACCCGGCTATCGAATACCGCACCGCCGTCTTCCATGATGAGGCAGGGCACCTTGGCCAGCGGGTTGGATGCCGTGATCCTGGAGTCGGCCGCCCAGACGTCCTCGAGTTCGAGGCGGTAGTCGAGCTTTTTCTCCGCCATCACGATCCGCACCTTGCGTACGTAGGGGCTGGTCAGTGAACCGATGAGCTTCATGGGGCCTGTTGGTGTTCTTGCGTTGTTTTTCGGGCGAGAAGGAGTGGCTGGCGCACTCGCGAGGAGACCTGCCGAAGCCGGTTTTGCAGGGGCTCCAGAGGTGAAATCGAGTGTATCAAAGCCCCTTTAGTGAGGAATCGGACGCGTCGCTTCAAGGCGGCGTGTGGGCTGCGCGACTCACTAAAATGCGGCGCTGTTAGGGAGTTTTCATGACACAAAGCAACGCCGCACACGAGGTGCAGGCCCAGGATTTCACTGAACTGCTCGCGTTGTCGCCGCTGGACGGCCGCTACGCGGCCAAGGTCTCCGGTCTGCGCGACTGGCTCAGTGAGCACGCACTCATGAAGCAGCGCGTGCGCGTGGAGATCGCGTGGTTCATCGCCCTGTCCGACGCCGGCCTGCCGGAATTCCCGCCGCTTGCGGCCGATGATCGCGTCTGGCTCACTGCCTTGGGTGACGGCTTTGCCGCCCGGGACAGCGCGGCGATCAAGAAGATCGAATCCATCACCAATCATGACGTGAAGGCGGTGGAGTACTGGCTCAAGGAGCAGGTCAAGGCCCGCCCGGCGGTGCTGCCCTACGCCGAGTTCTTCCACTTTGCCTGCACCAGCGAAGACATCAACAACACCAGCCATGCGCTGATGCTCAAGGGCGCGCGCGATCTGCTGCTGGCTCGGCTGGACAAGGTCGTGCAGCAGCTGCGCGACATTGCGCACACCAACGCGGCCGTCCCCATGCTCTCGCGCACGCATGGTCAGACCGCGAGCCCGACGACCTTGGGCAAGGAATTTGCCAATGTGGTCGCGCGCCTCGCGCGCGCCCGGGCTCAGATTGCCGGCGTGGAGCTGCTGGCCAAGATGAACGGTGCCGTGGGCAACTACAACGCGCACATGATCGCCTACCCCGAAGTGGACTGGGAGGCGTTCTCGCGCCGGGTGGTGGAGGGCGCCCTGGGGCTGCGCTTCAACGAGCACACCATCCAGATCGAGCCGCACGACTACATGGCCGCGCTGTTTGATGCCGTGGCCCGCACCAACACCATCCTGATCGACATCGCGCGCGACATCTGGGGCTACATCAGCCTGGGTTACTTCAAGCAGCGCTTGAAGGAAGGCGAGGTGGGTTCGTCCACCATGCCGCACAAGGTCAACCCCATCGACTTCGAGAACGCCGAGGGCAACCTGGGTCTGGGCAATGCGGTGCTCAAGCACATGGCCGAAAAGCTGCCGGTCTCCCGCTGGCAGCGCGACCTGACCGACTCCACGGTGCTTCGCAACATGGGGGTGGGCCTGGGCTACAGCCTGCTCGCGTTGGAATCACTCTCCCGCGGTCTGTGCAAGCTGGAGGTCAATCACGCCCGTCTGGCCGAAGATCTCGACGCCAGCTGGGAAGTGCTGGCTGAAGCGGTACAGACCGTGATGCGCCGCTACGGCGTACCCGAGCCCTACGAGAAGCTCAAGGCACTGACCCGCGGCAAGGGCATCACGCCCGAAGGCCTGCGCGAGTTCGTCGAGACGCTCGAGATTCCCCAGCCTGCGCGCGAGCGGCTGCTGGCGCTCACGCCTGGCGGCTACATCGGCAAGGCCGCCGCGCTTGCCCAGCGCGTTTAGCTGCCTGGGCCCGCAGCGCCTGCTGGCCGGCACGCTGGTCGATTTCGCGCGCGGCGCCGGACTTGAACTGGACCCTGCGGTGCTGGACGGCGCCGCCTGCTTTGTAGCGCGGCGCGCCGAACAGCTCATCGGAGTGCTCGCACTGCGCCGCGGCCCGCAGGCCGAGGCCTCGATGGTGTGGCTTGGCGTTGCGCCCGAGGCCTGCCGACAGGGCGTGGCGCGTGATCTGTTGCGAATTGGCTGCGCCTGGTGGGCACGGCAGGGCGGTACGGTGCTGGTGGCGGGCGCACCGTGCCGTGACGAGGTGTTGGCAGCGCTCGGCTTTGCTGCAGTGCAAGACGGGCGCCGGATCCGTCGGGTGGATTGAGCCGCGTCGGGCGGATGTAACCAATGTCACCGACCGCCAGATCGGGATTGCGCGAACCGCATCACATTGGCCATACTCCGCCGGTGGCTGCTTTCCACGCGTTTTCCCTAACCCTTCAGTGAGGTCCTCCATGCTTCGTCCCCTCGTCATGGCCGCCGTGGCCGCCGCTGTACTGCTGGCCAGCCCCGTCAGCCATGCCCAATTCGCCAAGCCCGAAGACGCCGTGAAGTACCGCCAGTCGGTGTTCACCGTGATGGGCCGCAGCATGGGCGGGCTCAACGCCGTCGTGAAGGGCGATCGCCCCTACAACGCCGCTGAAGTGCAGCGCAATGCAGAAATCATCGCCATGATGGCTGGCCTGCCCTGGACGGCCTTCGGCGCGGGCACGGAAAGCCCCAAGTCCCTGCCGGCCATCTGGAAGGAAGCGGACAAGTTCAAGAAGGCTCAAGACGGTCTGCAGGACGCCGCCGCCAAGCTGGTGGCAGCATCCAAGACGGGCAAGGTGGAAGACCTGCGCGGCGCATTTGGCAACGTGGGCGCCAGCTGCAAGGCCTGCCACGACGACTTCCGCGGCAAGTAAGCCCGGTTTTCCGTCAGATGCAACAAGGCCCGCCCGCGCGGGCCTTGTTCTTTTTGCGCTTGAGAACGGCTGTCCGCTTGTCCCGTGCTGACGGCGGGGTTTCAGCGAGCACCGCTCG
Organism: Burkholderiales bacterium; assembly: GCA_027484405.1. Lineage (GTDB taxonomy): Bacteria > Pseudomonadota > Gammaproteobacteria > Burkholderiales > Burkholderiaceae_C > Piscinibacterium. The sequence continues at coordinate 9,357 of JAIXTA010000133.1, forward strand.
CTGGCGCCGGAAGGTGGATCTGGGCCAGGCCAAGCAACGCTTGGCCCCGGCGGAACGACGAGCGCATGCAAGCGCGAGGCCCCTGCGCCACAAATCGGTTGGCGGGCGCTGACGGCGGGGTATCAGCGAGCACAGCTCGCTGCCGCCGGAAGACCGAGCGCATGCAAGCGCGAGGCCCCTGCGCCACAAATCGGTTGTTGGGCGCGGCTTTCCAGCCGATTTGCCCTGGAAAGCCGCATGAATGCTTGATCTGGCGCCGTGGGAAACAGGAGAAGTCCATTCCATGCGCCTCTCCAGGGCAAACTGCCTGAAGAATGGCTCTGGACAAGCGGAGAGCATCGTCGCCCTCCGCCGGCGCTGACCTAGAACGTCTGCACACTCTTGCCGAGATTGACGATCCACCAGACGGCGCCCGCGGCGGCGCCGGCAAGCGCCAGCGCAAGGATTGACCGGCCGGCGCTCCATGGTGCCGCGGCCTCCGGCGCGCCCGGCTTGGTGCCCGTGATCATCGGGCCGAGCAGGTCGTCCTTCTGCACGAAGCGGTAATACAGGATCGCCCCGAGGTGCAGCGCCACCAGCCCATACAGCACCCATTCATTGAGCTTGTGCAGGCGCGTGATCAGGCTCACGGTCTCGCTGGACACGAACTTGGCCAGCGGCCCCTCGAACGCAATGTCGTCATTGGCAAACAGCCCGCCCACGGCCTGTGCACCGAACAGCAGCAGCAGGGCGTAGACCGAGAACGCGCCGATCGGGTTGTGACCCAGCGTCTCGCCCACCTTGCCACGCAGGTAGGCCAGGGCTCGCATGGGCGAGGGCGGAAAGCTGGCAAAGCGCGCGTAGCGGCTGCCCACAAACCCCCAGACGATGCGGAACAGCACCAGCCCGAGCACGCAGTAGCCGAAGCGGAAGTGCCAGTTCATGGCATTGCCACCGATCTTCACGCTGACGATCGAACCGATCACGCAGATGGCCAGCAGCCAGTGAAACGCCCGCGTCGGCCAGTCCCAGACCAGAACCCTCATGTCCACCCTCCCAAGATGAAGTCTCCGATTGTCCCGAAACCGCGCCCGGAAAAAAAGCCGCCCGCGGATTGCGCGGGCGGCTTTCAGTGGGCAGGTGCCGTTCAGGGCCGGGGTTCGGGGAACTCCAGCTCCGGCTGGTCTTCGCCTTCCTTCTTGATGGGCTTGATCAGGTCCTCGCGGCTGATGCCCAGCCACTTGGTGATCGGCGCCATCACGAGCACCGACGAATAGATGCCGAACACGATGCCGATGGTCAGCGCGATGGCGAAGTAGTGCAGCACCGGGCCGCCGAACAGCAGCATGAAGATCACCATGGTCTCGGTCGTGCCATGGGTGATGATGGTGCGCGAGATCGTGCTGGTGATGGCGTTGTCGATCACCTCGGTCACGCTGGCCTTGCGCATCTTGCGGAAGTTCTCGCGGATCCGGTCGGCGATGATCACCGACTCGTTCACCGAGTAGCCCAGCACCGCCAGCACCGCCGCCAGCACGGCGAGCGAGAACTCCCACTGGAAGAAGGCAAACACCCCCAGGATGATGATGATGTCGTGCAGGTTGGCGACGATGGCCGCCACCGCGAACTTCCACTCGAAGCGGAAGGCCAGATACAGCATGATGCCGATGCACACCACCAGCAGCGCCAGTGCACCGGCCTCGTAGAGTTCCTTGCCCACCTGGCCGCTGATCAGTTCGACCCGCTGCACCTTTTCCTTCTGAACCACGGTGCCGTCGGGCTGCGTGAACGGCTCCTTGACCAGCGGGCCGCCGGCGCGCAGCACGTTCTCGATGATGCGATCGGCATCGATCGTGCGCACGCCGTTGTCCTTCACGCGAGAAAAGGCATCCTTCTGCATGTCGCGCGCCGACAGACGCACCAGCACATCGCGCGAGCTGCCGAACAGGGTCACGAGCGGCTCGCCCACGCCCTGCGCTTCCATCGCCTTGCGAATGCCCTCAAGATTGGCGGGCTGCTCATAGCGCGCCTCCACCACGGCCCCGCCGGTGAATTCAATCGACAGGTTCAGTCCCTTGTGCCACAGGAAGAACACCGCCAGCGCAAAGGTGATGAAGCTGAAGATGTTGAACGCCAGCGCGTGGCGCATGAAGGGGATGTCGCGCTTGATGCGGAACAGTTCCATGGCGGTCTCCTCAGGCCTTCGCTTCGGGTTTGGTGTTTTTGCTCGCGCCGTCTTCTGGGCGCCAGATCTGGCCGATCGAGATCGTCTTCAGCTTCTTTTCGCGGCCATACCAGAACAGGGTCAGCGCGCGAGCCACCATCACGGCGGAGAACATGCTGGTGATGATGCCCAGGCAGTGCACCACGGCAAAGCCGCGGATCGGGCCGGAACCGAAGGCAAACAGCGCCACACCTGCAATGAGCGTCGTGATGTTGGAGTCCAGGATCGTGGCCCAGGCCTTGTCGAAGCCCTCATGCAGCGCCTGAGCGGCGGACCGGCCGGCACGCAGCTCCTCGCGGATGCGCTCGTTGATCAGCACGTTCGCGTCGATCGCCATGCCGATGGTCAGTGCGATGGCGGCAATGCCGGGCAGGGTAAGTGTGGCCTGGATGACCGAGAGCAACGCGATCAGCAGCATCACGTTGGCGGCCAGGGCGAGCACCGAGAACAGGCCCATCAGCGCGTAGTACACGACCATGAAGATGCTGATGGCGATGAAGCCGTACATCATCGACTTGAAGCCGGCTTCGATGTTTTCCTTGCCCAGGCTCGCACCCACGGTGCGCTCCTCGACGATGTCCATCGGCGCGGCCAGCGAGCCGGCGCGCAGCAGCAGGGCCAGGTCATTGGCCTGCTGCGTGTTCATGGCGCCGGAGATCTGGAAGCGATTGCCGAACTCGCCACGGATGGTGGCATTGCTGATGATCTCGCCCTTGCCCTTCTCGAACAGGATGATGGCCATCTGCTTGCCGATGTTGTCACGCGTGGTGTCGCGCATGATTCGGCCGCCCTTGGCATCGAGCACGAGGTTCACGCTCGGCTGCTGGGTCTGCGAGTCGAAGCCCGGCTGGGCGTCCGAGAGGTTGTCGCCCGTCACCAGGATCTGGCGCTTCACATTTACCGGGCGGCCGCCATCCGGGAAGGTGTCGGAGAGCACGTCGTTGGGCTCTGCATTCAGGCGGAATTCGAGGGTGGCGGTGCGGCCGATGATGTTCTTGGCGCGGGCCACGTCCTGCACGCCGGGCAGCTGCACGACGATGCGGTCCGCGCCCTGCTGCTGGATCACGGGCTCGGCCACGCCCAACTCGTTCACGCGGTTGTTCAGCGTGGAGATGTTCTGGGCAATGGCGCTGTCCTGGATGGTGCGCAGCGATTCCGGCTTGAGCGTGGCACGCAAGACGATGTTGCTGCCATCAGCAACGCTGACAAAGTTGAATTCCTGCAGCGCGTCAGTGAGCGCGGCGCGCGCGCGATCGGCCTGTTCAGCATCGGTGAAGCGCACCTCCACGGTGTCGCCCACGCGGCTGGTGCTGCCGCCGCGGATGTTCTTGTCGCGCAGGGTGGTGCGGATGTCGGTCTGCACCGTTTCGATGCGCTTGGCCACCGCGGCCTTCATGTCCACCTGCAGCAGGAAGTGCACGCCGCCGCGCAGGTCAAGACCCAGATACATGGGCAGCGCGCGGATGCTGGTCAGCCAGGCGGGCGAAGCGGGCATCAAGTTGAGCGCCACGATGTAGTTGGGCGCCTGCTTGTCCGGGTTCAGCGCGGCCTCAATCGCTTCCTTGGCCAGCTTCTGGGTCTCGACGTCTGCAAAGCGCGCACGCACCGAGGGGCTGTTGCCGCCGTCAAAGCTCATGCCGCGGTGCTGGATCTTGGCGGTCGTCAGGATCTCTTCGACGCGCGTCAGTGCCGCCGGGTCCACCTTCACGGTGGGCCGCGCAGAACTCACCTGCACCGCAGGTTGCTCGCCATACAGGTTGGGCAGCGAATAGAGGAAGCCCAGCGCGACCACGACGATCACGGTGATGTACTTCCAGAGGGGGTATCGGTTCATGGTCGGAGAGGTTCCGGTGGGGCTAGGCCGAGCATGCGCGCACGGCGCAAGCGGCAGGGGAACGCGACAGGTGCGGGTGGGGCATATGGCAGGCGCGGATCATGGCGGGATGAGTGCGCGCGCCTGCGGTGGTCCGGCCCGGGAATGACTTTCGGGCCGACGGTACCGATTACAGGGCCTTGATCGTGCCCTTGGGCAGCACGGTCTGCACGGCCTGCTTCTGCAGCAGCATTTCGACGGTGGCGTCACCCTGGTTGACCGAGACGGTGACGTACTGGTCCTTGACCGCAGTGACTTCGCCGACGATGCCACCGGCGGTGACAACCTCATCGCCCTTCTTGAGGGCTTCGAGCAGGGCGCGATGCTCCTTCTGGCGCTTCATCTGCGGACGGATCAGCAGGAACCAGAAGATCACGAACATCAGGATGATGGGCAGGAAGCTGGCCAGCTGACCCATGGCGGAAGGTGGGGTGGCGGCCGCGGCTTGGGCGTAGGCATTCGAGATGAACACTGCTGAAGGCTCCTAGGGAGAAAAAGCGGCGGGTCGGCAAGACGCCAAACCCGACGCGGACAAACCCAAAAGTATAGGCGTGCGCATCGAGGCTGACCCGGCGGGACAACCCGATGCCGGGGCAAGTGACCCTTTGCGAACTCGTCATTTGCCGGGTTGGCGTGGACATGGGCATGCCGCAGCCTGTTTCAAGGGCGATTCGCACGTGTGATTGCAAAGCGGAACCCCCCGGGCGCCGGACGGCTGCGCGTTGCAGGCAAGCGGTCGATCGGTCAAGCGCGGATTGGCTGCGCGCAGAGCGCCTTCCCCAGCCTCAGGCGCGCAGGAATTCCTTCACCTGGGCCACCTGGCGGCGGCTGACGTCCAGGCGCTCCTCACAACCGTGCAGCAGGACCTGCCAGGTGCGCTCCCCGTCGCGCTCGGCGTCGCCATCGGCATCCGCATGCACAGCAGCGCCCGGGCGGGCGCGTTCAATGCCCGCAATGGCATGGCGCGAGACCAGGGCATTGCGGTGGATGCGCACGAAATGATCAGGAAATTGGGCTTCAAGGGCCGTGAGCGGTTCCTCGCTGAGGAATTCGCGCTCGCGCGTGCGGATCGTGACGTACTTCATTTCAGCCTTGAGATAGAGCACCTCGGCTACCGGCACCCGCAGGATGCGGCCGCGCTCCACCACCGTGATGCTCGGCACGTCGTTCTCGCGCGCCACCGGCACCCGACGCAGGGCCTCAAGCAGGCGCGCAGTCTTCACCGGCTTGACAAGGTAGTCGATCGCCGCAAGCTCAAAGGCATTGACAGCATGCTCGGCAAAGGCAGTCACAAAGATCACGTGCGGCACCTGCTCGCCGCGCGCCGCGCGGGCTTTCAGGTCAGTGGCGATGCTCATTCCGTCGGCGCCCGGCATCTGCACATCGAGCAGCAGCGCGTGGGGGCTGTGGCTTTCGAGCAGGGTGCGCAGTTCGGTGGCCGAGCCGGCCTCGCCCAGCACGCGGTTGGGCAGCTCCGGCGCAAGGTCGGCCAGCAGATTGCGCATGCGCATGCGGGCCAGGGCTTCGTCGTCCACGATCACGAGTTCAAGCATGGGTGAATCGTGACACAGCCGGGCGCGCGCTGTACATGCGGCGCCGCCCTGGCGTTCAGTCGGCGCGGCGCCGGACCAACGGAATGCGCAGTTCGGCTGTGAAGCGCCCGCGCGAGGCCTGGGTGTCCAGGCTGGCTTCGAGGTCGTGCAGCAGCATCAGCCGCTCGCGGATGTTGGTCAGCGCGGTCTGGCTGCCGGGCCGCGGCGCGGCGTGTGCCCCGCTTGCCGGCGTGCTGGGCATCGCGTTTTCCACGCGCATGATCAGCACCCGGCCTTCGGCGCGTATGCGTACATCCACTGGCTCGGGCTCGCCAGCCGGCTCCACGCCGTGCCGAACGGCGTTTTCCACCAGGGGCTGCAGGGTGAGCTGCGGGACGAGCGCGTCCTCCAGCCCGGGGTCCTGGAGCCAGTGCACGGTGAGCCGTTCGCCCAGACGCTGCTGTTCCACCGCCAGATAGCGCCGGGCCAGCGTGGCCTCCTGCTGGAGCGGTACCACGGCGTCGCCAGTCGCCAGGCCGCGGAAGAGCTCGGCCAGATCCTCGATCATGCTTTCGGCCACGCGCGGCTCGGTGCGAATGACGCCGAGCGTCGAATTGAGTGCGTTGAAGAAGAAGTGCGGCCGGATCCGGGCCGACAGCGCTGCCACCCGGGCCGCCACCAGCGCCGGCTGGCGCTGCGCGCTGCGCCACTGCAGGGCCAAGCTGGCACTGGCGCCCAGGCCCAGTGCGCTGACGACCACGCCGAGCAGGCCCCAGCTGGAGAGATCACGCTGGTTCAGGGTGACCACCACGACATGGGCCAGCACCGCCGGGCAAGTGACGATCAATCCCAGCGCGAGCCATTGCAGCCAGCGTGCCTCGCGGGCAGCCATCTTGCGCAGGCTGCAGCACAGGACGATGGACAGCAGCGCAGCCGGCTCCAGCACGGCGGCGCGTTCCACAAAGCTCTCGAACCAGGCGCCGGCCGAGACCGAGCCGGGCAGCGTGGCCACCAGCACCACCGCATTGACCGCAAGCAGCAGCCGCAGCGCAATGCCGTAGTTGCACGCATCCGGCAACACGGGCGCGCGCGTGCCCAGGGCACTGGCCGGCGCGGCAGGCACGGCGCTGCTTGCGGCTGGCGGAGGGGGGTCAATCAATGCCACGTGGGTCGGTCAGAGTGGAGGTGGTGCTCTTTGCGGGGGTTCTTTGGGGGGTGATCAATCGAAAATCTCGATTCTAAATATCGCTAGAATTGATTCAATTGCGATCCGATCGTGATGACCCGATCGTGAATTGCGCACTGGCTGACTCAAGCCCACAGGCAGGGGGGCAAAGCAGGCGTCGCCCCAGCGGTGGCATGCAGTGAAGAAGCACATCCCTGCTTGATTCATTCTATTTCGGCCAGAATTTTCGTTGATCAAATACAAGCCGTAATCCGCATCAGACAAGCGGATAGGCACATTTCAGATGCCAAGAAACGTTCTTTTTCGGCCGTAGAGTTCAGGCCACTCCCGTTGAGCCGGCCGTTCGCTCGGCCGCTTGCCGGAAGCAGGGATACATTGCAAGACATTCGCGCATTGCCACACCTCGCCCGGCCCCAGGCGCGGCTTGCCGCCCGCCAAACAGACAAGAGACACGCCCCATGACTTCACAGCTCGCCAACAAGACCGAAGCCTGGTCCGCCCGCTTCTCCGAGCCCGTTGCCGCCATCGTGCAGCGTTATACCGCCTCGGTCGGCTTCGACAAGCGTCTGGCGTTCGCGGACATCGAGGGCTCGCTGGCCCATGCCGACATGCTTGCCGCGCAGGGCATCATCAGTGCAGACGACGAGGCCGCGATCCGCCGCGGCATGGCGCAAATCAAGGGCGAAATCGAGGCCGGTCAGTTCGAGTGGAAGGTGGAACTCGAGGACGTGCATCTCAACATCGAGGCACGGCTCACGGCGCTGATCGGCGACGCCGGCAAGCGCCTGCACACCGGCCGCTCGCGCAACGACCAGGTCGCCACCGACATCCGCCTGTGGCTGCGCGGCGAGATCGATGCCATTTCCGGCGCGCTCAAGGCCCTGCAGCGCGCGCTGGTCGATCTGGCCGAGCAGCAGGCCGACACCCTCCTGCCCGGCTTCACTCACCTGCAGGTGGCGCAGCCCGTGAGCTTTGGCCACCACCTGCTGGCTTATGTGGAGATGTTCGGCCGTGACGCCGAGCGCATGGCGGACTGCCGCGCCCGCGTGAACCGTCTGCCGCTGGGCGCCGCAGCGTTGGCGGGCACCAGCTACCCGATCGACCGGGAGCGCGTGGCGCGCACCCTGGGCTTCGAGGGGGTGTGCCAGAACTCGCTGGATGCCGTGAGCGACCGTGACTTCGCCATCGAATTCACCGCGGCGGCGGCGCTGGTGATGACGCACATCTCGCGCTTTTCCGAGGAACTCATTCTCTGGATGAACCAGAGCGTGGGCTTCATCGACCTGGCCGACCGGTTCTGCACCGGCTCGTCGATCATGCCGCAGAAGAAGAACCCGGACGTGCCGGAGCTCGGGCGCGGCAAGACGGGCCGCGTGATCGGCCACCTCATGGGCCTGCTCACGCTCATGAAGGGCCAGCCGCTCACCTACAACAAGGACAACCAGGAAGACAAGGAGCCGCTGTTCGACACGGTGGACACGCTGCTCGACACCCTGCGCATCTTCGTGGATCTCGTGCCCGGCATCCGCGTCAAGCCGGCAGCCATGCGCGCCGCCGCCCTGCGCGGGCACGCCACCGCCACCGATCTGGCCGACTGGCTGGTCAAGCAGGGCATGGCCTTCCGGGACGCGCACGAGCTCGTGGCGCACGCCGTGCGCCACGCCGACGGCCTGGGCGTGGACCTCAGCGCATTGAGCCTGGCGCAGCTGCGCGAGGTGGTGCCGCAGGCCACCGAAGCCGTGCTGCCCCTGCTCACGCTGGAGGGCAGTGTGGCGGCGCGCAATCACCTCGGCGGCACGGCCCCGGCGCAGGTGCGCAAGCAGGCCGCGCGCTGGCGCGCCATGTTGGCGTGACGCTGCAGTGTCCTGCGCGACGGCACTCTCGTTTTCCCTAGACGGACGGCGCGCTGCGCCGGGCAAAGCCGAATCGCACGACTGCCGGACAGGTCGCTGTCAGCAATCCGGCGCGCGCTTGCGGCACATTGCGCTCTGCCGCAATCTTCGGATGCGAGGCTGCGTGTGCCAGAACGCACCGCTACCATCGGGCGACGGGCTGCACTGACGGCTGCGTGCTGCAAAGCGCCAGCCGCAAGGTGCAATGTGCATGCCCGGAACAACAGGCGTCGTCGGCGCAGGAGGTCCGAACCACGGACCCAGTCAGCCGGATGCGAACGCTGCGCTCGCACGTGACGCGCGGTAGGCGCGGCGGCTGCGAGGCCGCCGAAGAGACAAAAAAGGGACAAGGAGACTGACAGTGAATGGATTGCTTGCGATCTCGCGCGGGATCGACTGGATCAACCTCAAGATCGGCCGTGCCGTGTTCTGGCTGGTGCTGGCCGTGGTACTCATCAGCTGCGGCAATGCCGTGATCCGCAAGCTGTTCGACACCAGTTCGAACGCCTGGCTTGAAGTGCAGTGGTATCTGTTTGCGGCCGTGTTCCTCGGCGCGGCGGCCTACACCCTGCTGGTCAATGAGCATGTGCGCATCGACTTCGTCTCCAGCCGCGTGTCTGACAAGGCCAAGGCCTGGATCGACATCATCGGCTTTGTGGTGTTTTTGATCCCGCTGTGCATCTTCGTGGTCTGGCTGTCCTTCCCCTACGCGATAGATGCCTACAAGTCTGGCGAAATGTCGTCGAACGCCGGTGGCCTGATCCGCTGGCCCGTTTATCTGATGCTGCCTGTGGGCTTCTTGCTGCTGCTGGCGCAATCCATCTCCGAGCTGATCAAGCGCTTCGGTTTCCTGAGCGGCGCGCTGCCGCATCTGTTCCCGCCCAAGGGTGAGCAGATCCAATAAGCGCCGGCCACACAGAACAAGATTCCAGGGAACCCATCCATGCTTCAGTTCATTGCTGCAAACCTCGCGCCGATCATGTTTCTGGCGCTTTTATTCTTCCTGCTGACCGGCTTTCCGGTGGCCTTCGGCCTCGCAGCCACCGGCATGTTCTTCGGCTTCGTCGCCATCGAGCTCGGCCTGGTGCCAGCCAACTTCTTTGGCCTGCTGCCGCTGCGCATCTACGGCATCATGGCCAATGACACGCTGCTGGCCATCCCCTTCTTCACCTTCATGGGGATCATCCTTGAGCGATCCGGCATGGCCGAGGACCTGCTCGAGACCGTCGGGCAGGTGTTTGGGCCGGTGCGCGGCGGCGTGGCGCTGGCCGTGATCTTCGTGGGTGCGCTGCTGGCAGCCACCACGGGCGTGGTTGCAGCATCCGTGATCTCCATGGGTCTGATCTCCCTGCCCATCATGCTGCGCTATGGCTACAACCGCGCGATCGCGGCGGGCACCATCACCGCCTCGGGCACGCTGGCGCAGATCGTGCCGCCTTCGCTGGTGCTGATCATCATGGCCGACCAGCTCGGCCGCTCGGTGGGCGACATGTATGCCGGCGCGCTGGAACCCGCGCTGATGCTGATCGCCCTGTACGCCGCCTTCATCATCCTGCTGGCCATCTTCAAGCCCAAGTGGGTGCCGGCGCTGCCGCCTGAGGCCCGCATCTACAAGGAGCCGAACGGCTCGGGTGGCTACACCTCGCTGGTGGCGCTGGCCATCACCTGCGTGGTGGTGGGCTGGCTGATGGCGCACTTCTACGACGACATCGTCAAAGCCATCTGGAAGCGCAAGGATATTCCCGAGGACGAGATCGTCGTCATGTCGGTGACGGCCTCGGTGATCCTGGCCTGGGTGCTGGCGGTGTTCAACAAGTTCCTCAAGCTGGGCCTGCTGTCCAAGCTGGCCGAGCGTGTGACCTTTGTGCTCATTCCGCCGCTGGCGCTGATCTTTCTGGTGCTGGGCACGATCTTCCTGGGCATTGCCACGCCCACCGAAGGCGGCGCCATGGGTGCCGTGGGTGCGCTGCTGATGGCCTTCTCGCGCCGCCGCCTGGACAAGAAGCTGATGATCCAGGCGCTGGACACCACCACCAAGCTGTCCTGCTTCGTGCTCTTCGTGCTGGTGGGCTCCACCGTGTTCGCGTTGACCTTCCAGGGCATTGACGGCCCCGAGTGGGTCAAGCATCTGTTCGACAAGGTGCCGGGCGAGCAGATCGGCTTCCTGATCGTGGTGAACGTGCTGATCTTCATCCTCGGCTGCTTTATCGACTTCTTCGAGATCAGCTTCATCCTGCTGCCCCTGCTCAAGCCGATTGCCGAGGGGCTGAACATCGATCTGGTGTGGTTCGGCGTCATGATCGCCATGAACCTGCAGACCAGCTTCCTGACGCCGCCCTTCGGCTTTGCGCTGTTCTATCTGCGCAGCGTGGCGCCGGCCAAGGACTACACCGACAAAGTCACCGGCCAGACCATTCCGGCCTTCAGCACGGCGGACATCTACAAGGGATCCGTGCCCTACATCCTGATCCAGCTGTTCATGGTTGGCGTGATCATGTTCTTCCCGCAGATCGTGACCGAGCATGTCGAGAAGGCAGTGACGGTCGACGAGTCCACGCTGAAGCTCGAGATCCCTGTCGAGCAAGGGCTGCCCGTACCGGGCGAGGAGCCCAAGCCTGCAGACCCGAACGCACCCAAGACGGATGCCGGTGGCATGCCGCTGCCACCGCCCGAGGAGCCGGCCGACGACCCCGCCAAGCTGCTGCAGCAGAAGATCGAGGACGGCAAGGTCAGTCAGCCCAAGCCCTGACGCGCACCTGCGCCGCCTCAAACACCCGGCCTCTGCGCCGGGTGTTTTGTTTCCGGGCGAGCATCAGCTCAGGGGGCGGCGGCGTATCTAACTGACGATCTAAAGAATGGCCGAAAAGCGTGTATTTCTGATTGGACAAAACCGGCTTTCCGCTTTTGGGGCAACGGTTCTGATCGATTTCAGTACAGCGAAATCAATGGCCGAAAACAAATGAAAAAAGCCCGGCCGAAGCCGGGCTTTTGCATGCGCGCTGGAAGAATCAGCGCACGTTGCGCGACATGAAGGTGTCGAAGGTCTGCTCGCCGAAGCGGAACCAGGCGATCATGTCATTGCGGGCGCGGAAGTAGTCGTCGCCGATCTTCTTCCAGTCCGGGTTCTTGGTGGCGAGTTCGGCGTAGAACTCGTTGGCGGCCTTGAACGCGGCTTCCATGATCGGGGCCGGCATCGGACGCAACTGGGTCTTGTTGGCCACCAGACGCTTGAGCGCCTGCGGGTTGCGCAGGTCGTACTTGGCCTGCATGTCCACGTGGGCGTGGCTGGCCGCGGCCTCGACGATCGCCTGCAGATCCTTGGGCAGCGCAGCCCAGGCCTTGCTGTTGATGTAGAAGGACAGCTGGGCGCCGCCTTCCCACCAGCCGGGGTAGTAATAGAAGGGGGCGACCTTGTTGAAGCCCAGCTTCTCGTCGTCGTACGGACCGACCCACTCGGTGGCGTCGATCGTGCCCTTTTCCAGCGCCTGATAGATCTCGCCGCCCGGGATGTTCTGCGGTACACCGCCGATGCGCTCGAGCACCTTGCCGCCGAAGCCGCCGATGCGCATCTTCAGGCCCTTGATGTCATTGACGGTCTTGATTTCCTTGCGGTACCAGCCGCCCATCTGGGTGCCGGTATTGCCGCCGGGGAAGTTCACGATGTTCAGCTTGGCGTAGAACTCGCGCATCAGCTTCATGCCGTTGCCTTCGTACATCCACGCGGACAGCTGGCGGCTGTTCATGCCAAAGGGCACGGCGCAGTCGAAGGCGAAGGCTTCGTTCTTGCCGAAGAAGTAATAGGGGGCCGTGTGGGTCATTTCCACAGTGCCCTTTTCCACGGCGTCGGCCGTGCCGAAGGCCGGGGCCAGTTCACCGGCGCCATGCACCGAAATCTGGAAGCGGCCGCCCGAGGCGTCGCTCACGAACTTGGAGAAGACCTCGGCAGCGCCGTAGATCGTGTCCAGCGCCTTGGGGAAGGACGAGGCCAGGCGCCAGCGGATGTTTTGTTGGGCGTGAACCGCGGGTGCGACACCGGCGGCCAGAACGCCGGCAATACCGGCGCCTTTGACGAACGAACGACGTTCCATGAAGTCTCCTTGCAGTTGCCGATCCTCCCGATCGCCCCTGTGGGCAGGGGTCATTGGGCGGGGATTGTCACGGGATGCGCAGCGGCACAGTTGCACTGCGGTCACGCAGATGACCCAAGGATTCTAGTCAGCAGGGTGCCGATTCAGATGCGGGTTATTCCGCACCGGACCACACAAAAATGCACAGCAGTCAGGCGAGCGTCAGCTTCGGTCCGGACGCGTGCGCTGTCTGGCACGCCGCGGGCTGGGCACGTGCACCCTTGCGCGAGTCAATTGCCCGCGATGGCCATCTCGCTGATCAGGATGGAGCCCGTGACCTTGGTGCCCCGGCGCAGCACGTCGGCGCCCACGGCGGCGATGTCCTTGAACATCTGCGCCATGTTGCCGGCGATCGTGATTTCCTCCACCGGGTACTGGATCACGCCGTTCTCCACCCAGTAGCCGGAAGCGCCGCGCGAGTAGTCGCCGTTCACGTAGTTCACGCCCTGGCCGAGCAGTTCGGTGACGAGCAGGCCGCATCCCATCTTGCGCAGCATGGCCGCAAAGTTGTCGCCGGGTTGTGTCAGGCGGCTGGTCAGGCTCAAGTTGTGCGAGCCGCCGGCATTGCCTGTGGTGGGCAGCTTGAGCTTGCGGGCGGTGTAGGTGGACAGGAACCAGCCCTTGAGCACGCCGGCTTCCAGCACGGTGCGCTTCTTCGTGGCGACGCCTTCGTCGTCGAAGAAGCACGAGCCGATGGCGCCGGGCACATGCGGGTCCTCAAGAATGTCGATGTGGCTGGCGAGCACCTGCTCGCCCATCTTGCCCACGAAGAAGGACGCATCGCGATACAGCGCGCCGCCGCTGGCGGCCTGCACGAAGCTGCCGAGCAGGCCGCAGGCCAGCGGCGCCTCGAACAGTACTGGGCACTTGCGCGTGTCCAGCTTGCGGGCGTGCAGGCGGGCCAGGGCGCGCTCGGCGGCGTAGCGGCCCACGCGCTCGGGCTCGGCCAGGTCTTCGGCGCGGCGTTCGCTGACATACCAGTCGTCGCGCTGCATGCCGGAACGGTCCTTGGCGATCGGCGCGATCGACAGGCTCTGGCGCGAATAGGGGTAGCCGTCCATGAAGCCGTGCGTCGTCGCCAGAATGAACTGCCCCTGCGAGGCCGAGACCGCCGTGCCGTCGGTGTTGCTGATGCGCTTGTCGGTGGCCAGGGCCGCCCGCTCCATGCGCAGGGCGAGCGCGATCGCATGCTCGGCATCCAGCGCCCAGGGGTGATACAGATCCAGGTCCGGCGCATCCTTGGCCAGCAGCTCCGGCTCGGCCAGGCCGGCGCAGTCGTCGGGTGCCGTGAAGCGTGCGATGTCGAAGGCCGCGCGCACGGTGGCTTCGATCGAGGCCTTGGAGAAGTCGCTGGTCGAGGCATTGCCGCGCGACAGCGCACCGGGCTTGCCGGTGTAGACCGTGATGCCCAGACCCTTGTCGCGGTTGTGCTCCAGGGTCTCGACGGCGCCCTTGCGCACGCTCACCGACAGCCCCGAGCCTTCCGAGACTTCCACCCCGGCCTGTGCGGCGCCCATGCGGCGGGCCACGGCCAGTGCGTCGGCGGCAATGTTTTCCAGCTCGCCGCGCGTGAAGGACAGCGGCTGTGTGGCGGCGGACGAGGCCGAAGCGGCTGGAGTGGCTGGGGTGGCTTTGGAGCGCGGCATGAAGGAGTTCGAAACCCGGGGCGAAAAGTCAGGCTTCTATCATAGGTGGATGAACCGATGGCACATGCCCGGCCAGGCGCCGGAAGACGACGACGAAGACCTCGACACCGGTCCGTCCAAGACCCAGATCAAGAAGCACATGCTGGCCCTGACCGAGATGGGCGAGCAGGTCGTGAACCTGCCGGACAGCCAGCTGGCGCGCGTACCGATGAACGAGCGCCTGGAGAAGGCCATCCGCGAATGCCGGCGCATCACGGCGCACGGCGGGCGCAAGCGCCAGATCCAGTACATCGGCAAGCTCATGCGCGAGCTCGATGAGACCGAGGTCGAGGCCATCCGCGCCAAGCTGGCCGCCTTCTCGGGTGAGAGCAATGCCGAGAACGCCCGCTTCCATGCGCTGGAGCGCTGGCGCGACCGCCTGCTGGCCGACGATGCTGCGCTGCAGGCCTACCTGGATAAGTACCCCGAGGTGGAGGTGCAGCGCCTGCGCCAGCTGATCCGCGAGGCGCGCAAGGACGCTGCGGCGAACAAGCCGCCCAAGCACGCGCGCGAGCTGTTCAAGCTGCTGCGCGAGACCGAGGAGGCGGCGAATCCCGTGCAGCCCGCCCAGCCCGCAGGCACGGGCGCCACCGAGGCGGACGATGCCTGAGCGCAGCCACCCCGACGAGGTCTTCATCGGCCTGGCGTCCATCAGCGACCGGGCGAGCGCCGGCGTGTATGCCGACCAGGGCCTGCCCGCACTGCGCGAGTGGCTGCAGGCCGCGATCGTCGGCCCGGTGCGCTTCGTGGAGCGCCTGATTCCCGATGAGGCCGCGGTGATCTCGAGCACGCTGATCGAGCTGTGCGATACCGAACGCTGCGACCTGATCCTGACCACCGGCGGCACCGGCCCGGCGCGGCGCGACGTAACGCCCGAAGCCACGCTGGCCGTGGCCATGCGCGAGATGCCGGGCTTTGGCGAGCAGATGCGGCAGATCAGCCTGAAGTTTGTGCCGACGGCCATCCTGTCTCGGCAGGTCGGTGCGCTGCGCGAGATCGATGGGCACGCGGCCTTGATCATCAACCTGCCGGGCCAGCCCAAGGCCATCAAGGAAACGCTAGAAGGCCTGAAGGACGCCGAGGGCGGGACAGTCGTGCCCGGCATCTTTGCCGCCGTGCCCTACTGCATCGACCTGATCGGCGGGCCCTACATCGAAACCCGCGAGGGCGTGATCAAGAGCTTCCGGCCGAAGTCGGCGATTCGCCCTGCGCAAAACCATTAGCCACAGATGACACAGATGAACACCGATGAGACCCAAGACACCGTGCTGACCTTGTCAGCTTGTATCTGTGTGGATCTGTGTCTATCTGTGGCCCCCTATCTCTTCTTGACATGACGACACCCTTGCTCGAACGCATCGAACTCCAGACCGGCCCGAAGCCCACGGCCAGCGTGATCTGGCTGCATGGCCTGGGCGCCGATGGCAATGACTTCGTACCCATCGTGCCCGAGCTGGATCTGACGGGCTGCGGCGATGTGCGATTTGTGTTTCCGCATGCGCAGACGATGCCGGTGACGATCAACGGTGGCTACGTGATGCGCGCCTGGTACGACATTCTGGGCATGGATCTCGTGCGCCGCGAAGACGAGGCTGGCATCCGCAAGAGCGCCGCGCAGATTGAGGCGCTGATTGCGCATGAGGTCAGTCGCGGCATCCCGAGCGAGCGCATCGTGCTGGCCGGGTTTTCGCAAGGCTGCGCCATGACCCTGTTCACCGGTCTGCGCCATGCGGCGCCGCTGGCCGGGCTAGTGGGCCTCTCGGGCTATCTGCCCGTGGCCGACAAGACCGTGGCCGAGCGCGCGAGCGCCAACCTGCGCACGCCGATCTTCATGGCCCACGGTTCGCAGGACCCGGTGGTGCCGCAGGCCCGTGCCGAGAGCTCACGCGAGTTGCTGCGCGCGCTCGGTCACGAGATCGAGTGGCACAGCTACCCCATGCCGCACAGCGTGTGCGGTGAGGAAGTCGCGGCGATCAGCGCCTTCCTGCAGAAGGTGCTGAGCAGCTAGATCCAGCATTCATGCGGTTTTCCAGGCCAAATGGGCGGGAAAGCCGCACGGGACAAGCGGGAAGGCTTCCCGGAGCGTGTGCCGGAGGACGGACGCGCAGCAAACAAGGCCACCCTGGGGTGGCCTTGTTGCCGTTTGGGCGGCTGACCGCTTATTCGGCGCTTTGCCGCACGTTGGCGTGAGTCTGGCCCGGCATGGGCTCCGGCTGCTCGCCGCGGGTCTTGTACAGCGAGTAGATGACGCCGATCGCCAGCAGGCCGAAGGTCACGGACAGCGAGATCCATGCGTCCATCTTGCCGTAGATCTGGTTGTAGAAGATCTTGGCGCCGATGAAGATCAGCACCACCGACAGCGCGTACTTCAGGTACTTGAAGCGGTGGATGATCGCCGCGAGCGCGAAGTACAGCGCGCGCAGGCCGAGGATGGCGAAGATGTTGCTGGTGTAGACGATGAAGGGGTCGGTCGTGATCGCAAAGATCGCCGGCACCGAGTCCACCGCAAAGATCACATCCGCAAACTCCACCAGCACCAGCGCAAAGAACAGCGGCGTGGCCCAGAGCACCGGCTTGCCGTTCGGGTCCACAGGCTGGCCCGTGTTGGCATCCAGCAGGGGCTTGCGCACGAAGAACGCATTGCCCTCGACCTTGTCCGTCACGCGCATCTTCTTGCGCATGAACTTCAGCAGCGGGTTGTTGGCGATGTCCGGCATGTTGTCGATCATCCACAGCATCTTGATGCCGGTGAGGATCAGGAATGCACCGAACAGGTAGAGCACCCAGCTGAACTGATCCACGATGGCCGCACCCAGGCCGATCATGATCGCGCGCAGCACGATCACGCCCAGGATGCCCCAGAACAGCACGCGGTGCTGGTAGATCCGCGGCACGGCGAAGTAGGTGAAGATCAGTGCGATGACAAACACGTTGTCCATCGCCAGGCTCTTCTCTATCAGGAAGCCCGTGTAGTACTCCATGCCGCTTTGCGCGCCCATGTACCACCAGACCCAGCCGCCAAAGCACAGGGCGATGGCGATGTAGAAGGCCGACAGCCAAAGGGATTCCTTGACGCCGATCTCGTGGTCCTTCTTGTTCAGGACGCCCAGGTCAAAGACGAGCAGGATGATGACGATGCCGATGAACATGAGCCAAAGCCATGCGGCCTTGCCCAGGAACGGCGCGTTCAGAAAGGAAATGAGGGCGTCCAAGCGGGCCTCCGTGAAAAGTGGGTTGCACAGTTCCCACAACGACATGGCGGCCGGGGTTGCGCGTTGCACGCAACCAGCGGCCGTCAGAGGGGCCCGCCGTGGAGACCGAATGATGACGATTGCGGCGAGCGCTGGCCACCGGGTTCACCCGGACATCTCGGGAAACTCCGGGGGCTGGCGGTAGAGGCTGCGCTCGAAATGGCGCAGGGCCAGGGGCTGTTTCCGCTTGTCTGGAGCGGATCTTCAAGGCATGTGTCTGAAGACGCGCGCTGGATGCGGATTTCCAAGGCAATGCCCTGAAGAACCGCATGGGACAAGCGGGGACGGGCAGGGGGGTTGCGAACCCCCGCACTGAGGTTCAGGCAAGTGGAAACGGGCAGGGTGGTCTGCGAAGCCTTGAGAGGCTCAGTCCGAACACTGCGGAGGGTGTGACGGGGTGCGCGCTGGCAGGCGCGCACTCTTCGTGCTGCGCAACGCGATGCTTTGCGAAACCCCGCACTCAGGTTCAGGCAAGTGGAAACGGGCGGGGTGGTCTGCGAAGCCTTGAAAGGCTCAGTCAGAACACTGCGGAGAGTGTGACGGGGTGCGCGCTGGCAGGCGCGCACTCTTCGGCGGGCGGCGAGCAGTGCTCGCCGAAACCCCCGCCTCAGCCCCGTCTCAGCTCCGTCTCAGCCCGGAGTCAGTCGACTCCTCGAGCGCGGTCCTCGGCGAACTTGCGCTTGAACTGCTCGAAGGTGCCGGCTTCCAGGGCTTCGCGCATCTCGCGCATGAGTGTCTGGTAGTAGTGCAGGTTGTGGATGGTGGCCAGGCGCGCGCCGAGGATCTCGTCCACCTTCTGCAGGTGGTGGATGTAGGCACGGCTGAAGTTGCTGCAGGCGTAGCAGGTGCAGCTCTCGTCGATGGGCCGCGGGTCGTTCTTGTGCTTGGCGTTGCGCATCTTCAGGTCGCCGTAGCGGGTGAACAGCCAGCCGTTGCGCGCATTGCGGGTGGGCATGACGCAGTCGAACATGTCGATGCCGTTGCTCACGCCTTCCACCAGATCTTCCGGTGTGCCCACGCCCATGAGGTAGTGCGGCTTTTCGGCGGGCAGCTTGGGGCCGATGTGGGCCAGCACGCGCGAGAAGTCCTCCTTGGGTTCACCGACCGACAGCCCGCCGATGGCGATGCCCGGTGTGTTCACATCGTTCAGACCAGCCAGGCTTTCGTCGCGCAGGTCTTCAAACATGCCGCCCTGCACGATGGCAAACAGCGCATTGGGGTTGTTCAGGCGCTCGAACTCCGCCTTGCTGCGGTGCGCCCAGCGCATGGAGAGCTGCATGGACTTGGCGGCTTCGTCCTTGGTGGTGGGGCGCCCGTGGGTCTCGTAGGGCGTGCATTCGTCGAACTGCATGACCACATCCGAGTTCAGCGTGGTCTGGATCTGGATCGCCACTTCGGGCGACAGGAAGAGCTTGTCGCCGTTGATGGGCGAGGAGAACCTCACGCCTTCCTCGGTGATCTTGCGCAGGTCGCCCAGCGAGAACACCTGGAAGCCGCCGGAATCGGTGAGGATGGGCTTGTCCCAGCCGATGAACTTGTGCAGCCCGCCGAAGCTGCCGATGACCTCCAGCCCCGGTCGCAGCCAGAGGTGGAAGGTGTTGCCCAGGATGATCTGCGCGCCGATCTGATTGAGCTCCAGCGGGCTCATGGCCTTGACCGCACCGTAGGTACCGACCGGCATGAACACCGGGGTCTCGATTACGCCATGGTTCAGCGTCAGCCGCCCGCGGCGGGCATGGCCGCTGCGGTGCGTGACTTCAAATTTCAGTGTCATTGAGTTTCTTTTCGAGGAACATGGCGTCGCCGTAGCTGAAGAAGCGGTAGCGCTGCGCGACCGCGTGGGCGTAGGCGCTACGCACGCGCTCCATGCCGGCAAAGGCCGAGATGAGCATCATCAGCGTGCTCTTGGGCAGGTGGAAGTTGGTGATCAGCGCATCCACCGCGTTGAACTTGAAGCCAGGCGTGATGAAGATGCTGGTGTCGCCCGTGGCAGCGCGCAGGCCGCCGCCGGCAGCTGCCGATTCCAGCGAGCGCATGGAGGTGGTGCCCACCGCCACGCAGCGGCCGCCGCGCGCCTTGGCTTTGAGAATGGCGTCCACCGCATCCTGCGGCACGCTGAACCATTCGCTGTGCATCTTGTGCTCGGCAATGTTCGTCACGCGAACCGGCGCAAAGGTGCCGGCGCCCACATGCAGCGTGACCTTCACGAGCGTGACGCCCTTGGCCTGGATGGCGGCGAGCAGGGCATCATCAAAGTGCAGGCCGGCGGTGGGTGCCGCGACGGCGCCAGGCTTGCTCGCATCGGCATACACCGTTTGATAGCGGCGCTCGTCGTCGTCATCCGCCTCGTGGCTGATGTACGGCGGCAGCGGCACCGAGCCGTGGGCATCCAGCAGGGGCAGGATCTCGCTGCCGAAGCGCAGGTGGTACTGGTCGCCGCGCTCCGGATCGCGCCCGAGCACCTCCACTGCATGGCCTTCGACATCGATGAAGCTGCCCGGCTGCGGCGACTTGCTGGCGCGCACCATGGCGTAGGCATGGTTGGCGTCGATCAGGCGGTCGAGCAGGATTTCCACTGCGCCGCCCGTGGCCTTCTTGCCGAACAGTCGCGCCTTGATCACCCGCGTGTCATTCACCACCAGACAATCGTTCAGTTGCAGCAGATCCAGCACCGCCGGGAACATCAGGTCATGCAGCGCACTCGGCTGAACATGCAGCAGGCGGCTGGCGCGGCGTTCGGCGGCTGGATGCTGCGCGATCAGTTCTTCGGGGAGGTGGTAGTCGAAGTCGTCCAGCGTGAGCGTGCGCTGGGTGGGGAGAGGCGTCATGGCCAAAATGTTAGCCGTGCCATAATTCGCGCCCTTGCAGATCACACCCGCCGGGGTGGCGGAACGGTAGACGCAGCGGATTCAAAATCCGCCGATGGCAACATCGTGAGGGTTCGATTCCCTCTCCCGGCACCACATTCAGGGCCTCGCAACGCGAGGCCCTTTGCTTTTGTGCCGGCAAGCGAGGCGCCTGCGCGCCTCGCGCGAGGGATGAGCCCGGACAGCCAAGCGTCCCTGCGGACGGTTGGGTGCCTGGCGAATCGGAGCGGCGTACTCGCTGCGAGGTGGACAGCGAAAGGCTGGGCTGGCAAGCCCGGCCGGGGTCGCTGCGGTGGTCAACGCGGTTGGCCGATCCCTCCCGGCGCGCAGCCATCAATGACGATCAGCTTGCTTGCAACCAGCGCTGCGTACCGCAGTGTGTGGACCAGAATCGATTCCGACGCTGCGCGTATTGCCGCCCTCTGTGTTGCACTGCTCGCATGTGCTCCGATATGAAAGCAGTCTGACTGGGTTGAACTTGCGGCCGTCAAGAGGTGCAAGTTGGCAACTAAGCACGCTCACTCACTTGCAGAACGCGTTCTCCCCAGATTGAGTGAGCTTCGAGGCAAGTCTCGATGTTTGTCTAACAATCCTTATAGATCAGCACAGATCGCGCCGAATACACTTTCGTCAACCGGCTGATCGCACAAAAAGAGGCGACGGTCGGCGGGTTTCATCTCAATGTGCGGCGCTGCCCTGAGCGCCTGCCGAGGTGGAGCCGGGGTCAATTCTCATCTGACTGCCAAGGTGCAACTTGCACCTTTCAGTCCACGGATCACACGCCTAGTGAAGTCGAAAACCTTTGCAGCGCTCCGGCTCATGCGCGGAGCGCGGGGCAGCTTGCGCGCAAACTTTTGCAGCTTCTTGGCCGCCGGCATGGCCCTGGTCATGGGCGATGTCGTCGCGCAAACGTGCGCCGCGCCTGGGCGCGACGGCCCCGGCACGCTCACGGGGGTGGTGAACGGCTACTACGTACCCTCAAACGGCACGTACGGCGGCGGCCTGACGTCGATTCCGCTGACTCGAAGCAACGTCGGCCCTCCGGCGATCTCACCCGGTGATCTCGTGCTCGTCATCCAGATGCAATGCGCCGACATCGACGCGGGTGACAGCGCGACTTATGGGTCCTACAGCTTTGCGGCATCTTGCCAGGCGGGGCGCCATGAGTACGCACGCGCCCTGGCGGGAAGCTCAGACACGCTCGTCCAAGTCAACCTGAGCGCGAGCTATGTGCAGGCTGCTCCAAGCAGTGCAAGCACCAATGTCACGAACCGACGTGTGTTCCAGGTGCTCCGTGTGCCCCAGTACTCCACCGCGGCGGTGTCGGGAACAGTCACCGCGCCCGCATGGGACGGCCTTTCTGGCGGGGTGGTGGCCATCGATGTGACGGGCGACTTGTATTGGACGGGCGGCACCATAGACGTCTCAGGCAGAGGATTTCGCGGCGGCGGCGGCCAGAACCGAGGTGCCACGAATTCCACCGCCGTCGCGACAGGCGCAATCGACCCCGTGTTTCCTGCCGGGACAGGTTTTCGGACGCCCGGCACGGCCAGCGGCTTTGCGCAGAAAGGTGAGGGCATCGCAGGCACGCCCCGGTTTGTGACCATCGGCCCGAACTCTGCGTTCGATCTTGGCAGCGAGGGGTATGTCAACGGCGACTACAGCCGGGGTGCACCTGCAAACGCCGGGGGCGGCGGCGCCGACATCAACAACAGCGCGCGTGACAACGGCGGCGGCGGCGGTGGCGGCAACGGTGGACCCGGCGGACGGGGCGGCTACGGCTGGCGAGGTGCCGGCTGGGCCAACATCAGCAGCAGCTACACCAGCACCGTTGCACCTCTTGGTGCGGCCATCATCGACCTGCGCGGTATTGGCGGGCGGACATTCACGCAGCGCGGCGTGGCCCAGCTTGTTCTCGGCGGTGGTGGTGGGGCTGGCGGCAATAACGGCAACACGGCCTCTGGCCAGACATCAGCCGCATCTGGCGGTGCGAGCGGCGGAGGTCTGGTGCTGGTACGAGCTGGTCGGATCACCGGGACAGGCACCATCAATGCCGACGGCGCTGCAGCGACAGACTACGCCGGCAACGATGGTGCGGGCGGTGGCGGTGCGGGTGGCTCCGTGTCGGTGCTTGCAGAGCAGGGCAGCGTCGGGACCTTGAATGTCACGGCCAGAGGCGGCCGGGGTGGCAACTCCTTCGTGACGGGCAATGTTGCGCACGCCGGTGGCGGCGGTGGCGGTGGCGGTGTGGTGGTCCTCAGTGGCGGCGCTTCCGTGAGCGTGACCGGAGGTGCCAATGGCGTCACGACGACAGCAGACAATCCGCCGGGCGGCGCCGCACACGGGGCATCCGCCGGTGCGGATGGCGTTGTGCTCACCGGCGTTGCGCTGAGCTCTGCACCAGGCCCTGCAGGCGCGCGCTGCCTGCCTGCGCTGACGGTGAGCAAGAGCACGAGCACTGCGGTGAGGGTGTCGGGTCA
>JAIXTA010000204.1 GCA_027484405.1 Burkholderiales bacterium
CAGGCCATAGCTCGGTTTGACCTGGATCTGCGCCTCCACGCCGCTGGTCTGCTCGCGCGCGGTCACGTTCAGCAGGCCGTCGGCATCCACCTGGAAGGTCACGCGGATGCGCGCTGCGCCCGCAGCCATGGGCGGGATACCGCGCAGCTCAAAGCGCGCCAGGCTACGGCAATCGCTCACCAGCTCGCGCTCGCCCTGCACCACGTGAATGGCCATGGCGGTCTGGCCATCCTTGAAGGTGGTGAAGTCCTGCGCCATGGCGCAGGGAATGGTGCTGTTGCGCGGAATGACCTTCTCCGCCAGACCGCCCATGGTCTCCAGACCCAGGGACAGCGGAATCACGTCCAGGAGCAGCCAGTCATCCTGCGCGGTCTTGTTGCCTGCGAGCACATTGGCCTGGATGGCGGCACCCACCGCCACGACCTCGTCGGGGTCGATATTCGACAACGCCGGCTGCTTGAAGAAGGTTTCCACGGCACGGCGCACCAGGGGCATGCGCGTCGCGCCACCCACCAGCACCACGCCTTTCACGTCCTCGATGCGCAGCTCTGCATCGCGCAGGGCCTTGCGCACGGGCGTGATGGTCTTGGTAACCAGCAGCTGAGTAATGGTCTCGAAGGTCTCGCGGTCGATGGCGACCTCGGCCACCGAGCCATCCGGCTTGCGGATAGGCACGAAGGCGCGCGTCTGGGTCGAGAGCGACTCCTTGGCCTGCCGGCAGGCCATGAGCAGCGCACGCGTGGCCTGTGGCGAGAGCTGATCCACCGACACCTGGGCGCAGACCCAGTCAAAGATCGCGCGATCGAAGTCATCCCCGCCCAGGGCAGAGTCGCCACCGGTGGCCAGCACCTCAAACACGCCGCGCGACAGCTTCAGGATCGAGATGTCGAAGGTGCCGCCACCCAGGTCATAGATGGCGTAGATGCCCTCGGCCGCGTTGTCCAGCCCGTAGGCCACGGCCGCCGCAGTGGGCTCATTGAGCAGGCGCAGCACGTTCAGGCCCGCCAGCCGGGCGGCGTCCTTGGTGGCCTGGCGCTGCGCATCGTCAAAGTAGGCGGGCACCGTGATCACGGCGCCCACCAGTTCGCCACCGAGAGCCTCCTCGGCCCGTTCACGCAAGGCTCGAAGAATCTCCGCGCTCACCTCCACCGGACTCTTCTCGCCGGCCACCGTGCGCAGCTTGACCATGCCCGGCGCATCGACGAATTCGTAAGGCACCTTGGACGCGAGCGCGTCCGCCAGGCCACGGCCCATGAAGCGCTTGGCCGAGATGATGGTGTTGTGCGGGTCCTGCGAAGCACGCGCCAGGGCCTCATGCCCCACCAGATCCGCACCCTGAGCACCGTAATGCACCACACTGGGCAGCAGCGGCCGGCCTGCGCTGTCGGGCAGCACTTCAGCCACGCCGCTGCGCACCGTGGCTACCAGCGAGTTGGTCGTGCCCAGGTCGATGCCAACCGCAAGGCGATGCTGGTGCGGGGCAGTGGATTCGCCGGGTTCGGCAATTTGCAGGAGGGCCATGGGCGTCTTGGAGCTCGGTTCTTCTTGTCTGCGAGTTGCGCGCGGCGCTGCTCAGCTGTCCAGGTGATCGAGCGACTCGGCCACCTCGGTGCGGAACTTGTCAATGAACATCAATTTTCTCACGCTGCCTGCAGCCGCTTGCAGGTCTGCGGCCGTATCGATCAGATCGGCAAGGTGCCTCAGCTCGCTCGCAAGAGCGGAGCGCACCTGGTCCTCAAGCCCCTCAAGCGCTGACCGATTGCGGCTTGAGCGTGCCTCATCCAGCGCCGCGCGCCACTCCATCTGCTGCACCAGGAATGCGCCCGACATGGCGGTGTTGGACTCGGCCTGTACATCGATGCCGACGAGCTTGAGCAGGTACTGCGCGCGCTTGGTCGGATGCTTGAGCGTCTTGTAGCCCTCATTGGCTGCGGTGGCCCACTGCATGGCCACGCGTTGCTGCGCATCGCCCGCAGCCGCATGGCGATCGGGGTGGACGCGGCCCTGCACCTCGCGGTAGGCAGACTCCAGCTGCGCAAGATCGAGCTCGAACCTGCGCGGCAGGCCGAACAAGGCGAAGAAGTCGTTGAGATCGGACGATGCAGCGCTCAAGGGAGACCCTTAGAAAACAAAACGCCCGCAGCCTGAGCGGTGCGGGCGCCGTGATCAGAACAATTCAGACGCGGAAGGATTCTCCGCAGCCGCAGCGGTCCTTTTCGTTCGGATTGTTGAACTTGAAGCCTTCGTTCAGGCCTTCGCGCGTGTAGTCCAGCTCCATGCCCTGCAGGTAAGGCAGGCTCTTGGGGTCGACAAAGATGGTGACGCCGTGGGACTCGAAGCGTGCATCCTCGCCAGACGCTTCATCGACGAATTCGAGCTTGTAGGCCATGCCCGAGCAGCCCGTGGTGCGCACGCCCAGGCGCAGACCGACGCCCTTGCCACGTTTGGCCAGAAACTTCTGCACATGGCCGGCAGCACGCTCGGACAGCGTGACAGCTGCGGGCGCCTGTGCCACTTCCGGTGCGTCGATCACTTCAGCCATTTCAGGCCGCCTGCTTCTGCTCGGCTGCTTCGCCGTGCTTGGCTTTGTAGTCCTGCACTGCGGCCTTGATGGCGTCCTCGGCCAGGATCGAGCAGTGGATCTTGACGGGCGGCAGAGCCAGCTCTTCGGCGATCTGTGTGTTCTTGATCTCGAGCGCCTGGTCCAGGCTCTTGCCCTTGACCCACTCGGTGATCAACGAGGACGACGCGATGGCCGAACCGCAGCCGTAAGTCTTGAACTTGGCGTCCTCGATCAATCCGGTCGCGGGGTTGACCTTGATCTGCAGCTTCATGACGTCGCCGCAGGCAGGGGCACCGACCATGCCGGTCCCGACGCTGTCATCGCCCTTGTCGAAGGAGCCGACATTGCGCGGGTTCTCGTAGTGATCAATGACTTTTTCGCTGTAGGCCATGTTGAATCTCCGAATGCTTCTTTTTGCTCAGTGGGCAGCCCACTGCACGGTGTTCAGATCAATGCCGTCCTTGTGCATCTCCCAGAGCGGAGACAGGTCACGCAGCTTGGCAATTTTGCTCTTGAGCAGATTGATGGCGAAATCCACGTCCTCTTCCGTGGTGAAGCGGCCGATGGTGAACCGGATGGATGAGTGGGCCAGCTCGTCACTGCGGCCCAGTGCACGCAGCACATAGCTCGGCTCGAGGCTGGCTGAAGTACAGGCCGAGCCGGACGACACAGCGATATCCTTAATCGCCATGATGAGCGATTCACCTTCGACGAAGTTGAAGCTCATGTTCAGGTTGTGCGGCACGCGGTGCTCAAGGTCACCGTTGACGTAGGTTTCCTCGATCTGCGACAGACCCTTGACGAGCCGATCGCGCAGCATGCGCACCCGCTCGATCTCAGTGCCCATCTCGAGCTTGGCAAGACGGAATGCCTCGCCCATGCCAACAATCTGGTGAGAGGCCAGCGTGCCGGAGCGCAGCCCGCGCTCATGACCGCCGCCATGCATCTGTGCCTCCAGACGCACCCGCGGCTTTCGGCGCACATACAGAGCGCCTATGCCCTTGGGACCGTAGGTCTTGTGCGCCGTGAAGGTCATGAGGTCAACCTTCATCTTCTCCAGATCGATCTCGACCTTGCCGGTGGCCTGGGCGGCATCGCAATGAAAGATGATGCCCTTCTCGCGGCAAATCTCTCCGATGCCAGGAATGTCCTGGATCACGCCGATTTCGTTGTTCACGAACATGACGGATACAAGGATCGTATCCGGGCGAATGGCTGCACGCAGCTGATCGAGCGTGATCAGGCCGTTTTCCTGCGGTTGGAGATAGGTCGCCTCGAATCCATGACGCTCCAGGTCGCGGAAGGTATCGAGCACAGCCTTGTGCTCGGTCTTGACCGTGATGATGTGCCGACCCTTGTCTTTGTAGAACTGCGCCGCGCCCTTGATGGCGAGGTTGTTGCCTTCCGTGGCACCGCTCGTCCAGACAATCTCACGCGGATCGGCGTTGACTAACGCAGCCACGTGCTCGCGAGCTTCTTCAACACCCTTCTCGGCTTCCCAGCCATAGCTGTGGCTGCGGGACGCGGGGTTGCCGAACTGGCCGGTCAGGTAGGGAAGCATCTTCTCGACGACGCGCGGGTCCACCGGCGTGGTCGAGCTGTAGTCCATGTAGATAGGGGCTTTGAGCATGGCGTTCCCTCGGAGGATGTTGTTCTGTGGGTCTGAAAATGTGGGGGTCAGGCGGCAATGCGTGCAGATTCTGAGCGCATGTCCTGCATCACGACCGATGCCTGCTGTTCCTGGCGCTGGCGTGCGACTTCCTTGTCCACCAGATCTTGTAGCGAGACGGAATCGAGGTAATCGACCATCTTGTGGTTCAGAGTTTCCCAGAGATCGTGCGTCATGCATTGCCCGCGGCGCCCGTTGGTGCCGGACTCGCAGTTCTGCTTGCCGCCACAGTTGGTGGCATCCAGTGGTTCATCAACCGCGTAGATGACGTCAGCTACGGTGATCTTGTCCATCGCACGGGCCAGCGTGTACCCGCCGCCAGGGCCTCGAGTGCTTTCGACCAACTGGTGCCGACGCAACTTGCCGAACAGCTGCTCAAGGTACGACAGGGAGATATTCTGCCGATCCGAGATGGCCGCCAGCGACACAGGCCCGCGCGTCTGGCGCAGGGCGAGGTCAAGCATCGCAGTAACGGCGAAACGGCCTTTTGTAGTGAGTCTCATGCGGCACTTCCTTTGGGGCGACCAGCAGACCGAGGTCTGCTGGACACCTGCTCAGATACGCACCCTGCGAAATCCGAGCAAGCTTGTCGACATTATAGAGTCCGACTAATCCAATCGGGTTCCCGGCAAGAAAAAAGCCCGGAGTTCGTCCGGGCTTTTTTGTCGCACCGCAAGGTGCATGAACTGCATCAGGCAGCGGCGTACATGTTGGCGCGCTTGCGCACCACATCCACCAACCCCGAGCAAGCGTCTTCGACTAGGTCGAGCACCTTGGAGAACCCTTCCGGGCCTCCGTAGTACGGGTCGGGCACGGTCGCTTCTTCATGATCGCTGGCAAAGCGCATCAGGAGCATGAGCTTGTGCTTGTACTGCTTAGGGCAGATTTGTTGCAAAAGCGTCAAGTTATCCCAGTCCATCGCTAGGATGTAATCGAATTCGCGAAAGTCGTCGACCGTGATCTGGCGGGCACGCAAATCCGTCACGTCGTAGCCGCGCTTGCGGCAGGCGGCCTGAGTGCGGGTGTCCGGCGCCTCGCCCACGTGGTACGCATGAGTACCCGCGGAATCAACGCGAACTTCAGACTCGAGATTGGCCGACTTGACCATGGCGCGGAACACGCCTTCTGCCGCGGGAGAACGGCAAATATTGCCCATGCAGACGAAGAGGATGCTCGTTTTCATAGTTTTGTCACTGTACGTGTTGCACCGCAAAAACTCAATAGTTTGGACGCCCCGATCTAATGCCATTTCGACCGGATCACCCCTATTGACTTGGGATGTGAGCTCGAGTTTCCAAGTCCCGTTGTCGACCGATCTCAGGCGAGACTGGAGCTTGACCTCAAAGACTTGGATGCAGAAAAAGCACAGGTCTAGCGTCGACCACTCAGTGACACGATCGACCCATCGGCATCTGCCCCAAACGCTTGCTCACGCAACACGCTGAGTTGATCCCGAAGTTGCGCCGCACGCTCAAACTCGAGGTTCCGGGCGGCTTCCATCATGAGTTTTTCGAGCCGCTTGATTTCCTTGCCGAGATCCTTCTCGGACAGGGTTTCGTAGCTCTTTCGGGCCTCGGCAGCCTTCTGCTCCTTGCGGCTATCAGACTGGCTGAACACCCCGTCAATCAGCTCCTTGATCTGCTTGACCACGCCGCGCGGCGTGATGCCGTGCGCCGCGTTGAACGCCACCTGCTTCTCGCGCCGCCGGTTGGTTTCGTCGATCGCAGTCTTCATCGAGTCGGTCACGACATCACCATAAAGAATGGCCTTCCCGTTGAGATTTCTGGCAGCTCGGCCGATGGTCTGGATCAGGCTTCGGCCACTGCGCAGAAAGCCTTCCTTGTCCGCATCCAGAATGGCCACCAGAGACACCTCGGGAATGTCCAGCCCTTCGCGCAGCAGGTTGATGCCGACCAGAACATCGAACATCCCCAGACGCAGGTCGCGCAGAATCTCCACGCGCTCCACGGTGTCGATGTCGCTGTGCAGGTAGCGCACCTTGACGCCGTTCTCGCTCAGGAAGTCGGTCAGGTCCTCGGCCATGCGCTTGGTCAGCGTGGTCACGAGCACGCGCTCGCTCTTTTCCACCCGGTCGCGGATCTCGGAAAGCACATCATCCACCTGACTGGACGCCGGGCGCACCTCGACGATCGGATCGATCAAGCCAGTCGGACGCACAACCTGCTCGACCGTGTTGTCCGCACGCTTGGTCTCATAGTCCGCCGGCGTCGCTGACACAAAGATGGTCTGTGGCATCTTGCGCTCGAACTCCTCGAACTTAAGCGGACGGTTGTCCATGGCACTCGGCAGCCGGAATCCGTACTCGACCAAGGTCTGCTTGCGGGACCGATCGCCGTTGTACATGCCATTGAGCTGCCCCATCATCACATGACTCTCGTCAATGATCATCAAGGCGTCGTCAGGCAGATAGTCGATCAGTGTGGGGGGCGGATCGCCTGGCTTGGCACCCGAAAAGTGCCGGCTGTAGTTCTCGATACCCTTGCAGAAACCCAGCTCCTGCAGCATTTCCAGATCAAAGCGGGTGCGCTGCTCGATGCGCTGCGCCTCGACGAGCTTGTTTTCCTTGACGAAGAAGTCCAAGCGTTCCCGCAGTTCGTCCTTGATGGTTTCAATCGCACGAAGAACGGTGGGCCGCGGCGTGACGTAGTGCGAGCCCGGATAAACCGTGAAGCGTGGAATCTTCTGACGGGTGCGGCCCGTGAGCGGATCGAACAACGTGATGGAGTCGATCTGGTCGTCAAAAAGCTCGATTCGAATCGCAAGCTCTGCATGCTCTGCTGGAAAGACGTCGATCGTGTCGCCGCGCACACGGAAGTTGCCGCGGGTGAAGTCCAGATCCGTTCGCGTGTACTGCATCGCCACCAAGCGCGCGATGATGTCGCGCTGGCTGAGCTTGTCACCCACACGCAAGATCAGGATCATCGCGTGGTACTCGTTGGGATTGCCGATGCCGTAGATGCAGCTGACAGTCGCCACGATCACGGTGTCGCGCCGCTCCAGCAGGCTCTTGGTGGCCGACAGGCGCATCTGCTCGATGTGCTCGTTGATCGAACTGTCCTTCTCGATGAACAGATCGCGCTGCGGTACGTAGGCCTCCGGCTGGTAATAGTCGTAATAGCTGACGAAGTACTCCACCGCATTCTGCGGGAAGAACTCCCGCATCTCTGCATACAACTGGGCTGCGAGGGTCTTGTTTGGCGCCAATACGAGGGCCGGACGCCCCATCCGGGCAATCACGTTGGCCATGGTGTAGGTCTTGCCCGAGCCGGTGACACCCAGGAGCGTCTGAAAACTCAGGCCGTCACGGATGCCCTCCACGAGCCCGGCGATCGCCGCCGGCTGGTCCCCCGCAGGCGGAAAGGGCTGGAACAGGCGAAACGGGCTGTCCGGAAAGCTGACGAATTCGCCTGCAGGCACCTCTTCTGGGGCCTCACCCGAAGGCGGAAGGTTGTTGGAGGAGGATGAGCTCATGGGAGATATGCACTTTCGGCATGGGCACGCTGCAGCGCACCGATAAAATGCGTTGCAGCGCAGCAAGTCAACGTTCGAGTGTAGGAAACATTCTTGCTGCCAGCTCCTGCCAGCCGCCTGTCAGGAGATCGCGCCCGCAATCTGCGGCGCACAACTGAACACCGCTCGCTCATCACTCGCACCATCCGTCGGAGAATCCATGTCCGCCTCGCTATTCGCCCAGGTCGAACTCGCCCCCCGTGATCCCATTCTTGGCCTGAACGAGGCCTTCAATGCGGACACCCGGACAAACAAGGTGAACCTGGGTGTCGGCGTGTACTTCACCGACGAAGGCAAGATTCCCCTGCTCAAGGCCGTCCGCGAGGCCGAGCGCCAGCGCCTGGAAGCCGCCGCCGCCCGCGGCTACCTGCCCATCGAGGGCATCGCGGCCTACAACCAAGCTGTGCAAGGCCTGCTGCTGGGCAAGGACAGCTCGCTGATCGCAGCGGGCCGAGTGATCACCGCCCAGGCGCTGGGGGGGACCGGTGCGCTGAAGATCGGCGCTGACTTCCTCAAGCGCATCACACCGAATTCGGTTGTTGCCATCAGCGACCCGAGCTGGGAGAACCACCGCGCGCTCTTCGAAAGCGCAGGTTTCACGGCCAGGAACTACCGCTACTACGACCCCGCCACCAGCGGTCTGGACTATGCCGGCATGCTGGCAGACCTCAAGGCACTGCCGCCCGAGAGCATCGTGGTGCTGCACGCGTGCTGCCACAACCCGACCGGTGTGGACCTGAACACCGACCAGTGGAAGGAGGTCGTGACCGCCTGCAAGACTGGCGACCTGATCCCCTTCCTCGACATGGCCTATCAGGGCTTTGCCGAAGGCATCGAAGCTGACGGCGCAGCCGTGCGCCTGTTCGCCGACAGCGGGCTGTCGTTCTTCGTGTCCAGCAGCTTCTCGAAAAGCTTCTCGCTTTACGGCGAACGCGTCGGTGCGCTGTCGATCATCACGGGCAGCAAGGATGAGGCAACCCGCGTGCTCAGCCAGGAAAAGCGTGTGATCCGCACCAACTATTCCAACCCGCCCACGCATGGCGGCACGGTCGTGGCCACGGTACTCAACTCGCCGGAACTGCGTGCAATGTGGGAAGCCGAACTCGGCGAAATGCGAGACCGCATCAAGCTCATGCGCAACCAGTTCGTCTCGAAGCTGGCTGCCAAGGGAGCCAAGCGCGATTTCAGCTTTGTGAACCACCAGCGCGGCATGTTCAGCTACACCGGCCTGTCCGCCGCGCAAGTCGAGCGTCTGCAAAAGGAGTTCGGCATCTATGCAGTGTCGACCGGCCGCATCTGCGTGGCTGCGCTGAACAGCAAGAACATCGACGCCGTGGTGGATGCCGTCGCCGCGGTGCTTTGATCCAGGAGTCGATTTGAGCGAGTCCAAATCATCAGCTATACTTTTGGACTTCGTTGATCCCCGATAGCTCAGTCGGTAGAGCGCCGGACTGTTAATCCGTAGGTCCCTGGTTCGAGCCCAGGTCGGGGAGCCAGATCAAAGAAAGGCCCGCCAGTTTGGCGGGCCTTTTGCATTGCGGCCCCAGACTGCGTGCGATCTCGATCAGCCCGAGGAGTTGCGCTACTCGCTCCGTGAGCAGCCAGTCAATGCTCCTTACGTCGAACCGCTCATTCAAGCCCGCCCTCACCATGCGGGCTTTTGCTTTTTCATGCACACGAAAAAGCTCGCCAGCATTGGATTTTGCAAGAAAGCTGTATAAAAACACAGCCAATCAAAATCTCCTCTCTCCTGGCGTGTCATGTCGGCCCCTCCGTCATTCGAACGGCAAGTACAACTTTTCCCGGCAAGCACCTCGATGCCTGCCTCCTTGCCACTCATGCCCCCCGCAACGAAGGCTGAACTGCCTGCGCAGGTCTGGCCCGCCCGCATGCTGGCTCAGCAGGCCAGGACCTGGCCTTCAGGATATCCAGCACTGGATGCACAGTTGCCCGGCGGCGGCTGGCCGCTGGATGGCTTGGTCGAGCTGCTCCAGGACGCCCAAGCCGTGAGCACAGGCGCCTGCATCTGGCAGCTGCTCGCCGCCGGCCTTGCCGCCCGCATGGCCGACCGGCGCGGCGTGGTGGTGCTGGTGAATGCACCTCATCTCCCCTTCGGACCAGCGCTGCAGGCACGCGGCATCTCCAGCGAACGCCTGGTCTGCGTGCAGGCCGATGGTGCCCAGTCCCGGCTATGGGCCACCGAGCAGGCCCTGCGTTGCGCTGACGTACTGGCGGTACTGGCCTGGCTGCCCCAGGCACGGCGCATGCAGCTGCAGCGCCTGAACGTGCTGGCCCAGGATAAGTTGCTGTTCGTGCTGCGTGAGGCTCGGGCGCGCTACGAAGCCTCCCCGGCCCCGCTTCGTCTGCTGGTTCAGGGAGGCGAGAGACTGGAGATACAGGTGCTCAAGCGGCGCGGCCCTCCCAGCATGCAGCCTCTTGATCTACCCGCCCTGCCAGAGCGGCTGCGGGGACTGCTGGCGTCGCGGCGGCGCCTCAAGGATCAAGCTGTCGGGTTGGTCGAGCATCCTGCATCGATGCAGCTTCCGGCGTCGCTAGCACCCACTACATCTGAGTCGCGGCTCCATGCACTGGATCGCACTGCAATTGCCTGAGCCTTCCGGCGTCGCTGGTGGAGCGGTACCGGGTGCCGAGCCTGCGCCAGAGATGCCTG
Organism: Burkholderiales bacterium; assembly: GCA_027484405.1. GTDB lineage: Bacteria > Pseudomonadota > Gammaproteobacteria > Burkholderiales > Burkholderiaceae_C > Piscinibacterium. The sequence goes on from JAIXTA010000204.1 coordinate 10,435, forward strand.
AACAGCCTCTGACAAACAGCAGCGATACACCACGCACCCTCTGGGTCTGGCATGCGTTGCAGTTCACCCCGCGAGTCACCTGGCTGGACGAGGCACTGCTGCTGGAAGTGGCCGCCAGCGAGCAGCTGTTCGGCGGGCAGGAGCGGCTTGTGCAGCGTGTATTGCACGACGGTCCTGGTGCATTGCTGGCCCATGGTGAAGGCCCCACCGCTTTGCTGGCTCTGGGTCGCCTGCGGCGGGTATGGCAGAGCATGCGGCATGCAGAGCAGCGCGGCCAGCCGCTGCCTGCTGCCGCTGCAATCCCGGCCGACGAACTGCCGCTGGATACCCTCAGTGCGGCACGCCCCCATGCAGCCACACTGGCCCGTCTGGGCTGCCGCACCTGGGGGCAGCTGCGCGCTCTGCCGCGCGGCGGGATTGCACGGCGCTTCGGTGCCGATCTGCTGGCAGCGCTCGATGCAGCCTATGGCCTGCGCGCAGAAAGTCACACGTGGATCGTGCCGCCAGAATGCTTTGACTGGGGCGCCGAGCTGCCCGCGCTGGCAGAGCGATCGAGCGAGCTGCTCTGGCAGGCCAAGCGCCTGCTGGCCGGGCTGCGTGCCTGGCTGATGGCCCGGCAGCAGGGAGTGGTGGCCGTGGAGCTTGTCTGGCGCTTTGACTGGAAGCGTGCCAACGGCGTGGACCTGCCTCCGGAAGGCCGTGTGGCTGCGAGCACTGCGCAGCCCACCCAGGACATGGCACACCTCGAACGCCTGCTGGCCGAGCAGCTGGAGCACCGCCCCCTGCCGTCCCCGGTGCGGCATCTGCGCCTCCGGGCCCTGGAAACCCGACCTTGGGCAGGGGTCACGCACTCCCTGCTCCCCGAGGACACCCCAAAGGAGGATCCGCTGCATCAATTCATCGAACGCCTGAGTGCCCGCCTGGGCGCTGAACAGGTCCGTATTGCCCTGCCCCACGAGGACCATCGTCCTGAACATCAGCAGCGCTGGGTCGCTGCCATGCAGGTGCTTCCTGCGCTGTCCCGGACACAGGGGTCAACGCCGCATCTAGATCGTCGCACGAGCCCGCCGCGAGGCCAGACGGCAGCTCTGCGCCGGGCCGATACCCTGCTGCCCACCTGGCTGCTGGCTCAACCGCTGGAGCTGCCAGTACAGCGCGACGTTCCTTGCTACGGCGGCGGGCCGCTGCAGCGGCTGACGCGTCTGTACCGCATCGAAACCGCCTGGTGGAGCGATGATCCGCAACAGGCGCCGGCGCTGCGCGACTACTTCATTGCCCGCAGCGAACGCGCCGGTCTGGTCTGGATCTACCGGGAACGGCCGGCCTCATTGGCCGACAGCGAGGGGCAAACCCGATTTCGCTGGTATCTGCAGGGGCTGTATGCCTGAAGCCCATCTCAAGCCCCCGTTGGTCTTTGACCTGGGGGATGAAGCGCCACCGGCCCTGCCGCCAGAAGCTGCTGCTGCGAGTCTGCATACGCTGCCGGCCTACGCCGAGCTGCATTGCCTCAGCAACTTCAGCTTCCTGCGTGGCGCCTCGCACCCGCAGGAACTGGTACGACGCGCCTACACGCTGGGCTACGAGGCGCTGGCCCTCACAGATGAATGCTCAGTGGCCGGGGTGGTGCGCGCCTGGCGTGAATGGCGGGAATACCGCGCCTTCCTGCAGCGGCTGGAGGAAGACACCGGTCAGCGCTATCTGCGGCCCTTTCGTCTCATCTACGGCAGCGAATTCAACCTCGGGCGCTGGCGTCTGGTGGCACTGGCACGCGATCTGCACAGCTGGGGTGGGCTGTGCGAGTTCATCACCCTGGCGCGCCAGCACGCCGACAAGGGCCACTACCACGTGGATGCACACAGCCCCTGGGCTCTGCTGGCTGATTGCGAACTGCTGTTTGCGCCCGACAAGGCTGCGCAGACGGGCGACAGTACGCATGCCTCGCTGGGCGAGCTCGTCGCCCAGCTGCGCACTGATCTGGCAACGGCTGGCAGCTGGCTGGGCCGAATGCCCTGGCTGGTCGCCGAATTGCTGCACGACCTCGACGACGACCTCTGGCTCTCAGCCTTGCGGGAAGCCTCCCTGCACACCGGGGCAGCCCTGGTTGCCGCAGGCAACGTGCACATGCATGTGCGTTCACGCAAGCCCCTGCAGGACGTGATGACCGCGATCCGTCTGGGGCAGCGCGTGGAAGCCTGCGGCTTTGCACTGCAGCCTAATGCAGAGCAGCACCTGCGCCCCCGCCAGCGGCTGGCGCAGATCTACCCTGCAGACCTGCTCGCGGCCACCCTGCAGGTGGCGGCACGCTGCCGCTTCGAGCTCGACGAAGTTCGCTACAACTATCCGCTCGAAACTGTGCCTGAAGGCCTCAGCCCCACGCAGGCCCTTCACCAGCTGGTGCTTGAGCGTTCGGCAGAGCGCTATCCCCGAGGTATTCCGTCCACGATCCGCGACTATCTGGTCAAGGAACTCAAGCTCATTGAAGAGTGCGAGTACGAAATGTTCTTTCTCACGGTGGCCGACATCGTGCGTGAGGCGCGCGATCGCGGCATCCTGTGTCAGGGGCGCGGCTCAGCGGCCAATTCAGTGGTGTGCTACTGCCTGGGCATCACCGCAGCCGATCCGGAGAAATCGCATCCGCTGCTCGAACGCTTCATCAGCATCGACCGGCGCAATGAGCCCCCGGATATCGACGTGGACTTCGAGCACGAGCGGCGCGAGGAGATCATCCAGTACATCTACGGCAAGTACGGCCGCGACCGGGCTGCGCTGGCCGCCACCGTCATCAGCTACCGGACCCGTAGCGCCCTGCGTGACGTCGGCAAGGCACTCGGCATTGCCGAGCCGCTGATCGAGGCCTTTGCTGGCGAGCATCACTGGTTCGACTCCGAGCTGGCTACTCACCGGCTCGAGGAACTGGGCAGACGAGTAGACGTGACGCTCAGCACACATCAGGCCGGGCTCTGGCTGTCGCTCGCCCGCAGCCTGATGGGCATGCCGCGCCACCTGAGCCAGCATGTGGGCGGCTTCGTGCTGACCCAAACCCCGCTGGTGCGGCTGGTCCCGGTGGAGAACGCTGCCATGCCGGATCGCTACGTCATCCAGTGGGACAAGGACGACCTGGAAAGTCTGGGGATGATGAAGGTGGACATCCTCGCGCTCGGCATGCTCACGGCCATTCGGCGCTGTATCGATCTGGTGGCCCAGCGCCGGGGTGTGACCTTCACGGTGCACGACATCACTCAGGACGATCCGGCCACCTACGAGATGATCCGCCGCGCCGACACGGTGGGTGTGTTCCAGATCGAAAGCCGGGCCCAGATGTCGATGCTGCCGCGCCTGAAGCCCCGCGAGTTCTACGACCTGGTGGTCGAAGTGGCCATCGTGCGCCCGGGACCGATCTCCGGCGGCATGGTGCACCCCTACCTGAAGGCACGCGAACGTCTGGCACGCGGCCTGCCCATCGAGTACGAGCGCTCCTCGCGCGAACCTGCCGATAAGCCCGCCCGGCTGCAGGCGGCGCTGCAGCGCACCTTGGGCGTTCCCATCTTCCAGGAGCAGGTCATGCAGATCGCCATGATCGCAGCCGGCTTCACGGCTACCGAGGCCGACTCCCTGCGGCGGGCCATGGCCGCCTGGAAGCGCAAGGGCGGCGTGGACAAGTTCCATTCGCGCCTGGTGGGCGGCATGCTGGCCAACGGCTATACCCAGGCGTTTGCGGAACGTATCTTCGAGCAGATCCAGGGCTTCGGTGAGTATGGCTTTCCGGAAAGCCATGCCTACAGCTTTGCCCTGCTGGCCTACCAGAGCAGCTGGCTCAAATGCCATGAACCGGAGTGCTTTCTGGCTGCCATGCTGAACTCACAGCCCATGGGTTTCTATCCCCCGGCGCAACTGGTGCAGGATGCCCGCCGCCACGATGTGCAGGTGCTGCCGGTCGACGTCATCCACAGCGACTGGGACTGCAGGCTTGAATGGCCTGCAAACGCCGATCTGCAGACGCGCATGATCCAGCGCCCTGCGGTGCGCCTGGGGCTGCGCATGGTCAGCGGTCTGAGCGAAGACACCGGACAGCGCATTGCCGCATGCCGATCGCAGGGTGCGTTTGCAGACGTGCAGGCGCTGGCGCTACGCGCACAGCTCGATGTCAAGGATCTCAATGCGCTGGCCGCTGCGGATGCAATGCAATCCTTGGCAGGGCACCGGCGTCAGCAAGTGTGGGAGGCTGCGGCACGCATGCGTGCACCGGCCCTGCTGCGCGAGGCGCCCATCAACGAACCGGCGCTGGCCCTGCCTGTCGCCCCCGAAGGCGAGGAGGTGCTTTTCGACTACGCCAGTACCGGCCTGAGCCTGCGCCGTCACCCTCTGGCCCTGCTGCGGCCAAAACTCGCGCGCATGCGCCTGAAATCGGCCGCAGAGCTCGCCGGGCTGGCTCATGGTGCCTACGCCGCGGGCTGTGGCCTGGTCACCGTCCGACAGCAGCCGCAAACCGCCGGCGGCACCATGTTCGTGACGATCGAAGACGAAACCGGCCCCATCAACGTGATCGTCTGGCGCCGCGTGCGCGAACAGCAGCGCGATGCCCTGCTGCGCTCGCGGCTGCTGGCGGTTCACGGCGTCTGGCAACGTGACGCCGACAGCAATGGCCGGGTTTGCCATCTGATTGCCGGGCGCCTGACTGACCTCACCCCACTGCTGGGCCGCTTTGCAGACCTCACAAGCAGCAGTCGGGACTTTCACTGAGCCGAACACAGCGTCGGGCGTCGCAGACAAGCAACGCGACCTGATGAAAAGCGGTCAATCCCCTCGCCACGCGATCTCTCCAAACACCGAACTCCAGCCGCCTCACTCAAAATCCGTCATCGCTGCCCCTCGGGGTCAGTCAGTCACAACGACAAGGCATCTTTGGAGTACTCATGAATCAAGCTCTTCGCGCAGCGAGCACTGCTGTGCTGCTCGCCCTGCTGGCCGGAACCGCACACTCGCAGACAGACGAGCGCACCGTCCGCGGCATTCTCGGCACGGGTCTGACCTTCGGCGGGGACAAGCTCGCTACCGCCCAGTTCACCAACGGCAGCAGCCAAAGCATCCGCGCAGGCGGACTGGTACAGATCTACGGCGGCGCAGAATTCCGCCTCGGCACACTGGTCACCGTGCAAGCCACGGCGGGCTATCACGTGGACAACACCACAGCCAGCAACGGGGATGTCCGATTTTCGCGCTGGCCGCTGGAACTGCTCGGTCATGTGGCCGTGAACGAGCAGGTTCGGCTGGGTGGTGGCATCCGCCACATCAACGGCGCCAAGCTGAACGCTTCTGGGGCGGGAAGCGCCGTCGCTCCCAACGTCGACTTCGACGCCAGCACGGGCGTCGTGGTCGAAGGCGAATACCGGTTCAGTCCGAGCTTCGGCCTGAAACTGCGCTACGTGACCGAGGACTACACGCCCAAGGGCACACGCGCCAAGATCAAGGGCAACCACGTCGGCCTGATGGGCAGCTTCTACTTCTGATCAGCCCGTCTTCTCGCCCAGCCAGGCCACGAGCGCCTGCCACTGGGCGAGATCCTTCTCCACCTTGCTGGAACCCACATCCCAGAGCGTGAGCCCGTGCGCAGCAAGATGCAGGTAATTCTGCGTGTCGCGCAGACTGGTGACGGGTGTCATCTGAATGCCTTCACAGAAGCGCTGAAAATGCTCTGCTGACCGGGTGCGCTCATCCACCCGCATGCCCACCAGGCCGATGCGGCCCTGACGCATGGCGGCCGGAGCGATTTCGCGCAACTGCTCGACAAAGCGGCCTGTCGCGCCCAGATCAAACGGCGACGGCTGCACCGGAATCACCACCCGGTCGGCGTCACGCACCAGCGTTGAAAGAACTGACATCGACACCGCCGCGGGCGTGTCGATGACCACATGCGTCACACCCTTGGGCGGCCGCGCTGCCTTGCCCTCACCCATCTCCCAGTTCCGGATGGCGGGCAACCCGGGAGGCCGCAGGGCCAGCCAGTTCCTTGCTGACTGCTGCACATCAATGTCGCCCAGCATCACCTGATGACCGCGGCGGGCAAACAGACCGGCAATATTGGTGGACAGGGTGCTCTTGCCAGCGCCTCCCTTGGGGTTGGCAATCAGGATCAGGGGCATGATGGAAGCCGTAGGTCGAACCGCGATGAATCCTGATGCTCGCGGCTCCGGCGGCAGGCGTCAAGCCAGGCGCCGGTCGCGATCGCCTGGGCCCCGCAGCGGTGCATGGACACCGTACACTTGCACTCATGCAAGAGGAACTTGAAGCGATGATCACGCGCGTCGAACGCATGGCCGACGCGCTGAAGGCTGCCCGCGCCGAGAATCAAGCCCTGCGGGCAGAGCTGGCCAGCAAGACGGCTGAGGCAGGCAGTCTGCAGTCTCGCCTGTCCGCCGCCCGAGACCGCATCGCCCACCTCCTTGAACGACTGCCCGGCGAGACGACCGAATGAGCAACACGGAACGCTTCAGCGCCACCATCATGGGCCGTGAATACCAATTGGCCTGCAGCCCTGAAGAAAAGGCCAATCTGCTGTCCGCCGTGGAGATGGTGGACGGCCGCATGCAAGAGATCCAGGCGGGTGGCAAGATCAAGGCAGCAGACCGCATTGCGGTCATGGTGGCACTGAATCTGGCCGTCGAAGTGTTGTCCTCCAAGGGGGTCGAAGGCATCCAGGTCGGCGAGCTCAAGCGCAAGATCGAGCGCGTCAACAAGCTGGCGGACGAGGCGCTTTCCCCGCAGGAGCCGCTGTTCTGAGCACCTGAAGCGTCTTCAGGCAAAACGCATTGGCTGGATGCATTCAAGCCAATCCGTTTTCCCTGCGGTGTTCGCGACGAGGCCTTGATATTCCTTAACCGATGCGCTTTGCGCTAGGGTCGACAACAAGCGTGCTGGTGTGATCGCCTCTGGGTCCGGTGCCTGCACCGGACTCTGCTGATGAACCCGAGGCATGATGAGTCGTCCCGCCCTGAACTCCGGTTCAGGATAAAAGGTCATGGCGGCACTCGCGGGGAAGCCAGACCGCCCTGAAATCAGGGTGGTCTGGCTTCCCTGCTGCCCGGGATTGCTGCGCAATCCCTTGCGGGGTGGTGATCGAGCCCTCCCCTTGCCCCTCCCTCAGGGAGGGGATCGTTCTCAACGGTCGAGCCACACCCCTGCTTGCTCCGTCAGTTCTCTCTGCTAACTCCCAATGCCCGCCTACTGGTTGATGAAATCCGAGCCGGACGAGTGCTCGATCGATGACGCGCTGGCAGCGCCCGGACAGACCGTACCGTGGACTGGGGTACGCAACTACCAGGCGCGCAATTTCATGTGGAAGCAGATGCAGCCAGAGGATGGTGTGCTTTTCTACCACTCAAGCTGCGCGGAACCCGGCATTTACGGGATCGCTCAGGTTACAGGCGCACCGTACCCCGACCCGACACAGTTCGACGTCAGCTCCAAGTACTTTGATACCCAGTCAAAGCCGGACGCGCCGCGCTGGTGGCTGGTGGATGTACGCGCAGTGCGCAAGACCATTCCCCTGCTGCTCTCGACGATGCGCAGCGACCCCCAGCTCGAGGGCCTCCTTGTGCTCCAGAAGGGCTCGCGCCTGTCCATCACGCCGGTCAGCCCGGCGCACTGGCACTACATCACGACCACACTGCTCTGACAGGGGACTCATGGACTATCTCTTCCTCGGCAGCTTGCTGCTGCTGGGCGCATTCACCGGGTTTGCGGCGGGCCTGCTGGGCATTGGCGGTGGCATGCTGCTCGTACCCTTCCTGACCATGATGTTCACTGCGCAAAAGTTTCCCATTGAGCATGTCGTCCACATGGCGATTGCAACCTCCCTGACAACAATCCTGTTCACCTCCGTCTCATCCGTACGGGCCCACCATGCCCACGGTGCTGTGCGCTGGGACCTCATCAAGTGGCTGGGCATCGGCGGATTTGTGGGCACCCTGCTGGGTGCCCAGGTGGCCAGCCTAGTACGTACGCCGGTTCTATCGCTGATCTTTGGCATCTTTGTCAGCTACTCGGCCATCCAGATGCTGCGCGCCAAGAAGAAGCCTGCCGACGGGGGCAGCGGACTGCCAGGTAACGGCGGCAAGTTCGGGGTGGGGACGCTGATCGGCGCGATCTCCAGCCTGGTGGGTGCGGGTGGTGGCTTCATCACCGTGCCGTACCTCTCCAAGCACGGCGTATCCATGCACCAATCAGTTGCGACCAGCGCGGCCATGGGCTTTCCGATCGCTGCCGGTGCGCTAGTGGGCTATGTCGTCGCCGGTCAGCGCTTCGCAGATGCATTGCCTGCATTGTCGCTGGGCTTCATCTATGGCCCGGCTGTGCTCGGCACGGCAATCAGCAGCGTGTTCTTTGCACCGCTCGGCGCCAAGACCGCCCATGGCATGGACGTGTCATCTCTCAAAAAGGTCTTTGCGACTCTGCTTTTTTGCCTGGCCGGCTACATGCTCTGGAAGGCGGCCAGCACGTCAGGGCTGCTCAGCTGAAGCGGCTGAGCAGCCACAGCCAGAGCGGCAGCGAAAAACCGGCAGCCACGGTACCGAAGGAGATCACGGCGGCCACCGGCGCCGACGGCGCGCCCATGCGTGCTGCCAGAATGAAGGCCGATGACGCTGTGGGCAGTGCCGCGTAGGCCACCAACACTGTGTGCGCAAGGCGATCCAGACCCATCAGCAGGCCGATCAGCCATGCGGCCGCCGGCAGCCACAGCAGCCGCACCGACAGCATCCAACCGACCAGTGGTGCGGCCTCGCGGGCACCACGCCAGCTCAACCCGGCCCCCACGGCCATGAGCCCGAGCGCCAGCGCTGCCTGCCCCAGGCGCGACAGACCGGTCCAGATCGGCTCGGGCAGCTGCCCACCAGCCAGCTTGAACACCAGACCGCCCACGGTGGCGAGGATCAAGGGGTTCTGGGCGAGTTCCCGAAGCAGCGCCCGCAGGCTGGTCCCGCCGTGTCGGACGGGGGCCAACCCGAGCACGGCAAAGATGTTGCACAGGGGCACGTTGAACGCGATCACCAGCGCGAACAGGGCTGTGGCCTGGGCTGCAGGCTCGAGCCGCGAGGCAAGCGACAGTGCCACATAGCTGTTGAAGCGAAACGCCGTCTGCGCCAGGCCCGCCCACTGCGGGAAGCGGACGGCATCGGTGCGCAGCAGGGGGCGCATCCACCAGCCCAGGCACACGCCGGTCCCCGTGACCAGCAGGCTGGCCAGAATCAGCGCGCTGGCTGCGCCCGGATCGACCGGCGCCCGCGCCACCGCAGTGAAGAGCAGTGCCGGAAAGAGTACGAAGTACACCAGCCGCTCTGCCGCTTCCCAGACGTTGCGCCCGAACCAGCCGGCCTGCATGAGCGTGAACCCGAGCGCAATCAGCAGCATGTCGGGAATCAGCAGGGCGTACGTGGCCATGTAGCAGGAAGCAGGATCGGAACAGCCTGGCATTGTCGACCGCCCCGGCAGCCCGGCGGCCTCCTCGCCGTCCCTGTATAATCTTGGTTTTCGCCGGTGTAGCTCAGTTGGTAGAGCAGCGCATTCGTAATGCGAAGGTCGTAGGTTCGACTCCTATCTCCGGCACCAGACACGCAAGGCCGCCCCCGGGCGGCCTTGCTGCTTTTCGGGTGGCTGATTGGGCCGATTTGGCTGGATTTCAGGTCCGAGGCTGGCCGCGCGCCAGCTGCAGCGCCTCCCGGCTGCGCGACAGCACCAGCCCCTCGTGCTCACAACGCGGTCCGTAGGCCCCGCCTGGGCTCAGCTGGTCGATCATGGCCCGCAGGCGCGCGCGCGTCGGCGGCTTGACCCCGACACGTGCCAGCCAGCGCCGGAAAACGGTGTGCTGAACCGCGGCCGGCCAGCTGTCCCAGTCAGCCAGGCGCAGGGTCGCTGCGTCCGGCTGGGCAGCCAGCAATCGGTCGGCAAACCAGTCCAGCGCAGCTTGCGCCTCGTGCGCCAGCTCGGCTGCGCGCGGCAGGCTGCTGGCAGCCCGCGCGTCCACCTCCTGCATCAGGGGCCAGAGCCGGTGCCGTACGGCATTGCGGCGCAGGTCGGTCTCCTGGTTGCTGGGGTCATCGATCCAGGTCTCGCCCATCGCCCGCAGGGCGGCTTCCAGATCGGCACGGCGGATATCGAGTAGCGGCCGAAGGAGCGTGACACCCTCACGCTGCACCCGCCGCGGCATGCCCAGCCCCAGCGGGCCGGTGCCGCGCATCAGGTGCAGCAGCAGGGTTTCGGCCTGGTCGTCAGCATGGTGCGCCAGCAGCAGCACACCGATACCGGCGTCCTTGCACGCAGCCAACAGCGCGGCGCGGCGCAGCTCCCGGGCCCGCTCCTCGAGGTTCGGCTGACCGGCGGCCAGGCCCTGGAGCTGCCGGACTTCGAACGCGACACCCAGGCGCCGGGCCACGCTGCCTGCGTGCTCGACCCAGCGCCCAGCGTCGGGCGCAATGCCGTGGTTCACATGCACGGCCAGCACGCGATCGGGCCCCAGCCACCGCACGGCCGCCCAGAGCAAGGCGGTGGAATCGCAGCCGCCCGAAAAGCCGACAGCCAGCCGCTCGCCCGCAGACAAAACGGGCGCTGCGGTCTCCCGCAGCGCCCGAATCAGGGCTGCCGTGCTCGGCTGAAGATCAGCTTTCTGCAAGCGTCTTGAACTTCCCGTAGCTCATCAGGCGCTCATGGCGCGCGGCCAGCAGCTCCTTGGGCTTCATGCCCTGGAACTGGCGCAGGGCGTCGAGCAGTGCACGCTTGAGCATGGCGGCCATCTGCTTGGTGTCGCGATGCGCGCCGCCCAGGGGCTCATTGACGATCCGGTCGACCAGTCCAAGCGCCTTGAGGCGGTGCGCGGTCAGGCCCAGGGCCTCTGCGGCGTCCGGCGCCTTGTCTGCGGTCTTCCAGAGGATGGAGGCGCAACCTTCAGGCGAGATCACGCTGTAGGTGGAGTACTGCAGCATCAGCACGAGGTCCGACACGGCAATCGCCAGCGCGCCGCCCGAGCCGCCTTCGCCGATGACCGTGCTGATGATCGGCGTCTTGAGCTGGGCCATCTCGTAGAGGTTGTGGCCGATGGCCTCGGACTGGCCGCGTTCCTCGGCGTCGATGCCGGGGAAGGCGCCGGGGGTGTCGATGAAGGTGAACAACGGCAACTCGAACTTTTCGGCCAGCTTCATCAGGCGCAGGGCCTTGCGGTAGCCCTCCGGGCGCGGCATGCCGAAGTTGCGCATGGCGCGCTCCTTGGTGTCGCGGCCCTTCTGCTGGCCGATGACCATGCAGCTCTGGCCGTTGATGCGCGCCAGACCGCCGACGATCGACTTGTCATCTGCAAAGGCGCGGTCGCCGTGCAGTTCATGGAAATCCGTGAAGATTTCGCTGATGTAGTCCAGGGTATAGGGGCGCTGCGGGTGGCGCGCCACCTGGCTGACCTGCCAGGGCGTGAGCTTGGCGTAGATGTCCTTGGTCAGCGCCTCGCTCTTTTTCTGCAGGCGACCGATCTCCTCGGAGATGTCGACCGCGGATTCGTCCTGCACGAAGCGCAGTTCCTCGATCTTGCTCTCAAGCTCGGAAATCGGGGCTTCGAAGTCCAGAAACGTGGTTTTCATCCGTCCTCGCAGTGTTGTCTTTTATTAGTAGTCGATCGGCCCGGGGTCCAGGCTGCGCCATAGATACCAGGTGGCGACTGATCGGTAGGGTGCCCAGGGCTCGGCCAGTTCGGCCGCACGCCGCTTGTCCACCGGTTCTCCGCCGGCATGGTGCACGCTCAGGGCCTTGAGCAGCCCGAGGTCATCCAGGGGCAGCACGTTCGGCCGAAGCAGATTAAAGATCAGGACCATCTGCGCTGTCCATTGACCGATACCCTTGATCCGTACCAACTCAGCAATCACGGCATCGTCATCCATCCTCGGCCAACGGCGCGGATTGACGCGCTTGTCGGCAAAGTGCTCGGCGCAGTTGATGAAGTAGTCGGTCTTTCGGTCCGTCAGACCACAGGCGCGCAGCGTCTGCCAGGGCGTGGACAGCACCACCTGCGGCGTGACATCCGGCAGCGCTGCAGCGACGCGCTGCCAGACCGCGTCGGCTGCACGCGTCGAGATCTGCTGGCCGACGATCGAGCGCACCAGGGTGTAGAACGGCGCGCCGCGGCTTTCGATGCAGATGCCCGGGTAGGCTGCGATGATGCGCTTGAGATGCCGGTCGCGCCGGCTCAGGTGAACCAGCGCGTCGTCCCAGTAGTCGGGCCGCCTGCGGCGCGGCATCAGGCTCCACCTCTGCCGGCCGGTTTCGCTCGCCCGCACACGGAAGGCTTTAGTCCAGAACGGCTTATCGCTTGTCTGGTGCGGCTTTCCAGCCATTTTGGTCCGGAGAACCGCATGGATGCTTGGTCTGGCATTTCAAGTCCGGGCGTCAACCAGGCGCCAGGCGCCTAGGCGCGGCGCCACTCCGTTGCGCCGCCCGGCTTGTCTTCAAGCACGATGCCCTGCGCAAGCAGTTCAGCACGGATACGGTCCGCCTCGGCGAATTGCTTCCCCTTCTTGGCAGCAGCGCGCCGGGCAATCAGGTCCTCGATCCGCGCCGCGTCATCGCCGGCCGCCCCCTTGAGGAAGGCCACCGGGTCGCCCTGCAGAATGCCGAGCACCGCGCCGAGCTGCTTGAGCAGACCGGCGGTTGCAGCAGACTGGGTGCGGTTGACCTCGGAGGCGAGTTCGAACAGCGCGGCGATGGCATCCGGCGTGTTGAAGTCGTCATCCATGGCGGCCTTGAAGGCGGCGGCCTGGGGATGGCTCCAGTCGATGGCTGCCGTGCTCGCCACCTCGGCCGGCGGCGTGTTCTTCAGCGCCGTGTACAGGCGCGTCAACGCGGCGAGCGCATCGCGGACGTGGGTATCGCTGTAGTTGAAGGGACTGCGGTAGTGCGTGCGCACCAGGAAGTAGCGCAGCACCTCGGCGGCCTTCTCGCGCCCGCCGAACTCTTCGCCCAGTGCCTTGAGCACATCGCGGATGGTGAAGAAGTTGCCCAGGCTCTTGGACATCTTCTCCCCGTCCACATTGAGGAAGCCGTTGTGCAGCCAGTAATTGGCCAGCGGCTTGCCGCTGGCACCCTCGCTCTGGGCGATCTCGTTCTCGTGGTGCGGGAATTGCAGATCGGAGCCGCCGCCGTGGATGTCGAAGGTTTCGCCCAGCAGCGCCGAGCTCATGGCCGAGCACTCGATATGCCAGCCCGGGCGCCCGGCGCCGTAGGGGCTGTCCCACTTGGCGTCGGCCGGCTCGGTAGGCTTGGCGGCCTTCCAGAGCACAAAGTCCAGGGGGTCGGTCTTGCTCGAGTCCACGGCGATGCGTTCGCCGGCGCGCAGCTCGTCGAGCGACTTGCCCGAGAGCTTGCCGTAGCCGGCAAATTGCCGGACGGCGTAGTTCATGTCGCCGTCGGCGGCCTGGTAGGCCAGTCCCTTTTCCCGCAGCCGGCCGATCAGATTGAGCATCTGCGGCACATACTCGGTGGCGCGCGGCTCATGGTCTGGCGGCAGCACGCCGATGGCGGCCAGATCCTCGTGCATCGCCGCGGTCATGCGCTCGGTCAGGCAGCGGATGCTCTCGCCATTCTCCACGGCGCGCCTGATGATCTTGTCGTCGATGTCCGTGATGTTGCGCACGAAGGTCACGTCATAGCCCGAGCTGCGCAGCCAGCGCGCGATCACGTCGAAGGCCATCATCATCCGGGCGTGGCCCATGTGGCAGAAGTCATAGATCGTCATGCCGCAGACGTACATGCCCACCTTGGGCGCGGCGATCGGGGTGAAGACTTCCTTCTTGCGGGACAGGGTGTTGTAGACCTGGAGCATGGGTTCAGTGCCTGGATGGGGACGGACGGAATCGAGGGGCCTTGGGCCGGTCGGAATATCGCGGTTTGGACGCCCTGTGCGGGGCGGGCGTCAGCGGCCGGTGCGAGGAGGGGTCAACAACAGCATCCGCGCGAGGCGGAGGCGGGCGCGCGGTGCGGCGCGGAGCTGACAGGTCGGCGGTTCACGGCGGAAAGGGCGGGCAGCGGCGGAAGCGAGTGCGGGCGACGCGGCCCGCCAAGCAGCGAACCGCAGCAGGCCCGGAGGGCGATTGCTACACTTGAGAGTATATCAACGCCCCTTGAGTGCGCAGGGTTTCTGGGCACACCCAACTCCTGCCGCAGCGCACCGCACGGGCGCCCCGTATCCACATTGCAAGGTCTCAGCCCCGCATGAAACTGCGTGCCTCCGCCCTCGCCTGCGCCATCGTCGCCGGCTTTGCCCTGAGCACCCCCGCCCTTGCCGACGATCTCGGTGACATCCAGCGCATGATCCGCGCCGGCCAGCTCAACGAGGCCCTGCAGCGTGTCGACGCGGGTCTGACCTCTCGGCCCAAGGATGCGCAGCTGCGCTTCACGCGCGGGATCATCCTCACCGAACTGAAGCGCACCAACGATGCGATCGCCGTCTTTCTCAAGCTGACCGAAGACTTCCCCGAGCTGCCGGAGCCCTACAACAATCTTGCCGTGCTTTACGGTTCGATGGGCCAGTACGACAAGGCACGCGCCGCGCTCGAAATGGCGATCCGCACGCACCCCTCGTATGCCACGGCGCATGAAAACCTGGGCGATGTGTATGCACGCCTGGCCAGCCAGTCCTACGACAAGGCCCTTCAGCTGGATAACGGCAACACCGGCGCACAGGTCAAGCTCTCCATGCTGCGCGAGCTGATCGGTGGTCGCCCCGCGACCCGCACCGCCCTCGCGGCCGCACCTGCAGCGCCTGCGGCGCGCCCGGCCACGCCCGCCTCTTCACCGGTAGCCACCGCACCCGCCCGCCCTGCCGCACCTGTGCCCGCCGCTGCTCCTGCCACTGCTCCCGCGCCAGCAGCAAAGCCCGTACCGACGCCAGCCCCAGCACCTGCCGCAGTGGCGGCTGCGCCGGCCGCCAGCGCCGATGCGTCCAGCAAGGACGTGCTGGACGCCGTGAATGCCTGGGCCAGCGCCTGGTCCAGCCGCGATGTCGATCGCTACCTCGCAGCCTACGCCACCGAATTCAAACCGCCCAGGGGCACCCGGGCCGCGTGGGCAGCGGAGCGCCGCCAGCGCATCGAAGGCAAGCAAAGCATCAAGGTCACAGTGCTCGCCCCCGTGGTGACCTTGCAAGGCGACACCGCGCGCGTCAGCTTCCGCCAGCGCTACGACTCCGACCGGCTGGACGTCGAGAGCCGCAAGACCCTCATCATGGTCAAGTCCGCTGGCCGCTGGCTGATCCGCGAAGAGCGCAGCGGCGGCTGATCGGCGGCAGACTCAGATTCCCGACCGGTTGCGCGCCAGCGCAGCCCGCACGCAGCCTTTGTGACGTCCACTTCGCGCCTCTTTCGTATTGCCGTCGGCTTGATCGACCACGCGCCCGCAGCCCTGCTGGCCTTCGCGGGCTCGGTCATGCTCGCGCTTGCCCTGCCGGCGCAGCTTGCGGAGGCGAAAGCCAGGCCTGCGACCGAAGTGCTCAAGGGCTTCGATCCGGAGCCGGAACTCGTAAGGATCTACACGCACATCGTGCAGGGCCGCACGGCAGACGCACTGCAGGCGACTGATGCGCTCATCGCTCGCGCCCCGAACTTCCGTCTTGCCCATCTCATCCGCGGCGACCTGCTGCTGGCGCGGATCCGGCCGGTCAATGCCCTGGGCGCAGGGGCGAATGCCCCGGAAGATCGTCTGCGCGAGCTGCGTGAGGAAGCGCGTCAGCGTCTGGAGGGCTACCGCAACCGTCCGCCCGCCGGCACGCTGCCGGGCTACTTCTTCCAGCTCGCGCCCTCGCAGACGCGCGCGCTCGTGATGGACACGCGGCGCTCGCGTCTCTACCTCTTCGAAAACGACGGCAAGCAGATCCGGCTCGCCGCTGACTACTACATCACGCAAGGACGCAACGGGGACTTCAAGGAGAAGGAAGGCGACCAGCGCACGCCCGTAGGCGTGTATTCCATCCTCTCTGCCATTCCCCGCGCCAAGCTCACGGATTTCTACGGCCCGGCTGCGCTGCCCATCAACTACCCGAACGAATGGGACCGTCTGAACAATCGGACCGGCAGCGGCATCTGGTTCCACGGCGTGCCGAGCGACACCTTCTCGCGCCCACCAAAAGCTTCGGACGGCTGCATGGTCCTCGCCAACGAGGACATGGCGCGGCTGGCCAAGGTACTGCCGATCGGGCATACGCCTGTGGTGCTCAGCGAAAGCGTGGAATGGGTCACGCCGCAACAGCTCGCCGCCGAGCGCGGGCCGCTGCTCAAGGCCTTCGAGGGCTGGCAGCGCGACTGGCAGGCACAGAACTTCGTCCGTTATGCCGCGCACTACTCGAAGGATTTCCGGGGTGACGGCAACGGCAACCCCAATCTCGCGACGTGGCTGGACAGTCGCCGCACACTCATGCAGGGCAGCCAGCGTGTGTCGATCGACATCAGCAACGTGAGCATGTTCCGCTACCCGGGCGTGAAGTCGAACATGGTGCTGGTGGAGTTCCACCAACGCTTCCGCTCTAATGCGCTCAATTCCAACGTCAAGAAGCGCCAGTACTGGCAACTGGAAAACGGTGTCTGGCGCATCATCTTCGAGGGCAACACATGATCATCTCCAAGCTCTTCCGACAGCTCGCTGCAGTGGCGTTTGTCGCTGCGTGCGCCCCGCTGCTGGCCCAGGCGCCTTCCGCCAAGCCCGCCGCTGCTCCGGCAGCGCAGGCCGCCGCTGAAGCACCGCGCGTCCAGTTCAAGACCAGCATGGGCAACATCACGGTCGAGCTCGACCCGAAGGCCGCACCGATCTCGGTGGCGAACTTTCTGCGCTATGTCGATGACAAGCACTATGACGGCACGATCTTCCACCGCGTGATCAGCGGCTTCATGATCCAGGGCGGCGGCTTCATGCCCAGCATGCGCGAGAAGGACACGCGCGCGCCCATCAAGCTGGAAAGCGGCAACGGCCTGTCCAACGTGCGCGGCACCATCGCCATGGCCCGCACCAATGTGCCGGATTCCGCCACCGCCCAGTTCTTCATCAACGTGGTCGACAACCTGCGTCTGGACAAGGCCCAGGCTGCCGACGGCAACGGCTACGCCGTGTTCGGGCGCGTGATCGAAGGCATGGAGACGGTGGACAAGATCCGCGCCGTGCAGACCACCACGCGCGGCTTCTATCAGAACGTGCCTGAAACCCCGGTTGTGATCGAGTCGGCGCGCCGTATGAAGTGACTCGCTTCACCGCCAGCCCAACCCAAGTACGTCAGCAAACCTCAAGGAACATCAATGCAAGTCAAGCTCCACACCACCTCAGGCGTCATCACCATCACGCTGGACGCGGCCAAGGCCCCCAAGTCCGCCGCAAACTTTGCGCAGTACGTCAAGGACGGCCACTACGACGGCACGATCTTTCACCGCGTGATCAAGAACTTCATGATCCAGGGTGGCGGTTTCGACGCGCAGATGAACCAGAAGCCCACGCGCGAGCAGATCGAGAACGAGGCCAACAACGGCCTCAAGAACGTGCGCGGCGCCGTGGCCATGGCCCGTACCAACCAGCCCCACTCGGCCACCGCGCAGTTCTTCATCAACACGGTGGACAACGACTTCCTGAACTTCACCTCGCCCACGCCTCAGGGCTGGGGCTATGCCGTGTTCGGCATGGTGACCGAGGGCATGGACGTGGTGGATGCGATCCGCGGCGTGCGTACCGGCCGCAGCGGCTTCCATGATGACGTGCCGGTCGAGCCGGTGGTCATCACCAAGGCCGATCTCGTGGAGTAAGGCTTGCTGCAGTACGCCAGCGCCCTGTTCATCTCAGACCTGCACCTGGACGCCGCCACGGCAGGCGCGGCAGCGCAAGCTGACCACGCCAACCTGGCGGCGTTTGTGCGCCTGTGCACAGGCCTTGCGCGCGAGGCTGATGCCCTGTTCATCCTCGGCGACCTGTTCGAGGCCTACGTGGGCGATGACGACCTCGTTCTCTACCCGGCCGTGGTTCACGCGCTTGACGCCTACCGCCGGACCGGCCGCGGCCTGCACTTCCTGCACGGCAATCGCGACTTCCTCGTTGGCGCAGGTTTTTGCCACGCCACAGGCGCGACGTTGCTTGAAGATCCCTGTGTGGTCGAGATCGGCGGCAAGCGCATCGGGCTGTCGCATGGCGACGCATGGTGCACCGACGATGCCGCCTATCAGGCCTGGCGCGCCACGGCGCGCAACCCGGCATGGCAGGCCACCTTTTTGGCCAAACCGCTGGCCGAGCGCCATGCGATTGCACGCGGCCTGCGGGTCCAGAGTGAGAGCGCCAAGGAAGGCAAGTCCATGGAGATCATGGATGTGAACGATGCGGCCGTACAGGCCAGTGCAGCTGCGCTCGGCGTGGATACGCTGATCCATGGCCACACGCACCGTCCTGCGGATCACCGCATGGTGCGGGGCGCCGGCGCACCGCTGATGCGCCACGTGCTGTCGGACTGGCAGATGGACGCTGCATCACCGCGCGGTGATGCGCTGCACGTGAACAGCGCAGGCATCGAGCGGATCGCGCTTGCGGCGCCCTGAACCTGATGCTGGGTACCTGACGCCGCCGCGCTGATGTCCAGTTGTGGCGAGGTTGCGCCTATTCGTCGATATGGCGCATGTGCGCCTGCTCTGCGGGCGCCGAGCATTGCACGCCGTTCTTCTCCAGCAGGCCATAGAGCTCGGCAATGCGCTTCTCCTGGGCCTCGACGTGATCGACCAACTGGTTGATGGCCTTGGACACCGGGTCGTCGCCCGTCGTGATACCGTATGCGGAGAAGCCGCCGGCCAGGCCCGCACCGGCCACATTCGCGTCGTGGCTGGCATCCGCGCCGGCAATGAGCTTGGCCGGAATGCCCACCGCTGTCGCAGCAGCGGGCACAGCCTTGACCACCACCGCATTGCTGCCAATGCGTGCATGGGCACCCACCGTGAAGCCGCCTAGCACCTTGGCCCCCGCACCGACGATGACGCCGACCTCCAAAGTGGGATGGCGCTTCAAGCCCTTGTAGAGCGAGGTGCCGCCCAGGGTCACGCCCTGGTAGATGGTGCAGTCATCACCAATCTCGGCCGTCTCGCCGATCACCACGCCCATGCCATGGTCGATGAACACACGACGGCCGATCACTGCGCCGGGATGGATTTCGATGCCGGTGAACCAGCGACCAAGGTGCGAGAGAAATCTCGCCAGCCAGCGCAGGCCGTGCGTCCAGCACCAGTGGCTGAGCCGGTGAATCCAGATCGCATGCAGGCCGGGGTAACAGGTCAGCACCTCGAAGCGGCTGCGGGCCGCCGGGTCGCGTTCGAGAATGCAGCGGATGTCTTCGGCAAGGCGAGCAAACATGTTGGCTTTCCGTCGGAGCCTGCATTCTATCGACGCACCCCAGACCCTCCTGCGCGAAGCCCGCATGCCCTGAAGGGAGAAGCATGGGGCCCGCACTTCAGCCGGCTTCAGTTCGCATCGTCATCACGTCTCGGCAGCTTGCTGCGCGCGCGTGCGGCCTTGGGCTCGCGCATCTGCGCCGCAATGCCGCGCAGGATATCGATCTCCTTGCCCGTGAGCTCGGTGCGCGCAAAGAGGCTGGCCAGCCGGGGCATGAGCCGCTTGGGCACCGCCGGATCAAGAAAGCCGATGGCAATCAAGGCCTGCTCCAGATCCGCCAGCATGCCCTGCACGGCCGCATGACTGGCCAGGGTGTCGCACTGGGCGGCACGCGGCTCGGCCAGGCCGGCCAGTGCAGCCATGCGCAGCTCGTAGCTCATCACCTGCACGGCCTGCGCCAGATTCAGCGAGCCGTACCGCGCGTCGGCCGGGATCTGGCAGGCCACGCGGCAACGCAGCAGATCCTCGTTGGACAGGCCGGTGCGCTCCGGGCCGAACACGAAGGCCACGCGCTCGGCCCGTCCGTCCTGCAGGCGCGCGGCCGTTTCCACCGCGGCGGGCCGCGGGCTGGTCTGCGGACCGCTCCACTGCCGAGGCACCATGGCCATGGCGACCGTCCACTGCGTATCCGCCAGGGCCTCATCCAGCGACGGGAAGATCCGCGCTGCGGCCAGGACATCGAGCGCGCCACTGGCAAAGGCCTGCGCCTCGGGCTTCGTACAGGCATCTGCAAACCGTGGGCTGACCACGCGCAGATCGTGCAGCCCCATGACCTTCATGGCGCGTGCTGTCGCGCCGATGTTTCCGGGGTGACTGGGGCTCTGCAGCACGATGGCAACCCGGCCGAGCCAGGTCAGAGCGTCGAGTGGCTTAAAATCCAAAGTCTGTTCTTTGTACAAGTTGATTGCGGATTGCCATGCATCCCATGCTGAACACGGCCACTAAGGCCGCGCGCCGTGCTGGCGCCCTCATCAATCGTGCGTCGATGGACATCGACACCGTGCGCGTGGGTACCAAGGGCCCGGGCGACTTCGTCACCGAGGTCGACCAGGCGGTGGAATCCGACATCATCAACACCCTGCTCGACGCCTATCCGCAGCACGGTATTGTCTCCGAAGAGATCGGCCAGGCGGGAAATGCCGGTTCGCCCTACCAGTGGATCATCGATCCGCTGGATGGCACCACCAATTTCATCCACGGCATTCCGCACTATGCCGTGTCGATGGCGATGAAGTACGAAGGCGAGACGCAGATCGCCCTGATCTATCAGCCCGCCACCAACGATCTCTACACCGCCGAAAAGGGCCGCGGCGCGGCGCTGAACAACCGCCGCCTGCGCGTGACCCGCCGCATGCGTCTGGCCGAGGCGCTGATCGGCACCAGCTTCCGCAACCGCCGCAACGCTTCCTGGGATGCGCTCATGAGCGCCCTGTCCGAGCTCTCGCTCACCACCGCCGGTGTGCGCCGCATGGGCAGCGCCTCGCTGGACCTCGCCCAGGTGGCCGCCGGCCGCCTGGACGCGTGCTACGGCGTAGGCCTGGGCAGCTGGGACATGGCCGCCGGCGCGCTGCTGGTGTCTGAAGCCGGCGGTCTGGTGTCCGACCTGCATGGCGGCGACGACTATCTGGCCCGCGGGCACATCGTGGCCGGCAGCCCCAAAATTTTCCCTCAGCTCATGTCCAAGCTCGACGGCGTGGCCATGAGCCTGAAACTGCGTGTGGCCGAAGGCGATCCGACAGCCACCGAGAGCGCAACAGCTGCGGATGCCTCGAACGACGCCGCGGCTGCCGCCGAGGCCAAGCCCAAGGTGCCGCCGCGCCGCCTGGCCCGCAAGGCCGCGGCAGCCAAGCCTGCCGCCAAGTAAGCCCGCCGCACCCAGAAGCTGTGAGCGCGCCCACTCGGGACAACTCGGCTTACACGACGGCGTCCGTCCCGGCGGACGCACTCGCGGGTCACACTCCCATGATGCAGCAGTACCTCCGCATCAAGGCAGACTACCCGCACACGCTCGTCTTCTACCGGATGGGCGACTTCTACGAGCTGTTCCACGGCGATGCCGAGAAGGCCGCGCGCCTGCTGGGTATCACGCTCACGGCGCGTGGCGCCTCCGGCGGCAAGCCCATTCCCATGGCCGGCGTGCCCTTCCACTCGGTGGACGGCTATCTGGCCAAGCTCGTCAAGCTGGGCGAGTCGGTGGCCATCTGCGAGCAGCTGGGCGACCCGGCCACCAGCAAGGGCCCGGTCGAGCGCAAGGTGGTGCGTGTGGTCACGCCGGGCACCGTGACGGACGCCGGCGTACTGGCCGACCGCAGCGATGTCTGGCTGCTGGCGATCAAGACCGAACGCGGCCGCGTGGGACTGGCGTGGCTGAACCTGGCCGCCGGCGAGCTGGTGCTGGCCGAGGAAGCCGCCAGCCAGCTGACTCAGCTGCTGCTGCGTCGGCCGCCGGCCGAGCTGCTCGTGGCCGACGGCAGCGTGGACGCCGAGCAGCAGCCGATCTGCACCCGTCTGCCCGAATGGCACTTCGATGCGGCCGAAGGCGCGCAGATTGCCGCGCGCCAGCTCGGTGCAGCCAATCTTGCAGGCTTCGGTGCCGAGGCCCTGAAGCTTGCGCACGGCGCGGCCGGTGCGGTGCTGACCTACGCGCGCCAGATGCACGGCCATGCACTGAACCATGTGCAGCGCCTGCGGGTGGAATCCGCCGCCGGCTTCATGGTGCTCGACGAAGCCACGCGCAAGAATCTGGAACTCACCGAGACCCTGCGCGGCGAGCCGGCGCCCACCCTGCTCTCCACACTCGATGACTGCGCCACCACCCTGGGCGCACGCCTGCTGCGCCAGTGGATTGCCAGCCCGCTGACCGACCGCGATGCGGCGCAGGCCCGTATTGCCGCCGTGCAGGCCTTGCAGGCCGAGGCCGGTGCTTCATCCGCAACCAGCGCGGCCGAGGCGCTGCGCGACGCCATGCACGCGCTGCCGGATATCGAGCGGATTGCCTCGCGCATCGGTCTGGCCACGGCGCGGCCGCGTGAACTGGCCGCCCTGCGCGACGCCCTGCCCCGCCTGCCGCTGATTGCCGCCCAGCTGGCCGCCCTGGATGCTGCGCTGCTGCGCGAGGCGCCGACTGCGCTCGATCTGCCGGCGCAGCTGCATGCGCTGCTCGCCCGCATCGCGCAGGAACCTGCAGCAGCGGTGCGCGATGGCGGCATCTTTGCACCGGGTGCGGATGCCGAGCTGGACGAACTGCGCGAGCTGGCCGAGAACACCGGCGGCTTCCTGCTGGCCATGGAAGCCCGCGAGCGGGAACGCACCGGCATTGCCAACCTGAAGGTCGAATACAACAAGGTTCACGGCTTCTATATCGAGATCACCGCCAGCGGCCTGGACCGCGTGCCGATCGACTACAAGCGCCGCCAGACCCTGAAGAACGCCGAGCGCTTCATCACGCCCGAACTCAAGGCCTTTGAAGACAAGGCGCTCTCGGCCCGTGACCGGGCGCTCGCACGCGAAAAACTGCTCTACGACCAGCTGATCGACGCTCTGCAGCCGCACATCGGGGCGCTGCACGCGGCAGCACGGTGTCTCGCGCAGGCCGACGTGCTGGCCGCCTGGGCCCGGCTGGCTGCGCGCCACGACTGGTGCCTGCCGCAGCTGGTTGACGAGCCGGGCATACGCATCAGTGCAGGTCGCCACCCGGTGGTCGAGCCGCGCGTCGAGCGCTTCACGCCGAACGACTGCGTGCTCTCCGATGCCGACCGCATGAAGGTCATCACCGGCCCGAACATGGGCGGCAAATCGACCTACATGCGGCAGGTTGCGCTGATCGTGCTCATGGCCTGGTGCGGCTGCCCGGTACCGGCGCGGTCCGCCGTGATCGGTCCGGTCGATCGCATCTTCACGCGCATCGGCTCCTCGGACGACCTGGCCGGCGGCCGCTCGACCTTCATGGTCGAGATGACCGAGGCCGCCGTGATCCTGAACGCCGCCACGCCGCGCTCCCTGGTGCTCATGGACGAGATCGGCCGCGGCACCAGCACCTTCGACGGCCTGTCCCTGGCCTGGGCGATCGCTCGCGCCCTGGCGGCCCAGAACCGCGCCTTTGCCCTGTTTGCCACGCACTACTTCGAGCTGACGCAGCTGGCCACCGACCTGCCCGGCGTGAGCAACGCGCACCTGGCTGCGGTGGAGCATGCCCAGGGCGTCGCCTTCCTGCATGAGGTGCGTGACGGCCCGGCCAGCCAGAGCTACGGCCTGGCGGTAGCCAAGCTGGCCGGCGTGCCGGGCAGCGTGATCCGTGCGGCACGCGGCAAGCTGGCCCAGCTTGAGGCCAGCGGCGTGACCGCCAGCCAGCAGATGGATCTGTTTGCAGCGCCGGCGCCGGTCACATCAGATGTGCCGGAGCCCGGCAGCGCCACGCAGGACGCCGAGGCTGCCGTGCTGGCGCAACTGCGCGCTGCCGATCTGGACAAGCTTTCGGCCCGGCAGGCGCTGGAGTTGCTGTACAGCCTGCGCGACAGCCTGGGCGAGCGCTCGGTTTGAGTCCTAGTCACCGAACCTGAAGAAGGCCTTGCCGGACGCCTGCGCGCCGATCCAGGCGCCAGCAACCGGCCACATCGCGCCTGCCCACATGGGCAGACAGCACGCTGTACGAAAAGGTCATTTTCGGCCAAAGACTTCAAAGCGGCCTTCCGCTTGTCTCAAGCCATTCTTGAGGAATGTCAGACGAAGAAAAAACTGTTTTCGGACAGAAAATCAGTGAAGTGTGCGCTTGAGCGTGCGGAACTGCAGGCCGCTGCGGCGAGCGGCATCGAGGTCGTCTTCGTCATCGATCGCATCGAAGGCACCGTCCGCGTCGGGCTGCGCCTCTTCGATGGCCAGCACTTCCACCTCGAAGCGCAGCGCGGAGCCGGCAAAGGGGTGGTTGCCATCCAGCACCACGGTGTCACCCTGGATGTCGGTCACGGTCACGAGCACCGGATCGGCATCAGGTTCGTCGTCGTCGCTGCGTTCGATCTGGCTGCCCACCTCGATGTCCGGCGGCAGCAGCTTGCGGTCTTCCAGATAGACGAGCTCGGCGTCATAGTCGCCGAAGTGATCGGCAGGTTCCAGATAGGCGCTCACCGTATCGCCAACCCGCTTGCCTTCAAGCAGACCTTCCAGCTTGGCGAAGATCTCGCCACCACCCTGCAGATAGCTGACGGGTCCGTCGGACTCGATCACGAGTTCGTTGTCAGCGTCGTAGACCTCCAGGCGCACGGTGACCACCATGCCGCTGTGGACAGTGTCTGAATCAGGCGCCGAAGCCGCGCCGGGAGGCATGCCAGAGGATTGAGTCATGGCCGAATCGTACCGCCGCACCCCCTGCACCAAGCGGCAAAACGGCGTTCCTATACTGGCCGGATGCCAGCAAAACAATCCACCAAAGCCGCCCCGAAGCGAGCCGCCAGGCCCGCCGCGGCCGCACGCGTCAGCGAAAGGTCTGCCGCCCATGCAAAGCGTCCTGTGCCGCAGGCCGCAGGCGTGCTGGGCATCTACACGGCCGCGCAGTTCATGCGCGAAATCTTCCACCGCAAGCCCCTGCTCATCCGCCAGGCCATCCCGGGCTTCAAGGCCCCGGTGGACGCACAGCGCATCGCCGAGCTGGCCACCCGGCCGGACGTGGAAAGCCGACTCATCACCAACTTCGATGGGCAATGGCAGCTCAAGCGCGGCCCCGTCAAGCGCCTTCCGCCCGCCGGCAAGCCCGACTGGACGGTGCTGGTGCAGGGCGTCAACCTGCATGAAGATGCGGCCCATGTGCTGATGCAGCGCTTTTCCTTCATCGAGCGCCTGCGCCTGGATGATCTGATGATCAGTCTGGCGTCCAAGGGTGGCGGCGTCGGCCCGCACTTCGACAGCTATGACGTCTTCCTGCTCCAGGCCGCGGGGCGCCGGCGCTGGCGCATCAGCAGCCAGAAAGACCTGACGCTGGTCGATGGCCTGCCGCTGAAGATCCTCGCCAAGTTCAAGCCCACCGAGGAGTTCGTGCTTGAGCCGGGGGACATGCTCTACCTGCCGCCCAGCGTCGCCCACGAAGGCGTGGCGCTGGACGACAGCTGCCTGACCTATTCCATCGGCTTTCGGACCGCCACGCACCAGGAGGCGCTGGCCGATTTCTACGAGAAATTCGCCGAGAGCCTTGAGATCCCCGGGCGCTTTTCCAACCTGCAGACCGAGCCCACGCGCACGCCCGGCAAGCTTCCGGAGCAGCTCGTCGCTGACTTGGCGGCGCTCGTCGAGCGCCACCGACCCACGCGTGAAGACCTCGTACTCTGGCTGGGCGAGTCACTCACCGAGCCCAAGCCCGGCACCGCGTTCACGCCCGAGGCGGGCAGCCTCGAGCAGGGCCTGGCCCTGTCACGGCAGACGGTGGCCAGCTACAGCGGCCGCTGGTTCTTCATGAACGGGCTGAGCTGGGACGTGAGCGGCAACGATGCAAAGCTGCTGCGCCAGCTGGCCGATGCAGGGCAGATCGACGCCCGGCAGTGGCGATCAGCCAGCAGCGCCCTTCAGGAACAGCTCAACTACTGGCAGGAGATCGGATGGATTCAACCCCACGCCGCGACGATGGCCTCACCGGCAAGGCGCAACCCAGCACGCAAGACTGGCTGAACTGGTTTCGCGGCGCACTGGCCAGCGCCAGCAACGAGATCCTGATCTCGATCGACTCGCCCGCGGGATACGGCTTTCTGGACAGCCCCGAGCTCGTGCAGGCACTTCGTGACCGCCTTCGTGCCTGCCCGCCACTGCAGCTCAAGCTCATGGTGGAGTCCGTGGAACCAGTGCGGCGCGCCTGGCCGCGCTGGGCCGAGGCGGCGCGCTGGTACGCCCATCAGATGCAGGCCATGACGGTGCCTGGCGACCTGCCGCGCAATTTCGAGCTGGTCAGCTTTGATCGGCGCACCGTGGGCTACGCACCCTGGCCGCAGTCCCAGGCGTCCGATCCCGGACGCTGGCGATTGACCCGAGTCAGCGGCAACCCGGCAGCGATGAGCGCGCTTGAAAGCACGGTCAGCGTGCTGGAGCGCAGCGCCCAGGCCAGCTGGTCCCCGCTGGGTTTGTAACCAGACCTTGCTTTCGCCCTGGCGTCGGCGCGCTTGACCGGGAGTGTTGGAAGCCTCCCACTAGCACGGAAGGGGTTCTATGGAAAAGTTCCCTGATCTGGCGATATACTAGAGGGCTGGATAGGTTGCGGTTTGCGCGATGCAGCATTGAGTTCCTCGAGGTGCTTGATGCAGTGCGGCGCAGGAGTCGGACCAACTCCTTGTTTGATGATTACCGGTAATTACCAACTCGCATTTAAGGAAGACACAATGACCAAGTCTCTGCTCGTTGCTTCGATGCTGGCTGTGGCCCTGGCTGCTTGCGGCAAGAAGGAAGAAGCGCCTGCTCCCGCCCCGGCTCCCGCTGCTGCTCCGGCCCCGGCTCCCGCCCCGGCTGCTCCGGCTGCTGACGCCGCCAAGCCCGCTGACGCTGCTGCCGCTCCGGCCGCTGCTGGCACCGCCGCTGACGCTGCTGCCACCGCCGCCAAGGACGCCGCTGGCAAGGCTGCTGACGCTGCCGCCACCGCTGCCAAGGACGCTGCTGGCAAGGCTGTTGACGCCGCCAAGGCCGCTACCGAGAAGAAGTAATTCTCGACTGTGTCTTGAGTTGATGCAGACTCCGGTCTGCTTCAGCACAGCAACAAGAGAGCCGGCTCGCCGGCTCTTTTGCTTTTCGGGCGTCCCTTGGCCCACGTCCTTCTGGCGGTGGCCCGGCCCGCGGGACTTCCCCGCCGCGAACCCGGCTATGGCGTGCACCCTGCACACGCCAGATCTTCAACGCAGCCGCCACCCCCATTGCGCCGGATCTGTTCTCCAGGTCCGAACCAGCCCAGGCGCGACGGGGCGGCCGCAGCTACACCGGGATCCAGGTGCCCACCGTGTGCTGCGCAAGGACGCCGATGTCCCGGTCCTCAGCCCCAAGGGCAGAGGCCAGCGCAGCACGGGCCAGATCAGGCCGGTTGTTGGACTGCGACAGGTGCGCCGCATGCACGGCCTTGAGACCGCGCGTGTCTGCATCGGCAAGCAGCGCAGCGGCTTGCGTGTTCGACAAATGTCCCCAGGCACCAAGGATCCGCTGCTTCAGGCTGGGCGGATAGTCAGACTGGCGCAGCATCGTCTCGTCGTGGTTGCACTCCAGCACGAGCGCGTCGGCACCCCCGACCATGCGCAGGACACCAGGAGTGATCGAGCCGAGGTCGGTCAGCACCGCCAGACGCCGGCCCCCAGCCGAAAAGCTGTACTGCAGCGGCTCGCGCGCATCATGCGGCACCGCCCAGGGCATGACCTCGATGTCGCAGATCGGCTGTGCCTCGCCCGCCCGGATGAGGTGCGCCTCGATGCCCTCGCCGTCCCCACCTGAGTTCAGGTAGGTCCCGCGGGACATGAACAGCGGGACGGCGCTGCGGCGTGCCACGGTATAGGCGCCGCTGACGTGGTCGCCATGTTCATGCGTGATGAAAATGGCGTTCAGATCGGATGGTGCAATCGATACCTCGGCCAGCCGCGCAGTGAGCGCCTTCAAGCCAAAGCCGCAGTCCAGCAGGATGCGTGTGGGTGCAAGCCCCAGCCCGCCGCTGTACTCGACGAGCAGGGCGTTGCCCTCGCTGCCCGAGCCCAGTGAGCAGAAGCGCAGCATGGATGACCCGCGCCGCGCAGCGCCCGCGCTAGCGGATGTCCTCGGCCAGGATGGTGAGGATGCGCCGCGCGATTTCCTGCTTGGGTCCTGAGGTCTCGCCGACCGGTGCCACTGTGACCTGGGTGGTCTGGCCATCGGCCTTCAGGCCCACGCGATACTGCTGCGCTGCCAGCGAGGGATCGGTCTTGCCGAACAGCTTGGCGAAGAAACCTGCACCCTTGGCTTCGGCCTCGGGGTCGATGTAGCGCACGAAGTACTGACCCTTGGAGCGGTCGCGGTCTTCCACGGTGAAGCCCTTGCGGTCGAGCACCAGCCCGACTTCGCGCCAGCTGCGATCGAAGTCAAATGCCACCGTCAGCACATCGCCGTTCAGGCGGGCCGCCACCGCAGGCGCTGCGACTGCAGGCGACTTGGCCGCTGCGACCGTGGCACTGGCCCCAGCCTCGTCGGCACCAAGACGCAGCAGAATGCGGCGCAGGAACTCGATCTCGAGCTCGGGATCATTCGGACGCGGTGCCCAGCTGTAGTTGGTCTGGTCGCGGCCAACCTGGTTCTCCTGCAGGCCACGGTGCGACACATAGATTTCGCTGCCGCCGTCGGCACGACGCTCGACGCGCACGCGGTACTTGTCCCGCGTGCCGGAGTCGTACAGGCCGTCGAACACTCGGCCGATGACATTGCGGATCGGATCCTTGGGCACGTTTGCGCGGTTTTCGGCCCAGTCGGTCTCCAGCACACCGGTGCCCGGCGAATCAGTCGTCAGGCGGAATCCGGCGCTGGTCCAGAACTCGCGAAGGATCGGGTAGACGCGCTCTGCAGGCATGCTGACCGTCAGCCAACGCAGGTCGCCGGCGCGCTCGATGCGTGCCGTCTTGAACTCGGGCAGGACACCGGATTCACCCACCGAGGTCGTCGGCCGTGCACCGATGCCTGCCCCCAGCTGGCTGGGCGGCAATGCCGAGGCACTGACTGCCGCGCCGCGCGGCACCGTGAAGCGCTCGTCACGCTGCAGGGCGGTCAGATCCGGAGGAACCTCGAGCCCGCCAGTGCGCTTGACGTTGGTCTTGTAGTCCAGCTTCTCACCGCTGTCGGAAAAGGTGCTGCAGCCGGCCAGGCTCAGCAGGGCCAGGCTCAGCGCGGCGATCTTGATCGTGGGTTTCATCGGGTTCCAGTCGGGGGTGTTGCTTCACAGCCACCCCAGCGGGGCAGCCAGTACCTTCAATCAGAGCACGCCTGCATCCTGCAGGGCCTGCAGGACCACGGGCTCGGTGGACTTGGACAAGGGCACCAGGGGCAGCCGGATACCCGGGCCGATCTTGCCCATGCGCGCCAGCGCCCACTTCGGCGCCATCGGGTTGGGTTCGGTGAACAGCTTGGTGTGCAGCGGCATCAGGCGCTTGTTCAGCGCACGTGCGTCGTCGAGCTTCCCGGCCCGCGCCGCGGCAATCATCGCCGCCATGGCGCGCGGCGCGACGTTGGCCGTCACGCTGATCACCCCGTGGCCACCCAGCAGCACGTAGCCCAGGGCGGTGTCGTCATTGCCCGAGAGCAGCGAGAAGTTGTCGGGCAGGCGCATGGTCAGTTCGACATGCTTGACCAGATCCCCCGTGGCGTCCTTGATGCCGACGATGCCCGGCAGCTTTGACAGGCGCACAGTGGTGTCGACCGCAAGACTCACCACGCTGCGGCCCGGGACGTCATACAGCAGGATCGGCAGGTCCACCTTTTCGGCAATCGCCTTGAAGTGCTGGTACAGCCCCTCCTGCGTGTTTTTTTTTGAGTAGGGCACCACCGAGAGCGAGGCGTCCGCGCCAACGCGCTTGGCATAAGCCGTCAGCTCGATGGCCTCGCGGGTCGAATTGCCACCCGAGCCGGCGATCACCGGGATGCGCTTGCCCGCCGCCTCGACGGCAAACTTGATCAGCTCGCAGTGCTCCTCGACAGACACCGTCGGCGATTCGCCGGTGGTGCCGACCGCGACGATGGCGCTGGTGCCTTCGGCGACATGCCAGTCGATCAGAGTGCGATAGCTGTCCCAGTCGATCGACCCGTCTTCGAACATCGGGGTCACGATGGCAACGATGGAGCCTGTGAACATGCGCGGAGTGCTTGCGTGAGTGGGTGCAAGCCGCAGCCTGCCGCCCGTTCGGACAATCTCAGGAGTTTAAGCGAAGCGTCCACAGCGCCCGCACGGCGGCATCAGGCACGGCAGATGCCGCCAGATCGTCGACAGGGTCCGGGGTGCTGCGCTCGCCGGGCAGGACAGCAACGATTCTTTGCACGACCCGGGGCTGCGGCTGGGCGTCGAGGCCCTGTTCGAAGGCCACGACGGTCCATGCCGGCGGCATGCGCGCCAGCAGCTCACCCGGCTCGAGCAGAAACGCCGGATTGCTGGGCTTGCCGTAGCGCGCATTGCCGCGAGCAAAGGTTTCCATGATGAACACACCACCCGGCGCGAGCAGGTCCAGCCAGTCGGCAAAGCGCTCACGCCAGAGGTAGTTCGTGACGATGAGCGCATCTGCACAGCTTGGCATCAAGGGCCAGCCCTGACCTTCCAGATCGGCCTGAATCGGAGTGACTGCCTGTGCCGTACCGGCCGTTTCGGCAGCCTGCAGCAGCATGGCCAAGGCCACCGGGTCTCGGTCGACGGCCAGCACCCGGTGACCTGCCGAGGCCGCCAGCAGGCTATGGCGCCCTGCCCCGCAGGCCAGGTCCACCACCCGCGCACCCGCTGGCAGCAGGTGCAACCAGCGCTGGACCCAACCAGAAGGCGCCTGCGACCCGTGCACAGCGTGGCCCTCAGGCCGTGGCAATACCCATGACCTCGCGCACTTCGCGCATGGTCTCGGCGGCCACTTTGCGGGCTCGGGCGCTGCCGGCCTCGGCGATCTCGCGCACCCGCTGCGGCTTGGCGACGTACTCCATCGCACGCTCGTGCATCGGCGTGATCTCGCGCACGATGCCGTCGATCACCGGCTGCTTGCACTCCAGACAGCCAATGCCCGCCGTGGTGCAGCCCTTGACGACCCACTCACGCGTGGGTGCGTCGGAGTAGATCTTCTGGAACTGCCAGACCGGGCAATTTTCCGGGTTGCCGGCGTCGGTGCGGCGCACGCGGGCCGGGTCGGTGGGCATCTTCCGGACCTTGGCGGCCACATCGGCAGGCTGCTCGCGCAGCATGATGGTGTTGCCGTAGCTCTTGCTCATCTTGCCGCCGTCCAGACCGGGCAGCTTGGGCGTTTCGGTCAGCACCGTGGCCGGTTCGGTGAGGATGCTGCGCCCGGTGCCGTCCAGATGGCCCTGCAGGCGCTCGCGGTCCTGCGCCCCCAGGCTGCCTGCGGCGGCGATCAGCGCCAGTGCGGCCTCGCGCGCCTCACTGCTGCCGGTCGTCTGAAACTGGCTGCGCAGCTCCACATAGCGCTTGCCATCCTTGCCCGACAGCTTCTTGATGGCAGCGGCGACCTTCTCCTCGAAGCCCGGCTCGCGACCATAGAAGTAGTTAAAGCGCCGGGCGATCTCGCGCATCATTTCAATGTGCGGCGCCTGATCCTCGCCCACCGGCACCTGCGTGGCGCGGTAGATGAGCACATCGGCCGCCTGCAGCAGCGGATAGCCAAGGAACCCGTAGGTGGTCAGGTCCTTGTCCTTGAGCTTCTCGATCTGGTCCTTGTAGGTCGGCACGCGCTCCAGCCAGGCCAGGGGCGTGACCATGGAAAGCAGCAGATGCAGCTCGGCGTGCTCGGGCACGCGGCTCTGGATGAAGATGCTGGCCTTCTCCGGGTCCACGCCGGCGGCGAGCCAGTCGATGATCATGTCCCAGGTGTTTTCGGCCAGCTGCTGCGGGTTGTCGTAGTGCGTGGTCAGGGCATGCCAGTCAGCGACGAAGAACAGGCAGTCCAGCTCGTGCTGCATGCGCACCCAGTTCTTGATGGCCCCGTGGTAGTGACCCAGATGCAGCTGCCCGGTGGGGCGCATGCCGGAAACGACGCGTTCCTTCATGGTTGTTCGATTTCTGTAGTGATGTTCAGAGCACAGCAGCGGACTGGCTCAAGGGGTGTAGATTGGGAAGACGAAAAGCGCGCCCAGCTGGAAGAAAAAGCGCACCAAAGGCGACAGCACGCCGACGATCAGCAGGCCCATCAGGATGAAGGGCGACCACTGCAGCAGGGGCAGCAGGGGCTGGACCATCTTGTACGGGAGCACACGCATCAGCGCGTTGCCCAATGGCAGCGGCGGAAAAGGCAGCAGGCACACCGCAAAGAAGCTCAGGCTCACCAGCACGCCGGCGTTGATCACCCGATATACGAAAGGCTCGTCCAGGTCCAGGGCCCGGCAAAGCGCGCCCAGCACGGCCCAGAGCATCGCCAGCACGAAGGGACCGAGAATCACCGCGCTCTCGACGATCAGGATGTCGCGGCGGAAGTGGCGAAAGCCCCGCGGGTTGATATTGAGCGGCTTGGCCCAGCCGAGAATGAAGCCGAAACCCTTCAAGCCGCCCAGCAGCAGCAGGAACACGGCCGGCAGCACATAGGTGCCGATCGTGTCGGCGTGCTTGAAGGGATCCCAGCTCAGGCGGCCTTCGGCCCGGGCGGAATGGTCGCCCAACCGGTCTGCAAGGTGCGCCTGAAGCGCGGTGGGCAGGGTCAGCGCCAGCAACACCGGAATGGCGTGGGTGACCAGAACAAGGATGGCGTCGACCATGGGCGCTTTCTTGGAAGGAGGCAGCGATTGTAGAAAGCGCGCACCCCCGGGGCGGCGCGCAGGCTTCGCTCAGAACACCCCGTCGACCGAACCGCGGCCCTGGCGGATGAGTTCCGGCGACCGGCCCGAGAGATCGATCACGGTGGTCGGCTCGCGCGGACAGGCGCCGGCATCCACGAAGGCGTCGATCACGCCCTTGAAGCGGGACTCGATGTCGTCCGGATCGTTCAGCGGATCAGCCTCGCCGGCCGGAATCAGGGTGGTGGACAGCAAGGGGGCGTCGAACTCGGCCAGCAGGGTGCTGGTGACCGGATGCTCCGGCACGCGGATGCCGATGGTCTTGCGGCTGGGATGGCTGACGCGCCGCGGCACTTCCTTGGTGGCTTCGAGAATGAAGGTGTAGGGGCCCGGCGTGAGCTGCTTGAGCAGGCGGTACTGGGCGTTGTCGACCTTGGAGAACTGCGCGATCTCGTGCAGATCGGCGCAGAGCACCGTGAGATGGTGCCGTTCATCCACACCGCGGATCTTGCGCAGCCGGTCTGCGGCCACCTTGTCGTCCAGGTGGCACACCAGCGCGTAAGAGGAATCCGTGGGAATGGCGACCACCCCACCTTGCATGAGCATGCCGGCGACCTGTTTCAGGAGACGGCGCTCGGGATTGTCGGGGTGGACGGTGATTCGCAGCATGGCCTGATTCTATGGGGCAGCCGTGACCGTGCGGCGCCCCGGCGCTCGCGACGCCCGGAAAAGGAAGGCTTATCGCTTGTCTGGTGCGGCTTTTCAGCCATTTTGGCTTGAAGAACCGCACCAGGAGCGCGAGAAGCCTTTTGCGCTCGGGGAACTTGTTGAGCCACAGAGGGCCACAGATGGACACAGATGAACGCGTGAATTTGGGCCCCAAGCGCACAGCCCACGCTGTCGGCTTGCCGAGCTGGGGTACGACCTGAGGGTTTTCGTCTGTGTTCATCTGTGTCGATCTGCGGCCCCAAACGCGTGCTCTGCAGACCGCAATTCCTACCAGTCGTGCCAGATCGGCACCACGGAGTCCGGCAGCAGCGGCAGTTCGCCCAGGTTCACGCGGCTTTCGTCGGGGCTGTGGAAGTCGCTGCCGCGGCTGGCCAAGAGGCCGTACTCGCGGGCGACGAGCGCATAGGTGCGGTACTGGTCCTTGGTGTGGCTGGCCGTGACCACCTCCACGCCGGTGCCGCCGAGGTCCTTGAACTGCGAGAACAGCGCCCAGCGCTCGGTGTCCGTCATGCGGTAGCGGCCGGGGTGCGCGATCACGGCCTGGCCGCCCGCCGCGCGGATCCAGCCCACCGCCTCGGGCAGCGTGGCCCAGCGATGCTCCACGTAGCCCGGCTTGCCTTCGGTCAGGTAGCGCATGAACACGCCGCCCGGGTCGTCTGCCGCACCGCGCTCGATCAGGAATCGGGCAAAGTGCGTGCGGCTGATGAGCTGCGGGTTTTCGGCGTACTTGCTGGCGCCGGCCATGATGGCATCCGCATCCAGGCCATCCAGTGCCTTGAGGCCCGCCGCAGCGAGGCCAGCGGCCATACCCTGCGCCCTGCCCTCCCGGCCGGCGCGGATGCCGGCCAGCCCCATGCGCAGCGCGGTGTTGTGCTCATCCACATGCAGGCCGACGATGTGCACGGTCTTGCCGGCAAAGGTGACCGAGATCTCCACGCCGGGCACAAAGCGGATGCCGGCGGCCTGCGCCACGGCGCGTGCCGCGGCCAGACCGCCGAGCTCGTCATGGTCGGTCAGCGCGAGCATCTGTACCCCGGCGTCCACCGCGCGCTGCGCCACCACCGCGGGCGGCAGCACGCCGTCGCTCACGTGGCTGTGGCAGTGCAGGTCGGCGTTCAGGCGCCAGGGATCGCCCGCGACGCTCACTGCAGGAACTCCGCGATCAGTGCGGCCAGCTGCTCGGGCTGGTCGTGGTGCAGCATGTGGCCCGCCTCGTCGATCTTGCGGTAAGTGAGCTGCCGGATGTGGGTCAGGCGCTCATCGAAGTCGGGCAGACCGCCCAGGAACTGCCGCGCGTCGGTCTGTGCGCCTTCCACGAACAGCACGGGCGCGGTGATCGCGCGCCATGACGCGAGCACCTCGTCAAGGCGGTAGAGGTATGGGCTGGTACGCTTGTGCGCCGCATCGCCGCGGATGCGCCACTGCCCCGGTTCGGCCTCCCAGGCCCAGTGTCCGGCAAGAAACTCGGCGCGATCGGCGGGCAGCCTCGGGTTGGTCTTGATCAGGCGCGCGGCGACCTCGGCCTGGCTGGCATAGGGTCGCAGGGTCATGTCGTCGCGCAGCTCGTCGAGCCACTTGGCCATGCGGGCCGGTGCGCGCGCCGGGTCGGACTTGGACAGGCCGAAGCCTTCCAGGTTGATGATGTGGCTGCAGCGCTGCGGACGCGCCCCACCGTAGAGCATGACCACGTTGCCCCCCATGCTGTGCCCGAGGATGGGCACGGCCTGCTCGCCCACCAGGGCATCCACGAGAAAGTCGAGGTCGGCGACGTAGTCCGGAAACCAGTAGCTGTCGGTGCCCGGCGCCTGCGTCAGACCGTAGCCCCGCCAATCGGGCGCGATCACGCGGAACCGGTGCGCCAGATGATCTGCCACGAACTGGAAGCTGGCGCCCACATCCATCCAGCCGTGCAGCATGAGCAGGGGCGGCGCCTCCCGCTCGCCCCACTCCCGCACGTGGTAGGCCAGACCGCGCAGCTCGATGAACTGGCTGCGGTGCTCAAATTTCGGCTTGTAAATCAATTGTTTACAGCTTTCCTGTGGGGTTTGCGCACTGCAATATTGCGGCTCGCCGGGCAGTCGGAGGAATATTACGGGCTTGGCTCAAGCGAGCCGGACCTTGCAGCCTGCCGCGCCGGTCGGGCCAGTGGCCCGCACTCGTTCGCTGAGCCAGGCCCCACCAGGAGACTTCATGCACGCTGCCGGCGGCGATCACTACGACGCGCTCTATCGCGGCTTTCGCTGGCATGTGCCGGAGGCGTTCAACATCGCCGAGGTGTGCTGCGAGCGCTGGGCGCGGGATGCACAGCATCGCCATCGCGTTGCCCTGATCGAGGAGTCGGCCGCCGGCTCGCCGCGCATGTACAGCTTCGCGCAGCTGGCGGATGCCGCGCAGCGCCTGAGTGCCGCACTGGCTGCGCTGGGTGTGCAGCGCGGCGACCGCGTGGCCATCGTGCTGCCACAGCGCTTCGAGACCGCAGCCGCCCACATGGCGATCTACCGGCTGGGCGCCGTGGCGATGCCGCTGTCCACCCTCTTCGGCCCCGAGGCGCTCGAATTCCGGCTCAAGGATTCCCAGGCCTGCGCCGCGATCATCGATGACGGTTCGCTGACTGCCCTGCTCGCCCTCCAGCCCCGCTGCCCAGGTCTGAAGCACCTGATCGGCGTGGATACACCGGGGCTGTCCAACGTGCTGCACTGGGACACCCTGCTGCAGGGTGCGAGCCGGCCCTACCCCGCGGCTGCAGCAACCGCCGCACGCGACCCGGCCGTCCTCATCTACACCAGCGGCACCACGGGCAACCCCAAGGGCGCACTCATTCCGCACTGCGCGCTGATCGGCAACCTCACCGGCTTCGTGGCCAGCCAGAACTGGTTTCCCCAGGATGGCGACGTCTTCTGGAGCCCGGCGGACTGGGCCTGGACCGGCGGGCTGATGGATGCGCTGCTACCGGCGCTGTACTTCGGCGCGCCGATCGTGGGCTACCGCGGGCGCTTTTCGGCGCAGGTGGCCTTCGAACTGATGCAGCGTCACGGTGTCACCAACACCTTCCTGTTTCCCACCGCGCTGAAGATGATGATGAAGGCCTATCCGGTGCCTTCGCAGCAGTTCAAGCTGAAGCTGCGCGCCATCATGAGCGCCGGCGAGGCGGTGGGCGAGACGGTCTTCGCCTGGTGCCAGAACGCACTGGGCGTGCGCGTGAACGAGATGTTCGGCCAGACCGAGGTCAACTACATCGTGGGCAACAGCGATCGCTGGCCGGCGCGCGCAGGGTCCATGGGCCGACCGTACCCCGGCCACCGCGTCGAGGTGATCGACGACAACGACACGCCCTGCCCCACAGGCGAAATCGGCGAGGTCGCAGTGGCCGCCGATGACATCCATGGCGACCCGGACCCCGTGTTCTTCCTGGGCTACTGGAACAACGAGCGCGCCACACGCGCCAAGTTCACTGGCTCCGGGCCGGTGAAATGGTGCCGCACCGGCGACCTCGCATCGCGCGACGCCGAGGGCTACCTCTGGTATCAGGGCCGGGCGGACGACGTGTTCAAGGCTGCGGGCTATCGCATCGGCCCCGGGGAGATCGAGAACTGTCTCGTGCAGCATCCGGGCGTGGCCAATGCCGCGGTGGTGCCCAAGCCGGACGCCGAGCGCGGTGCCCTGGTCAAGGCCTTCGTCGTGCTCACCGAAGGCACGCGACCGTCTGCGGAACTCGCCATGGAGCTGCAGAAGCTAGTGC
The DNA here is from genome assembly GCA_027484405.1 of Burkholderiales bacterium. Classification (GTDB taxonomy): domain Bacteria; phylum Pseudomonadota; class Gammaproteobacteria; order Burkholderiales; family Burkholderiaceae_C; genus Piscinibacterium. The sequence goes on from JAIXTA010000204.1 coordinate 47,768, forward strand.
GCGGGCGCCTGGCACCCTACGAATATCCCAAGGAAATTGAGTTCATTGCACAACTGCCCATGACCACCACGGGCAAGGTGCAGCGGCGCGTGTTGCGCGATCTGGAGGCGGAACGCGCGCGCAAGGAAGCGCAGCAGCTGGCACAAGCGGCGGCTGCCGAACAACGGGCCGGCAAACCGGCCTGAAAATCACAAGACGGAGCATCGGAGAGGCACCAGCCCATGGTCATCAACAATCTGAAGAACGCCCTGCGTCGGGCGTTTCATCTGTACGTGCAGCGTCGGCAACTGCCCGTCACGCCCAATCCGGGGCGGGGCGTGAAGCTCATCAACCGGGACTACCGCATGGTCCTGCACATTCCAGTCAAGGACGAAATGTGGGAATGGCTGCTCGAGAAGGGCTGGCGCGAGTCCAGCTTCCGGCCCGATCGCCGCCGCTACCGGGATGTACCGATGCAGGCCACGATCGAATTCCTGATGGCCGAGCGCAAGCACCGGCGCAAGGCCTATGTGCGCGCGCTGGAGGCCGCGAACAAGCTCACCCAGGGTGACAGCACCGGTGGCGGCCGGGTCGAACCGCGCGTCATGCCGCTGGACGACGGCCTGCCTGCAGCCTCGCTCCAGGGCATCCAGGTCCAGCACGAACGCACCCAGCCAGTCGGGCGCGACATGCGGCAGTTCTAGTCGCAACGCGGCGCAGGAAAGACAAAGGCCCCGTCCTGGGGCCTTTTTCATTGACAGGGGGGTTCAGCGTCGGGGAGCTAGGTGTTCATGAAACGGCTGGGCGCCACATTCCACTTGTGCGGATCCTCGTGGCGCAGGATCCGGTCGCTCGTGCCCGACCGCGCAAGGTCGATGTCCACCGGTGTGATGTAGAGCTGGCTGCGCGTGCTGTAGAAGGCGCGCACCCGGGGCTTGAGCAGCTGGGTCTCGTTCTGTTCGAGCACCACGGCAAGTCGCCCGCTTTCGAGCAGCACCAGTGAACCGGTGGGATAGATGCCAACGCAGCGCATGAAGGCCTCGACCAGCGAGCGCTCGAAGTGATGCTCGCTCCACTCGTAGATCTTGCGCAGGGCATCGGTCGGGGTCATGCCCCGGTGGTAGACCCGCTCCGAGGTGATGGCGTCGTACACATCGACCACCGCGGCCATCTTGCCCCACTGGGTGATCTGGTCGCGCCCGATCTTGCGCGGATAGCCCGTGCCATCGGTGCGTTCATGGTGCTCATGGCAGATCGCCAGCGGAATCGGCCCGACATCCGGGTTCTGCACCAGCATCCGGTAGCCGTCCGTCACGTGATTCTTCATCACGTCGAACTCTTCCTTGGTCAGCGCGCCAGGCTTGTTGAGGACTTCATTGGGTGTGAAGGCCTTGCCGATGTCATGCAGCAGCCCGCCCAGGCCGAGCTGGTGCACCAGCTTCGGATCAAAATCCATGTGGCGCGCAAAGCTCACCATCAGGGTGCAGACGCTGACCGAGTGCTGGAAGGTGTAATCATCGGCCTGCTTGAGCAGGTTCATCGACTGCAGCGCGTTCTTGTTGCGGAAGATCGAGTCGGTGACCTTCTCGACCAGCGGCTCGATCTGGTTGAGCTCGACCTGCTTGCCCAGGCGCACATCGCTCATGGTCTGGGCCACCAGCCGCTGCGCCTCGCTGTAGATCTTGCGTGCTGCGGCGTTTTCCTCCTCGAAGCTGGTGGTGCGCGGACGCTCCACCAGCTTGTCGGCCACCTTGAGCATGGCCGCCTGCGCCGCTGCCCGCGCCTCGCGCACCGTGGGCGCGTCCTGCACATCGATGCCGCGCTTCGGGTCGATGAACAGATAGCGGGTGCCGCTCTCCCGCACCCGATTGACATCGTGGTCCGTCTTGACCAGGAAGGAACTCGTCAGGAAGGGGTGCGAGAACCAGTCACAGTCCAGCTGGGTCACGTACATGCCTGGCTTGAGCTGGTCGACAGAGATCTTCTTGGCTGTTGCCGCTGCTTGGTTCATGGATACCCGAAACCGAAGAAGATGCGCCTTGGCGGCGCATTGCTTGGTTTGCAGCGTACGGGCGGCGTGGCGAACTGGAACGCGAGAAATGGAAGGCAATTCAGCCGCTTTTTCCGCCCAGCGGCGGCTGGCGCAGCGCTCGCTCTGTGCTGGGGTGGGCGCCGGGACCGTGCGTCACCCTAGCGGCGCTTGCCGCCCAGGATGCCGCCTAGCAAGCCGCGCACGATCTCCCGGCCGACGCTCGAGCCAATGGTGCGCATGGCCGAGCGCGCCGCGCTCTCCACGATGCCCTCGTATTTGCCGCCACGCGGGCCAGTGCGGCCAAAGAGCACTTCCTTGACCGCCTGGCCCGTGCCGCCTTCCGAGGCAGGTGCAGGGGCAGAGACCGGTGCAGGAGCGCGGCGCGCGCCGCCTCCGGAGAACACCGGGCCACCGCCCGGCGCGGCGCTGGCAGGGGCAGGGGCCGGCGCAGCTGCCTGCTGCGTCTGACCTTTCAGGATCTCGAACGCGCTCTCGCGATCCACCACCTGCTCATAGACGCCCGCCACCAAGGAATGCTCGATGATCAGCGTGCGCTCCTCCGGCGTGACCGGCCCGATCCGCGACCAGGGCGGCAGCACGAAGCAGCGCTCGGTCGGTGTGGGGCGGCCCTTTTCGTCCAGCAGCGAGATCAGCGCCTCGCCCACCTCGAGCTCGGTGATCGCAGTCTCGATATCGAGCCCCTCATTGGCGCGCATGGTTTCGGCCGTCGCCTTCACCGCCTTCTGGTCCCGCGGCGTGAAGGCACGCAGCGCGTGCTGCACGCGGTTGCCCAGCTGGGCGAGCACAGTGTCCGGAATGTCCAGCGGGTTTTGAGTCACGAAATAGACACCCACCCCCTTGGAGCGGATCAGGCGCACGGTCTGCTCGATGCGCTCGAGCAAGGCTTTGGGCGCCTCCTTGAACAGCAGATGCGCTTCATCGAAGAAAAACACGAACTTGGGCTTGTCCAGATCGCCCACCTCCGGCAGCGCTTCCCAAAGCTCCGACAGCATCCAGAGCAGGAAGGTGGCATACAGGCGCGGGCTGTTGAAGAGCTTGTCGGCCGCCAGGATGTTGACGATGCCGGACTCGCGGCCGTTGACCTCCACGGCCTGCATCATGTCCATGATGTTGAGCATGGGCTCGCCGAAGAAGACGTCCGCACCCTGCTCTTCCAGGGTGAGCAGGCCGCGCTGGATGGCGCCGATGCTCGCAGCGCTGACGTTGCCGTATTCGGTGGTGAACTCACTGGCGTTATCGCCCACGTGCTGGCACATGGCACGCAGATCCTTCATGTCCAGCAGCAGCAGGCCATGATCGTCGGCAATCTTGAAGATGATCTGCATCACGCCCGTCTGGGTCTCGTTCAGGCCCAGCATGCGCGAGAGCATCAGGGGCCCCATGTCGCTGATGGTGGCGCGCACCGGATGACCCGACTGGCCGAAGACGTCCCAGAGCGTGACCGGGCAGCCTGCCCACTCGGGGTGGGGCACGCCCAGGCTGTTGTAGCGCTCATCCACCCGCTTGTTGCCGCCGCCTGGGCAGGCAATGCCCGTCAGATCGCCCTTGATGTCGGCCATGAAGACCGGAATCCCCTGACTGGAGAAGGCCTGCGCCAGCGCCTGCAGGGTGACCGTCTTGCCGGTGCCGGTGGCGCCAGTGATGGCGCCGTGGCGATTGGCCATGCGAGGCAGCAGCTGCACGACAGTCTTGGTGTTCTTGGCAATCAGGATGGGCTCGGACATGGGCGATTCCGTGAAGGATTGCAGCGAGGGATTGCAGGGAGGGAAAACCAGCAGCCCGCCAGGGGCGCTTTGCTAAACTCTAAACCATTCGACGGCACGTGTTTGCACGCGTGCCGTTCGCGTTTCTACCTGCACATTCCCAGAACTTCTTCGCGTACGAGAGCGTTGTCATGGCCGGTCACAGCAAATGGGCAAACATCCAGCACCGCAAGGGGCGGCAGGACGAAAAGCGCGGCCGCGTCTGGACGCGCATCATCCGTGAGGTGATCGTGGCCGCCCGTGCGGGCGGCGGCGATCCGGTCATGAACCCGCGCCTGCGCCTGGCGATCGAGAAGGCCAAGGCCGTCAACCTGCCGGCCGACACGCTCAAGAAGAACATCGACAAGGCCACGGGCAACCTCGAAGGTGTCGATTACGTCGAGATCCGCTATGAGGGCTACGGCATCGGCGGTGCGGCGGTGATCGTGGACACCATGACCGACAACAAGGTCCGCACGGTGGCCGAGGTGCGCCACGCCTTCTCCAAGCACGGCGGCAACCTGGGCACCGACGGCTCGGTGGCCTTCCAGTTCAAGCACTGCGGCCAGCTCGTGTTCGCCCCCGGCACCAGCGAGGATCAGGTGATGGAAGTGGCGATCGAAGCCGGCGCCGAGGACGTCGTCACCGACGAGGACGGCGCCATCGAGGTCATCACCGCACCGGGCGACTTCGAGGCGGTCAAGAATGCGCTCGAGGCCAAGGGCCTCAAGCCCGAGCTGGCCGAAGTCATCATGAAGCCGCTCAACGAAACGCCACTTGCGGGCGATGACGCCACAAAGATGCAGAAGCTGCTCGATGCCCTCGAAGACCTTGACGACGTGCAAGAGGTCTACACCTCGGCGGTGATGCAATGAAGATCCTCGTGGTGGGCTCGGGCGGCCGTGAACATGCGCTGGCCTGGCGTCTGGCGCAGAGCCCGCGGGTGCAGATGGTCTATGTGGCGCCCGGCAACGCCGGCACGGCCACGACCCGCGGCCTGAAGAACCTGCCGATCACGGACTTCGAAACCCTCGCCGAGTGGGCGCATGTCGAAGGCATCGCATTCACCGTCGTCGGTCCGGACGCCGCACTGGCTGCGGGCATCGTCAATGTGTTCGAGGCGCGCGGCCTGAAGATCCTGGGGCCTACCAAGGAAGCCGCGGAGCTGGAGTGGAGCAAGGATTTCGCCAAGGCCTTCATGGCGCGCCACCACATTCCCACCGCGCGCTACCAGACCTTTGATACCGCCGGCGCCGCGCATGCCTACGTGAATGCCGAAGGCGCGCCGATCGTGATCAAGGCCGACGGGCTGGCGGCCGGCAAGGGCGTGGTGGTGGCCATGACGCTTGAGGAGGCGCATGCCGCCATCGACATGATGATGGTGGATGCCAAGTTCGGATCGAGCGGCGCCAAGGTGGTCATCGAGGAATTCATGCAGGGCGAGGAAGCGAGCTTCTTCGTCATGAGCGATGGCAAGCACATCCTGCCGCTGGCTTCGGCCCAGGATCACAAGCGTCTGCTGGACGGGGATGCCGGCCCCAACACGGGCGGCATGGGCGCCTATTCGCCCGCGCCGGTGGTCACGCCGGACGTGCATCGCCAGATCATGAACAAGGTGGTCAAGCCGACCATCGAAGGCATGGCGGCCGAGGGTCGGCCCTTCAAGGGCTTCCTGTTCGTCGGCCTGATGATCGACGAGGCCGGCGAGGCCCGCGTGGTGGAGTTCAACGCGCGCATGGGCGACCCCGAAACCCAGGTCATCATGGCGCGGGTAAAGAGCGATTTTGCGCAGCTCTGCGAGATGGCCGTGGATGGCGAGCTGGACCGCGCCGAGATCGACTGGGACCGCCGCACCGCGCTGACCGTCGTGCTGGCCGCGCATGGCTATCCGGACAGCCCGCGCAGCGGCGATCCGATCTTCGGCATTCCGGAGCCCACGGACGCGAGCATCGTCTTTCACGCCGGTACCAAGCTCACCGAGGACGGCCAACTGGTGACGGCTGGCGGCCGCGTGCTGGCCTGCGTGGGCCTGGGCGATTCGCCGCGCATGGCGCAGGCCGCCGCCTATGACGTGGTCGACGAGATCAAGTTTCGCGACATGCAGTACCGCCGCGACATCGGCTATCGCGCCATCGGCCGCAACCGCTCACGCTGATCCGGCGCAAGGTCTGTGCAAATTGAAGCCGGCCTTGCGTGACGCCGTAGGGACCTTGGCTTACGCTGGGCACCGAGCTTGCCTGCTGGGCGGCTTCTCGCTGTATCCATGCGGCTTTCCAGCCATTTTGGCCTGAAGAACCGCACCCATCCTTGATCTCGCTTTCCTGAACCCGGCCCCGATGAGCTTCTCAGACACCATCCGCACCTACCTCAAGGACCTGCAGCAGCGCATCGTCGATGGCCTAGCGGCCGAAGACGGCACGCCCTTCATCATGGACGCCTGGACCCGCGGGCCCGAGGAGCGCCTGCAGGGCGGCGGCATCTCGCGCGTGCTCGAGGCTGGCCAAGTGTTCGAGCGCGCCGGCGTGCTGTTCTCGGATGTGCGCGGCAAGCAGCTGCCGCCCTCGGCCACCCAGCACCGCCCGGAGCTGGCCGGGCGCCCCTTCGAGGCCACCGGCGTGTCGCTCGTGCTGCACCCGCGCAACCCGCATGTACCCACCGTGCACCTGAACGTGCGCAGCTTCACCGCCCAGGCCGTGGAGCCCGGCCAGCAGGATGTCAGCTGGTTCGGCGGCGGCATGGACCTGACGCCCTACTACGGCCACGAGGAAGACGCGGTGCACTTCCATCGTGTCTGCCACGATGCGCTTAGCCCGTTTGGTGCGGACAAGTACCCGCGCTTCAAGCAGTGGTGCGACGAATACTTCTTCCTGAAGCACCGCAACGAACCGCGCGGCATCGGCGGCGTGTTCTATGACGACTTCTCCGAGCTGGGTGCGGAGCAGAGCTTTGCCATGACCCGTGCGGTGGGCGACGCCTTCCTGGATGCCTACCTGCCGATCGTGCAGCGCCGCCGGCACCTGCCCTACACCGAGGAGCAGCGCGCCTTCCAGGCCTACCGGCGCGGGCGCTATGTGGAGTTCAACCTGGTGTGGGACCGCGGCACGCTCTTTGGCCTGCAGAGCGGCGGCCGCACCGAGAGCATCCTGGCCAGCATGCCACCCACTGCCGACTGGCGCTACCAGTGGGCCCCGGCGCCGGGTACGCCCGAAGCGCGCCTGTACGAGGTCTTCCTCAAGCCGCGCGACTGGCTGGGCCTCAACGCCGTCCAGGCCGCGTCCCAGACCGCCGCGCAGCCCCAGGCTGCCGAGTGATGCCCCGGTACGCATGAGCAAGCACATTGGCATCTTCGGCGGCAGCTTCGATCCGCCGCACTTCGGCCACTTGGCTCTCATGAGCGCCGCGCGCGAGCAGCTCGGGCTGGACCAGCTGCGCGTGGTGCCCACCGGGCACGCCTGGCAGAAGCTGCGTACCCTCACCCCGGCGCGCCACCGGCTGGTGATGGTGGAACTCGCGATTGCCGGCATGGCGCCCTGGGCGGTAGTCGATGCGCTCGAGACCGAGCGCAAGGGCCCGAGCTACATGATCGACACCATCGAAGCCCTGCGCAAGGAAACCGGGGACGCCAAGCTCACCCTCATCCTCGGTGAAGACCAGTTCGCCAACCTGCGTACCTGGCACCGCTGGGAAGACCTTGCAGCGCTCGTGCGCTTCGCCGTGGCCGGCCGGCCGGGCACGGAGCGCAGCGTCGGCACCCTGGCCAGCGATCCGCGCGTGCATCACGTTCGCCTGAACATGCACCCCATGGACCTGTCGAGCACGCAGCTGCGCAAGATGGCGGCTGCGGGCGAATCGCTCAATGGTCTGGTGCCGCCCACGGTGGCCCAGTACATTGCACTCAATCACCTCTACAAAGAACAGAAGCACTGAATGGACATTCGCAAGCTGCAGCGCGTCGTTGTCGACGCCCTGGAAGACGTCAAGGCCCAGGACATCGCCGTCTTCAATACCGAAGCCAACTCCAACCTGTTTGAACGCGTGGTCATCGCCAGCGGCACGAGCAACCGCCAGACCCGCGCGCTGGCCATGAGCGTGCGCGAGAAGGTCAAGCAGGCCGGCGGCGAGATCGTCAGCATGGAAGGCGAAGACACCGGCGAGTGGGTGCTGGTGGACTGCAACCAGGTGGTGGTGCACATCATGCAGCCCGCGATCCGGCAGTACTACAACCTCGAGGAGCTCTGGGGCCAGACCAAGGTCAAGATGGCCAGCGGGGCCAAGCCGCGCCTGGCCGGCGCCATGTTCGCCAAGGCCAGCGAGCCGATGGACGAAGAAGACGCGCCTGCGCCGGCCAAGAAGGCCGTGAAGAAGACCGCCGCCAGGAAGACGGCTGCAGCAGGCGCCGCGCCCACGAAGGCGCCGGCCAAGAAGGCGGCCGCCAAGTCGGCCCCGGCAAAGACGGTCGCGACCAAGACGGCTGCAACCAAGACGGCGGTACCGAAGACGTCTGCAACCAAAACGTCTGCCACCAAGACCGCGGCCAAGAAGGCACCTGCCAAGGCCCCCGCCAAGAAGGCTGCGGCCAAGAAGGCCAGCAGCAGCGCGTGAAGCTCACGCTGGTTGCCGTCGGGCACAAGATGCCGGGCTGGGTGAATGAGGCCTTCGCCGAGTACCAGCGCCGCTTCCCGCCCGACTGGCCCTTTGCGCTCAAGGAACTCAAGCCCGAAACGGCGGACAGCGCCGCGCAGACCAAGGCGCGCGAGGCCGACAAGATCCTCGCCGCCGTGCCCAGGGACGCCCTGCTCGTCATCCTGGACGAGCGAGGCAAAGACCTCACCACCAAGGCCCTGGCCCAGCAGCTCGAGCGCTGGCAACTGGACGCGCGGCCCGTCACCTTCGTGATCGGTGGCACCGAAGGCCTGGACGAGCGCGTCAAGGCCGCCGCTCATTTCAGCCTGCGCCTGTCATCCCTCACCCTGCCCCACATGCTGGTACGCGTGCTGCTGGCCGAGCAGCTGTATCGGGCGTGGTCGGTGCTGGCTGGGCATCCGTATCACAGAGAGTAGGCACGCATGAAGCTGCTCCTCCACGTGCTCAACACGATCGCCAGCTTGCTGCTGCTGGGCGCCCTGGGTATGTTCCTGATGATGCTGAGAAGCGGTGCGTCGGCCTCCCCGATGGCACCCGCTGCGGTCAAGCTCTTCCTGTTTGTCTTGCCCTTGGCGGCGATCATCGTCACCGTGGTGATGGGCTGGGGCACGTTGGCCCGCGACGATTGGCCAGTCACCCTGATACGCGCGGGTGCGATTGCGGCACCCATCGCGCTCGTGGCGTGTGTCGGATGGATGAGCTACTGGGTCGAGGTCACGCTTCGGCGCGAGATGGAAGACGCGATCCCCGCACTCGTCGTCGCCGGCTTCATCGCCGCGGGCTTGATGACGCTGGCCGTCGCTGCCGATGCGTGGCTGCTCGTCGCGCGTGCGTATTGGGGCCGGGTCGTCGAATGAAGATCTACCTCGCCAGCCAAAGCCCGCGCCGCCAGGAACTGCTGCGCCAGATCGGCGTGACGTTCGAGCTGCTGCTGCCCGATGCCGATGAAGACGCCGAGAGCCTGGAAGCCGAGCGCGCCGGCGAGGCGCCGCTGAGCTACGTGAAGCGCGTCGTGCAGGCCAAGGCCCTGGCCGCAGCGGCGCGGCTTCACCGCCGCGGCCTGCCCGCTCGGCCGATCCTCGTGGCCGACACGACCGTGGCGCTGGGCCGGACCATCCTGCACAAGCCGGTGGATGCGACGGACAACGCGCGCATGCTCCGGGCACTGTCGGGCACCACCCACCGCGTGCTCACCGGCATTGCAGTGGTGCAGGTGCGCGACAGGGGCGCACCGCGCATCGACGCGGCGGTGTCCGAGTCCTTCGTGCGCTTCAAGGCGCTGACGCCACGCGACATCCGAACCTACCTTGCGAGTGGCGAAGGCATGGGCAAGGCGGGCGGATATGCCATCCAGGGCCTGGCCGGCGCCTATGTGACGCAGATCGGCGGCAGCTACTCCGGCATCATGGGCCTGCCGCTGGCCGAGACCGCCGCGCTGCTCGGCACCTGAATGACCGATTCAAATTGATTTTCCCAGACTGATTTGCCCACTTTCCGCTTGTCTGGTGGACTTCTTGGCCAATCTGATGACCATCAGAATTGCGGCCGATTTTGAATGACTTTTGCAGAGTGAAACACCGCCCTGCAAGCTGCAGCATGGCCGTACCGCTCTCGCAATGCAGCACGCGGCGCCAGCCGGCAGGCGCTGAGCCGCGGGCCGTGTACCGCTAAAGTCGGCCCATGCTGGAAGACATCATCATTACCCACAGCGACCACGAGACCCGTGTCGCCGTGGTCTCGCAGGGCGCCGTGCAGGAGCTGCACGTGGAGCGCACGAGTGTGCAGGGCTGGGTGGGCAACATCTATCTGGGCAAGGTGGCGCGCGTGCTGCCGGGCATGCAGAGCGCCTTCGTGAACATCGGCCTGGAGCGCGCGGCCTTTCTGCACGTGGCCGACATGTGGGAGCACCGCGGCGACGCCCGCAAGGGCCAGAACAGCCCGCCCCCGGCCATCGAGCGCCTGCTCTTCGAAGGCCAGCCGATCATGGTGCAGGTGATCAAGGACCCGATCGGCACCAAGGGCGCGCGCCTGTCCACGCACATCAGCCTGGCGGGCCGGATGCTGGTGTATCTGCCCCAGGAAAGCCACATCGGCGTCAGCCAGAAGATCGAGGGCGGCACCGATCGCGAGCAGCTCAAGAGCCGCCTGTCGGCCGCGATGCCCGAGGGCATGCAGGGCGGCTTCATCATCCGCACCCAGGCCGAGGACGCCACCGAGGAAGAGCTTGCCCAGGACGTGAACTACCTGCGCGAGACCTGGAAGAGCATCTGCGAGCGCAGCAGCACCCAGCCCGCGCCCAGCCTGCTGCACAAGGACCTGTCGCTCGCCGAGCGCGTACTGCGCGACATGACGCATGACGGCACCCACCACATCAAGGTGGACCACGCCGCGCTGCACCAGCAGCTGCACCAGTTTGCGCAGCGCTACACACCGGGCGTGGTGGGCAAGCTCTCGCACTACACCGGCGAGCGCCACCTGTTCGATCTGCACCATGTGGACGACGAGATCGGCCGTGCCCTGGCGCGCCGCGTCGACCTGAAGAACGGCGGCTACCTGATCTTCGACCAGACCGAGGCCATGTGCACGATCGACGTGAACACCGGCGGCTACGTCGGTTCACGCAACTTCGAGGACACGATCTTCCGCACCAACCTCGAAGCGGCGCTGGTCATTGCACGCCACCTGCGCCTGCGCCACCTGGGCGGCATCATCCTGATCGACTTCATCGACATGCACGAGGCCGGCCACCGCCAGCAGGTGCTCGACGAGCTCAAGCGGGCGCTGGCGCGCGACCGCGTGCGCACGAGTGTCTCGGGCTTCACCTCGCTGGGTCTGGTGGAGATGACGCGCAAGCGCACGCGCGAGAGCCTGGAGCACGTGCTCTGCGAGCCCTGCGCCGTGTGCGAGGGCCGCGGCTACGTCAAGACGCCGCAGACCGTGTGTTACGCCATTCTGCGCGAGGTGGAGCGCGAGGCGCGGCAGTTCAATCCGCGCGAGTTCCGCATCGTCGCCAGCCAGCCCGTGGTCGACCGCTTCCTCGAAGAGGAAAGCCCCTACCTCGCCGCACTGGAAGAGCGCATCGGCAAGCCGATCTCCCTGACCGTGGAGACCAGCTTCCCCCAGGAGCACTACGACATCGTGCTGATGTAGCTGCGCCCGGCCTCAGGGCCGTACGAGGCGTACGCGGACCCCATCGCCCACCGCAGCGGGTGGATAGACGATGACCGGCGTGCCAGGCGCCAGCCCCGGGCCGATCATGGCCTGCGTGCCATTGCGTGCCAGCACCTGGACCGGCCGCAGCGCCGCGCGAGCACCGTCGAGCACGAAGACCGCATGCCCCTCGCCACCAGGGCGTGGGAACACGGCGCTCGTCGGCACCTGCAGGGCACGCTGCTCGCTGCGCGTGACAATCCGCACCCGGACACGAAAGCCGTCACCCAGCGCCCGCCACTGATCCGGCGGGCTGGTGATCTGGATATGCGCGTTCACGCGCTGCTCCTCCACGCCAAGTGCCGACACCTTGGTGAAGGCCGCCGGTTCGATGCGCTGCAACCGCCCCGCCAGCTCGCCCGCTCCGCCCCATTGATCGATGCGTACCGGGCTGCCCGGCCGGATCTGCAGGGCATCGGTGGTGAGCAGCTCGGCCACGACTTCGAGCTGCGTGGTGTCGCCGATCTCGATCAGCGGTGCACCCAGCGGGACCGTGGCCTCGCTGGTGGTGTGGACCTTGAGCACCGTGCCGGATACCGGCGACTGGATCACGAAGCCGTTGCGTCCGGACTCGCCGCGCACCACGCCCAGCGCCGCGCGGGCCAGATCGAGGCCGAAGCGGGCGGCCCGCTCGCCCTCAAGTGCGGCGCGCAGATCCTTCTCGGCCGCCTGGGCCGCAAGCCGGTCGCCCTCGATCTTGGTCGGCGCCACAAAGCCCTGCTGGGCCAGCTGCTCGGTGCGGCGAACGTCATGCTGGGCTTGTTCAAGCGCCACCCTGGCCGCCTCGGCACGGCTGCGTGCCTGCTGCAGGTTGGCCTGCGCCACGCCCACGCGCGAAGTCTGTTCCTGGACGGTGCGCTCATCGAGCAGCGGACTGAGCACCGGCATCAGCATCGCCACGCGATCGCCAGCCTTGATCGGGTCGCCCTCGCGCAGGCCGATGCGCTGCAGGCGTGCCGCCAGCGGCGCGGTGATCACGTAGCGCGGGTCCAGGTGCGTGCGCGCGTCCTCGTCGATGGTCACTTCAAAGGGCCCTTCCGTGACCTGAACCGTCTCCACCAGTACCGGCGATGGCAGGAAGGCCCAGACCAGAAGGGCCGCAAGCGCCGCCACGGCGGCACCGATCATCCAGCGCGTCTTGACTTGCATGTCTGCTCACTCCCGCGTCTTGAGGGCTGCCACCATGTCCAGCCGGTCGATCCGGCGGCGCACCACCATGGCGCTGGCCAGCCCGGCCAGGGTCACCGTGAGTGCGGCCCAGGCGTAGGTGCGCGCCTGGATGACCACGGGAAAGAAAAAGGCATCGCTCTTGAGTGCCTGCGTCAGGGCATGCACCAGCGCGAGGCCCAGCCCCATGCCGACGGGCAGGGCCAGCGCGATGATCAGGGCCAGCTCGCCGAGCAGCAGCCCGGAGACCTCGGCGCGACTGAAGCCCAGCACACGCAGGCTGGCCAGCTCCCAGGTCCGCTCAGCCAGGGCAATCCGGGCATTGTTGTAGACCACGCCCACGGCAATCACCACTGCAAAGACGGTCAGCACCGTGCTGACCACCCGGATGTTGCGCGCCGAAAGATCCTGCATGTTGCGCAGCATCGTCGCCTTGCTGAACGCCCCGGCCACCAGCGGCATCTCCCGGGTGGCCTCCAGCACCTCGTCCTCGCGCCCGCGTTCCAGCGAGAGTACGAAGCCGGTGGAGAGGTCGCCGTCGCCGATGGCGCGGTTCAGCGCCCGCCGCTCCATGTAGGCGTTCAGCCCCATGGTCTCACGCACCGTCCCCACCACCGGGATCTGCACCGTGCGCATGTCACCTTCAAGCACCTCGACGCGCACCATGTCGCCCGGGCGCAGGCCAAGCTTGGTGGCCAGGCGATCGGTCAGCAGCAGGCCATCCTCATCCGGGTTCACCGCGCGGTTGTCGGCATCGATGATCCGCAGCTGGTCCGGTTGCGCATCGAGCCCCCGGATCTGTGTGCGCTCTCGGCGATGGCCATGGACCAGGGTCACCGCCACGTAGCGCGAGGCCTCCACCGCCCGGACGCCGGTCAGGCGGCCCAGCAGCAGGCGCGCATGGTCCTGCACCGGCTCCAGGGTCCAGACGGCGATGTCGTTGCGCATGACCCGGTTGAACTGGCTGTCGACGATGTAGTCGATCGCGTCGCGAAAGAAGTTGCCCAGGATCACGATGGCCACGGCCGCCGCCACGCCGGCCACGCTCAGGCCGCTGCGCAGCGGGCGGCGCTCGATGTTGCGCAGGATCATGCGCAGCGCCGTGCCCATGCGTACCAGGCCCGCACGCTCGAGCAGGGTGGGCCGGTAGCGGCCGGGCGCCGGCGGCCGCATGGCCTCGGCCGGCGCCAGGCGCACGGTGGCGGCAATGGCATTGAGCGTGCCCAGCAGCGCGGTGAGCGCCGTGACCGACAGCGCAAGCAGCATCAGGCGCGCGCTCAGCACATGCGTCAGATCCGGAAAGCGGAAGAAGTCCTGATACAGGCCCACGAGCAGGGTACCGAGCACCTTGCCGGCCATCAGCCCCAGCACCATGCCGAGCAGCACGATCACCCCGACCAGCTTGAGATAGTGCAAGGCGATGGTCTGGTTCGGATAGCCCAAGGCCTTGAGCGCAGCGATCTGCTCGCGCTGGGTCGAGACCAGACGCATGATCACCACATGCAGCAGGAAGGCCGCCACCGCCATGAAGATGGCGGGCAGGAAGCGTCCCAGGGTCTGCTGCTCCCTGATCTCGTTGTCGAGCATGGCGTGCGAGGTCTGGTCGTGGCGCCCGTAGGCGGTACGGGCGCCGAAGCGCTCGAGCTGGCGCTGCAGCTCGTCGATGACCGCCTGCTCGCTTGCCCCCGGTGCCAGCCGGATCGCGACGCGATTGAAGCTCGCCTGCATGTCGTAGGACGCCGCCAGCGCATCCGCGTCGACCCAGAACACGCCGAAGCCCCGCTGGTCGGGCATGCCCCACAGGCCCGCAAAGATGTATTCGGGCGACAGCGCGATGCCCGACACCACCAGGCTGCGCTGCCGGCCGTTGATCAGCGCGCTCACGGCAGCGCCAGGCTTCAGGCCGTGCGCCTTCGCAAACACCTCGGAGACCCACACCGGCAGCGCGCCGTCGCTGCGGGCCCGGCCCGGCGAATGCGTACCCGCCTCAGCCGCCGCGCCGCTGCGCAGGGTCAGCAGGTTCAGGCGCAGGGGTCGATATGGATCCAGGCCGATCAGGTGACCGACGATCGGGTCGCTGCGCCCGGGCAGGCTCACGCGCACATCGAACTCCACGCTGACCTGCACCTCGGCCACGCCCGGAATCTGCTGCAGGCCCGCCACGGCCGACATCGGCGCGCGGCGCAGCGCTGCAAAGACATCGGCAAAGCGCGCCTCCTGGTAGAAGCGCGCCCGCGACTGCTCCAGCGAGTCGACCGCCGACAGTGTGGTCACGAAGCCGGCCACGCCGCTGGCCACCACCAGCGCAATGGTCAGCGCCTGGCTCCACAGGGTGCGCAGATCGCGCAGCAGCTTGCGGTCCAGCGCCGCCAGGCGGGGCATCACCATGAGAGCTCGGAGGGTGAGAGCCTGCGGGCGTTGTGCTCGATGCGCTGGATGCGGCCGCCGCTGAGGTAGATCACACGGTCGGCCATGCCGGCAATCGCCGCGTTGTGCGTGATGACCACCACCGTGGTCCCCAGCGAGCGGTTGATGCCCTCGATCACCTCGAGCACGAGCTTGCCGGTCGCGTAGTCGAGCGCGCCGGTGGGTTCGTCGCAGAGCAGCACGTCGGGCTTCTTGACGATCGCGCGGGCAATGGCCACTCGCTGCTGCTCGCCGCCGGAGAGCTGCGCCGGGAAGTGGTCGCGTCGCGCCGTGAGCCCGACCAGATCGATCGCCTCGTCGGCATCCATGGGCTGCGCGACGATGTCCGTGACCAGCTGCACGTTCTCGCGCACCGTCAGGCTGGGAATAAGGTTGTAGAACTGGAACACGAAGCCCACATGCTCGCGCCGATAGCGCGTCAGCTCGGCCTCGCCGGCGCCGGTCAGAACATGGTCGCGAAAGCGCACCTCGCCGCTGCTGGGCGCATCCAGCCCGCCCAGGATGTTGAGCAGAGTGCTCTTGCCGCTGCCCGACGCGCCAAGCAGGACGATGAACTCGCCGCGCCGGATGTCAAGCGAGACATCGGTCAGCGCCCTGACCTGCACGTCACCCGTGCCATAGACCTTGCTCAAGCCGCGCGCCACGAAGACCGGCGCGGCCTCGACAGCTTCGGTCCCGGTGTCCGTCATGGGGCGCCGGCCGTCGTCGCGTGCACAGGATCTGCGTCTGTGCACCCGCCGATCAGGCCAGGCCTGAACGCGCGATGCACCGGCAAATGGGTCTGTGGATCAGCGGCATCCATCTGCCTAGCTTATGGGGGTGGGCGTGCGGCACTCATGCCGACTCGGACCCGAAGCTTGACGCAACGCAAGATCGGCGCCCACGCACCGGGGCAATGCGGGTGCAGCGCAAGGACTGCGCTGCCGCACGCACCCGGCACCGATCCGATCAGTCGGGTACCGCCAGCATCACCGCATAGGCCTTGAAGCTGGCGGTGGCGCGCTGGCCGACCTTGAGGTCCAGGGCCTCCACCGCATCATTGGTCACGCTGGCCGTGACCGTGGCCCCGCCGGGCAGGGTGATCCCGACGAGCGAGGACACCGCCCCCTTCTGCAGCCGCGCAATCGTACCGGCCAGCTGATTGCGCGCCGACAGCGTGTATCCGGCAAAGTCCGTGACCAGCACCACCTCGCTGGCCTTGATCAGCGCAATCGCCTCGCCACCCTCAAGCAGCTTCATGCGCGCGGCGGCCGCCGCCGTGATGGCCGCGCTGATCTCGTGACCGCCCGGAATCTCGAGCGTGACCTGCACGGTGGCCGGGCCGCGCTCGATGCTGCGGATGGTGCCGGCGAACTGGTTGCGGGCCGTGGTCTTCATGGTCAATCTCCGGAGCAGCGCGGCAAGCGCGGGTTGTTCAAGCAGCCAGGCTTCTTCCTGGCGCAGGAATTGGGTGTGACGGGCCTGCAGCTGCTGCCAGGCGGCCAGCAGCTGATGCGCAGCCGGCGTGAGCCGCGAGCCGCCGCCACCAGCCCCGCCCTGCACGCGCTCGATCAGCGGCGCGCGCGCCAGGTTGCTGGCGGTGTCCATCAGCAGCCAGGCGCCCTTGTAGCTGTAGCCCGCCGTGCGTGCCGCCTTCTGCAGCGAGCCCGTCAGCTCCACGGCACGCAGCAGCTCGAAGAAGCGCGCATCCAGGCGCCCGGCGAGCTTGAGTTCGCCACCCAGCAGGGAGCCGGGCGCGGCCGGGGCGGCTTCGGCCAGGCCTTGGGCGGGCCGCTCGCTCACGGGTTGCCCCCCATGCCCAGCAGGCGCCGCAGCACCGATTCGTTTGCGCGTGCCGGCCGCAGGGCCTGTGCCTGCAGCTCAGTGCGCACGTGCTCGGTGCTGGTGGCCGTGTCCAGATCGACCTCGCGCAGCACGCGGCCGCTGTCCAGCAGGTAGGCCGTGTTCGCCAGGGCGAGCACGTCCTCGATGTCGTGCGTGATCATGACCATCGGAATGCCCCAGCGCCGCTGCACTGCGGCCAGCTCTTCGCGAAGCTGCTGGCGCAGCATGGGGTTGAGCGCGGCAAAGGGCTCGTCAAGCAGCAGCACCTGCGGATTGCAGGCCAACGCCCGCGCCAGGGCCACGCGCTGTTGCTGCCCGCCGGACAGCGTGGCCGGTCGGCTGGCAGCCATGGGGCCCAGGCCGAAAGATTCGATCAACGCGTCCACGCGCTGCGCGTCTGCGGCGCGCAGGCGCCGGTGCCAGCTCGTGAGACCGAAGGCGATGTTCTGGCGCACGCTGAGGTGCGGAAACAGCGCATAGTGCTGGAACAGATAGCCCACCTGCCGCTCGCGCGCCGGCACGTTGATACCCTGCGCGGCATCGAACACCGTGCGCCCGCCCAGACGCACGTGCCCGGCACGCGGCGCGAGCAGCCCGGCCATGGCCTGCAGCGTCAGGGACTTGCCGGCGCCCGAGGGCCCGTACAGCGCCACCACGGGCGCAGACGTGGCAAAGGCCACGTCCAGGTCGAAGCGGCGCCTGCCGTCCGACACGCTGAGCTGCAGGGCGACGTCGATCATTCGGCCCGCACTCAGGCTCAGGGCTTGCCGAAGCCGTAGCGGGCGAGGATGGCCTGCGCCTCGCTGCCCAGCAAAAAAACGGCGAACTCGCGCGCGAGCTTCGGCTGCCTGCTGTCCGTCACCACGGCCACCGGGTAGGTGATGGGACTGTGGCCGGTCGCGGTGAGGGCCACACGCACCCGGTCCTTCATCAGCTCGGCATCGGTGCGGTAGACGAAGCCCGCCTCCACCTCGCCGCGCGCTACGTAGTCGAGCACCTGGCGCACGTTGTCGGCAAACACATACTTGGGTTCCAGCGGCGCCCACAGCTCTGCGGCAGCCAAGGCCTGCTGGGTGTAGCGCCCCACCGGCACGGTGGCGGGCTTGCCCACGGCAATGCGCTTGACGGCCGGCTGCGCCAGATCGACCAGCCGTGCAAGCGGCACGCTGGCCTGCAGCGGCGCGATCATGACCAGGCTGTTGCTCGCAAAGTCGCGGCGCGTGCCGGCATCGAGCACCTTCTGCGCCACGCCGCGGTCCAGGGTCTCCTGGTCGGCGCTGGCAAACACGTCCACCGGCGCGCCCTGGATGATCTGCTGCACGAGCGCGCCCGAGGCACCGAAGTTGAAACGGACGCTCACGCCGGGCCGGCTGGCCTCGAAGCGGCTGCCGATCTCGCGCATGGCGTCCGTGAGGCTGGCCGCCGCCGACACGGTGAGCTGCTGCGCGGCGGCAGGCACAGCCAGGGTGAAACCCAAACCGGCCAGTGCCAGCACAGACAGAGTGCGCAGGATGCGATGCATGCTCATGCGCCGTAGGGATTGCCCGGGCGGCGATACAGGAAACGGTTCGAGGACACGAGGATCGCCACCGACACCACCGAGATCACGATCGCCAGCAGCAGTGCCATATCGTCCTTGCCGGCTTGCACGGCGTCATAGATGGCCATGGAGGCGGTCTGCGTCTGCCCGGGAATCGATCCGGCCACCATCAGCGAGGCGCCGAACTCGCCCATGGCGCGGGCGAAGGCCAGCAGCGTGCCCGCGAGGATGCCCGGCCAAGCGAGCGGCAGCGTCACGCGCAGGAACACCGAAAAGCGCGACTGGCGCAGCGTGCGCGCCGCGGCCTCGAGCGTCGGATCCACCTGCTCGAAGGCCGTGCTCGCCCCCTTGAGCACCAGCGGCAGCGCCACCAGCGCGCTGGCAATGACCGCGCCGTGCCAGTTGAAGATGACCGTGTAGTCGAAGTGGGTGCGCAGCCAGCCGCCGAGCGCACCGTGGCGCCCCATCAGCACGAGGATGCCGTAGCCCAGCACCGTGGGCGGCAGCACCAGCGGCAGCATGCACACCGCCTCCAGCACGCGGCGGCCCGGCAGACGCGTGCGCGCCACCACCCAGCCCAGCGCTACGCCCAGCAGCAGGGCGATCAGCGTGGCCACGGTGGCCACGCGCAGGCTCAGCAGCAGGGGCGCGGCGTCGAATTCGCGCAGGAGTTCATGCATGTGCTGATCGTAATGTAGTTTGGTACATCACGAATGGCGAACGCGCGCATTTCGAACGGCGCTTTTCGAACGGCCCGTGCCCGTTTCCGCTTGTCTGGCAAGGATCTTCAAGGGGTAGACCTGAAGACGCGCTTTCAGAGCGGATCTTCAGCGCAATAGGCTGAAGATCCGCACCAGACAAGCGGAAAGCCGGGGGTGCCTGTGGAAAGTGCCGCCGCGGGCCGGGCGTTCAGGGCCGCACGCAGCGAAAGCCGATGTAGACCACGGCCGTGTCGGCCGGCTTGTCCTGCAGATGCTCGGCGCGCATCTGGGCGGCGCCGTACCACCAGGAGCCGCCGCGGGTGCGGCGCGGGGTGTTGCCGCTGGCGCCGCGCGGCTCGTCCACCCACTCCCAGGCATTGGCGCCCATGTCGAACAGGCCGTTCACGCCGGCCGGCGTGGTGCCGGCGCGGGCATGCCCGTCGCCGCGCAGCAGGCGGGTGCCGCCGTTCACGGCCCGCGCCTTGGCGGCGGCGCCGCAGTCGGCCAGGCACTGCGCGCCGACGGGTGAGTCGCCGGTCGGATAGATGTACGTCTTGCCGCGGACGAAGGGTGCCGCCGGCGCGGCGCGCTGCTCGGTATACGCAGCGCTGACCCACTCGGCGTCCGTGGGCAGGCGGCCGCCGGCCCAGCGGCAGAAGGCTTGCGCCTCGGGGAAGGTCACGTGCACAGCAGGCTCGTCATCGGCCGCAGGCGCACCGAAAGGGCGCGCCCAGGTCCAGCCGGGCTTCTTGGTCCAGCCCGCCTCGTAGACCTCGCCGCCGCCCTCGCGCTCGGCCCGGGTCTGGGTCCCCGTGGCCTGCACGAAGCGGCGGAACTGGCCGACCGTGGTTTCGGTGCGCGCGATGCTGAAGGCACCCACCGGCTGCCAGTCGATGCCGGCGGGGTTGGCCGGCGGGGTGGCTGCAGGGCTGGGCTGCGCCTGCGCCGCGCCAGCAAGCAGCAGCGCCAGCAGCACGGGCACAAACCAGCAAGGAACAGACGGCGCGCGCAGCACAGCAGCCCCCTCAGGTGTTGCGGCTGACCACGATGGTCGGGAAGAGCTTGCTTGTGTCCTTGGCCTTCTCGTCCCCATCC
>JAIXTA010000200.1 GCA_027484405.1 Burkholderiales bacterium
CTATGCCACGCTGCCCCAGGCCCTGCCGCAGCTGCTGAGCTACACGCTCTACCGCTGGGAGAACAACATCCGCGCCGCCGCCGTGCTGGGCGTGGTGGGGGCGGGCGGCCTGGGACAGATGCTGCACTTCCACATGGGCCTGTTCCAGATGAGCAAGACCGCCACCCTGCTGGGCGTGACGATCCTGCTCGTGGTGGCAGTAGACGCGCTCTCCTGGAGCCTGCGGCGCGCACTCACGCGCTAAGGCGCGCAGGTGTCAATGCTGAATGGATCATTTTCGGACAGAAAATTTCAATGTTCGAAAAGTCCGAAGATCGGCTACAGAAAAGCGAGAAGCATCCGATTGGCCAGTTGAAAAGATTCAAAAGCGGCCAAATTCAATCATTCAGCCGAGCGCGTCTGTGCCCCGGCGCCCGGCGCGCCACCGCGGCGCCAGACCAGCGCCAGCAGCACGCCGCCCACCGCCAGCACGCCCACGCCGATCCAGGCCGCGTTCAGGCCGCCAAGCTGCTTGCTGTAGACGTAGGACAGGCTGGACCACAGCATGTAGCCACAGGTGAGAATGAACAGCGCCGGCAGCACGGGGTAGAGCGGCACCTTGAAGGGGCGCGGCGTGTTCGGCTCGCGCACGCGCAGCACGATCAGTGCGCAGCCCGACAGCAGGAAGAACAGCCAGAACACGGGGCTGGTGAACTCCACCATGGCCTTGAAGCCGCCCCCGCCCTGGCTGCTGGTGGCGAGCGCCAGCAGCACGAGCACTAGCGCCATGGCACCCTGCACCCACATGGCCGTCACCGGCGCATTGCGCTGCGCATCCCAGGTGCCCATGAAGGACAGCACCGGCCAGTCGCGGCCCAAGGCGTAGTTGGTACGTGCGCCCACGATCATGGTGGCGTTGATGCTGGTCAACGCGGCAATGGCCACCATGATGGAGATGACGATCTGCCCGGTGTTGCCAAAAGCCACCTGCAGCAGATCGGCCGCCACGGCTTTGCTCTTGCCCATCGCGCCGATGCCCAGCACGCTCACATAGGCCCAGTTCACGAGCAGGTACAGCGCGGTGATCAGCACGATCGAGATCACCATGGCGCGCAGCATGTTGCGGTGCGGGTCACGCACCTCGGCGCTGATGTAGGCAGCCTCGTTCCAGCCGCCGTAGGTCAGCAGGACGAACACCATGGCCAGGCCCAGCATGGACAGCGGCGGCATGGCCGCAGCGGCCGCCGGTGCCGGCGCAGCATCGGCAGGCACGGGGCTGCCGCTGGCTGCCAGCCAGACTGCGGCAGCAATGATGACGACCAGCCCGCCCACCTCAGCCAGGGTGAGCCAGCTCTGCGTGAGCGCACCGGCCCGGATGCCGCGCACGTTGATCCAGGTGAGGATCATCACGGCGGCTGCACCATAGAGCGCAGCCGACAGCGTGGCATTGCCGTGGAGAGGCGCAATCTCGGTCATGTAGTCGCCAAACACAAAAGCGAGCAGGGCGATCGAGCCGGTGGTGATCACCGAGAAGCGTGCCCAGGCAAACAAAAAGCTCACGGCGCGGCCGTAGGCGCGGTGCAGGAAGTGATAGTCGCCCCCGGCGTTCGGGTAGGCCGTCGCGAGCTCGGCATAGCAGAGCGCGCCGATCAGGGAAATCACGCCGCCGGCGATCCAGGCCGCATACATCCAGAACTCGCTGCCGGCAAACATGGCCACCAGCGAGGGTGCCTTGAAGATGCCGGCCCCGATGACGATGCCGACGATGATGGCCACCGCCTCCTTGAGGCCGAGGGTGGGTTGGGGCGTGGAGTTCATGGGCATGGGTCCCGGGTGTGCTGGTGCGGGCGGTGCGGCGCGCCATGGCGCTACGTTCCGGCGAAGAGCAGAGCCGACGATCGGCAGGCTGGCTTGAGGTCTATGTCTGAAAACGAAACACCCCGCCGGGCGGGGTGTTTGTTGGCCTCAGTCCTCAATCCAGACGGGCGGCCTTCAGTTGTTCATCGCACGGCTGTTGGCGTCCGTGCCGGAGTGGATCTGGCGCGGTGCGCCCGAGCGCTCGGCAGTGAAGGCGCTGGTCAGTCCGTTGCCGGTCACGGTGCCGGTGATGCGGTTGCCGGCCACGGTGCCGGTGTAGGTCAGCACGCGGCCATCGACGGCACGCAGGCCGAACTTGATCTGGTCGCCCCGCAGTTCGGGGTCGATCAGGTTGGCCTCGATGTCGGCGTTCAGACGCGCATTGCCGCTCAAGCGCTGGTAGGTCTGGTTCACATCCATGGTGAAGTTGCCCACGGCGCGCTCGGCCACGGTCACGCGCCAGTTGCCGCTTGCATTGGCCGGCACGATCCAGAGGTAGCCGTAGCGGTTTTCCACGACGCTGGTCTCGTCGGGCTCCCAGTCGCCCATGGTGAAGGCGTGGGCCACCAGACGGGTACCCGGCTTCATGCGGTCCAGCAGGATCGGGCGCAGGCGCAGGTTCAGCTGCGGTAGCAGGTACATGGTGACGACGGTGGCGTCGAAGAACTCGGTCTTGAAGATGTCGCCCTGACGGAACTCGACCATCTTCTCCACGCCGGCCTCGCGCGCCATGCGGCGCGACACGGCGACCATGTCAGGGTTGTATTCAATGCCCAGCCCGCGGGCCTTGAAGTCGCGCGCAGCAGCGATGTTGATCTTGCCGTCGCCCGAGCCCAGGTCGACCACGAAGTCCTTTTCGGTGGTCTGCGCCATGCGCAGCATGCGGTTGACCAGCGAGTCCGGTGTCGGCACCCAGATCACGTCCTTGCCCGCCTGGCCGACCTGCGGCTTGAAGTTGGGGTTGCCCTGCTGGGCGGTCTGTGCCTGTGCCGTGAAGGACAGGCAGGCAACGGAAATCAGCGAGAGGACAAGACCGCGCGCGAGCAGATTCATGATGGGGGGAAGATTCAGGGTGGAGGAAGACGCGCAGTATGGGCGGCGCGTTGCTGCATCGTCATTGTGGAAATTCCCCATGGCGGCAGCGGGCTGGCGGGGCGCGCCGGGTCGTGCGCGTGGGCAGAGGCATGTGTTCACAGTGGGGTGTATCGGGGCGTGAGACGCCGCGCCTGCACGCCGCCGCCCCTGCGCACGACCCGGCGCGTCGCTCGTGCGGACCCGTCAGCCCGCTCCAGGCCGCCCGAAAGTGCCCGACTGGCGACTCCCGCATGCAGATGACTAGTTTTTTATCCAGTGGTTTCTTGAGAAACCACTTGAGATGCGTAGCCCAAACCCTTCTTTTCAAACCCCTTTTGAAGCGCGGGTCATTCCCCCGGGATCACGCTAAGTGCTTCATTTCATTGGGTTTTTCGCTTGCGGGGGTGTTTTCGTTCACGTAGAGTGGCGAATTGTGGGAAGTAAGGGCAAAAAGTGGCACACCGAACCCACAACGGTGCGCACTTTTGGATCTGCTCAGGGATGTATCAAGGGTCGAACCTCATCACGTTGGACGCAAAGGGGCGCATGGCGGTGCCGGCCCGGCATCGTGACGCCCTGATGGCTTCCTGCGAGGGTCGCCTGACGCTGACCAAGCATCCCCACGGCTGTCTCATGATGTTCCCCCGTTCGACCTGGGAGATTCATCGCGAGCGCATCGCCGCCCTGCCCATGGAGGCCGCCGCCTGGAAGCGCATCTTCCTGGGCAGTGCGCAGGACGCCGAACTCGACGGCTCCGGACGCGTGCTGGTGGCCCCCGAGCTGCGCCTTGCCGCCGGACTGACGCGCGACATCATGCTGCTGGGCATGGGCAGCCACTTCGAGATCTGGGATGCCGCCACGCTGGCGCAGCACGAGAGTGCGGCGATCGCGCAGGGCATGCCTGACGCCGTCAAGCAGCTTTCATTCTGAGCGGGCCCCGTGATTCATGACTTCCGCGGCGCCTCCTTCAGAGCACCGCACGGTGCCCCCTGCGAATTCCCAGCCTGCTGTTCACATCACGGTGCTGCTGCACGAGTCGGTCGATGCCCTGATCACCGATCCGGCGGGCACCTATGTGGACGGCACCTTCGGCCGCGGCGGCCATACGCGTCTGCTGCTTTCGCGCCTGGGGCCGCAGGCCCGGGTCTTCGGCTTCGATCGGGACCCGCAGGCCATCGAGGCCGCGCAGCAGCTCTCGCGCGAGGATGCGCGCTTCACGCCGATCCACGAGCCCTTCTCGGCGCTGGAGCGCGAGCTTGCGGCGCGCCGCGTGACGCAGCTGACCGGGCTGCTGCTCGATCTGGGCGTGTCCAGCCCGCAGATCGACACGCCCGAGCGGGGCTTTTCCTTTCGGTTCGATGCGCCACTGGACATGCGCATGGATACCACCCGCGGCATGACCGCCGCAGACTGGCTGAACACGGCCGCGCAGGAAGACATCAGGGAGATCATCCATGCCTATGGTGAAGAACGGTTTGCTGCGCGAATTGCAGCGGCGATTGCTGCTCGCCGCACGGTCCAGCCCATCACCCGCACGGGGGAACTTGCCCAGATCGTGGCAGGGGCCGTCAAGACCCGCGAGAAGGGGCAGGACCCGGCCACACGCACCTTTCAGGCTCTACGGATTTTCATCAATCGGGAGCTTGAGGAGCTCGAGCAAGTTCTGATGCAGGCGCAACGCATGATCCGTCCGCAGGGCCGTCTTGCCGTGATCAGCTTCCATTCGCTGGAAGACCGGATCGTCAAGCAGTTCCTTGCGCCGCCGCGCGCAGACGCCAGCCTGCGCCACCTGCCCCTGCGTGGCGAGGTGGCCGGTGCTGCGCGCTGGTCAGACCTCGACCGGATCAAGCCCTCCGAGGCTGAGATCGGCGCCAACCCGCGCTCGCGCTCGGCGGTGCTGCGCGTGGCCACGCGCACCGAGGCTGCGGCCCTGGAGGCTGCATGAAGCCGCTGCAGCTCATCCTGGGTGCCGCCGTGCTGGCCTCGATGTTTTCGATCGTCACGAGCAGCCACGCCTCGCGCAAGCTCTTCGTGGCCATCGAGCGTGCGGATACCCAGGCCAAGCGCCTGGACACCGAGTTCCGCCAGCTGCAGGTCGAGCAGACGGCACTGGCCAAGCCGGGCCTGATCGACAGCTCGGCGCGGCGTGACCTGCAGATGGAGCGCGTGACGCCGGCACACACCCTGTATCTCAATGCGCAGGATGCGCGCGCGGTCGCCGCTCGGCCGGCTGCGCCCGCGGCATCACCTGCGCCGGCAGGGGCTGCCCAATGAGTGCCCATCGCAAGACGCAGCTCTCCGAGGTACGCAGCCGCGTGGCCATGGCGGTGCTCACGCTGGCCTTTCTCGCACTGGTGGGCCGCGCGCTCTGGCTGCAGGGGCCGTTCTCGGACTTCCTGCAGGAAAAGGGCGAGCAGCGCTACGCGCGCACGCTGGAGATTCCGGCCGTGCGCGGCAAGATCATGGACCGCAACGGCGTGGTGGTGGCCTCCAGCATTCCGGCACGTACGGTCTGGGCGATTCCCGAAGACGTGGAGATGAGCGCCGAACAATCGCGCAAGTTGGCCGCGCTGCTTGAGATGAACGAGCGCGAACTGGGTCGCCGTCTTGCGGACGAAGACCGCAAGTTCGTCTACCTGCGCCGCCAGCTCGATCCGGCCGTGGCCGACAAGATTGCTGCGCTGAAGATCCCCGGCATCCACTTCCGAGAGGAATATCGCCGCTTCTATCCGGAAGGCGAGGCACTGGCACACGTCCTAGGCTTCACGGACATCGAAGACAACGGCCAGGAAGGGATCGAGCTGGCCATGAACAAGATCCTGGCTGGCCAGACCGGCAGCCGCCGTGTGATCAAGGACCGGCTCGGGCGCGTCATCGAGGACGTCGAGCACGTCCGGCCGGCGCTCCCCGGGCGCGACGTGACCCTGTCCATCGACAGCAAGCTGCAGTTCCTGGCGTTTTCCGAACTGAAGAATGCCGTGGCCGAGCATCAGGCCAAGGCAGGGGCGATCGTGGTGCTCGACGCCCATACCGGCGAGGTGCTCGCCATGGCCAACTACCCGACCTTCAACCCGAACCAGCGCCGCGGCCTGACCGGCCAGCAGCTGCGCAACCGCGCCATCACAGACACCTTCGAGCCGGGCTCCACCATGAAGCCCTTCACGATTGCGCTGGGCCTGGAGACAGGCAAGGTCACGCCGCTCTCCACGATCCAGACGGGCGCCGGCAAGATGGAGTTTGCCGGTCACACCATCACCGACACCTCCGGCCACGGCACGCTGACGGTGGAGGAAGTGCTGCAGAAGTCCAGCAACATCGGCACCACCAAGATCGCCATGCAGATCCCGGCCAGCAAGATGTGGGGCCAGTTTGCGCAGGTGGGCTTCGGCCAGGCGCCGCGCATCGGCTTTCCGGGTGCAGCCGCCGGCCGTCTGCGCCCGGCAGAGAGCTGGCGTCCCATCGAACAGGCCACCATGAGCTATGGCTACGGCCTGTCGGTTTCGCTGATTCAACTTGCACGCAGCTACACCGTGTTTGCCAACGACGGCGAGCTCATGCCCCTGTCCTTCACCAAGTTGCCGCAGCCGCAGCCGGGTGCCCGCGTGCTGACCGAGCAGAACGCCCAGGCCATGCGCAAGATGCTGGAAATGGCGGCTGGCCCCGGCGGCACCGCGCCCAAGAGCCAGGTGATCGGCTACCGCGTGGCCGGCAAGACCGGCACGGCGCGCAAACAGGGCCCGGGCGGCTACATGCCGGGCAAGTACATCGGTTCCTTCGTCGGCTTTGCGCCGGCGAGCAACCCGCGGGTGATCGTGGCCGTGATGATCGACGAACCCTCGGCCGGCAAGTTCTACGGTGGCGAAGTGGCGGCCCCGGTGTTTGCCGGTGTGGTGTCTGCCGGCCTGCGTGCACTGAACGTGACCCCTGATGCGCCCTACAAGACGCTCATCGTGCAGGACCGCGGCGTGCAGGAACCAGTGGGAGAGAGCCTGTGAGCATCGTTTCCCAATGGCTCCTTGACCACGCTGCATCCGGCGCGGATCTTGTGTCGGACAGCCGTCGCGTGCGCAAGGGTGATGTGTTCGTCGCCTATCCGGGCCAGACGCATGATGGCCGCGCCTACATCGATCAGGCCCTGGCAGCCGGTGCAGCGGCGCTGATCGTCGAGGCCGAGGGCTTCGATGCAACCCGCCACTTCGACGTGCCGGTGCTGCAGGTCTCGCAGCTCAAGCGCAACGCCGGCGACATCGCCAGCGCCTACTACGGCCACCCGACCCACAAGCTTGCCGTGATCGGCGTCACCGGCACCAGTGGCAAGACGACCACCACGCAGTGGATTGCCCATGCGCTGACGCGCGCGGGGCTCAAATGCGGCGTGATCGGCACCCTGGGCGCGGGCTTCGTCGGCCGTCTGCAGGACTTTGGTTTGACGACGCCGCAGTCGGTGGATCTGCAGCGCACCTTTGCGCAGCTGCTGCGAGAAGGTGCGCAAGCGGTGGCCATCGAGGCCTCGTCCATCGGTCTGGCCGAACATCGTCTCGCGGGTACGCGCTTTCACACGGCCGTGTTCACCAATCTCACGCAGGACCACCTCGATTACCACGGCTCGATGGAAGCCTACGAGACCGCCAAGCGCGCCCTGTTCACCTGGCCCGGCCTGAAGGCGGCGGTGACCAATCTGGACGACGGCGCAGGACGGCGCGTCGCCAAGCTCATTGCCGCGCAGGCCAATGTGCCGCATCTGGTGGGCTATGGGCTGCAGCGGCACGACGGCTTTGTCTGCGACATCGAGCTCTTTGTCGATGCGCTGGGATGGACCGCCGAGGGTGCCGAGCTGACGCTGACCGACGGCGAGGCCCGGGTTCCCGCGCGCCTGCCGGCCTTTGGTGTGTTCAATGTGAGCAATGCGCTGGCCGTGATGGGCGCGATGCTGTCGCTCGGCATCCCCCTGCAGAACGTAGCCGAGCTGCTGGCCGGTGTGCCAGCGGTGGATGGCCGGTTGATGTCCTTCGGCGGCGCCGACCAGCCGCTGGTGGTGGTGGACTATGCGCACAAGCCGGACGCGCTGGACAAGGTGTTGCAGGCCATGCAGCCGGTGGCCCGTGCTCGTGGCGGCCGACTGGTCTGCGTCTTTGGCTGTGGCGGCGACCGGGATTCCAGCAAGCGGCCGGTCATGGGCGCCATTGCGGCACGTCTTGCGGACGCCGTGGTGATCACGAGTGACAACCCGCGCAGTGAAGACCCCCTGGCCATCATGGCGCAGATTGCTGCCGGGCTGCCTGGCGGGTCGGCAGCGGCTTCCGGTGTGCCGGTGACCCTGCAGGCGGACCGCGCCCAGGCGATCGCGAGCAGCATCGCGCAGGCGTCTGCAGCCGACGTGATCGTGGTGGCCGGCAAGGGGCACGAGACCTATCAGGAAGTCCGCGGCGTGAAGCATCCCTTCGAGGACGCGGCACATGTCAAGACGGCACTGACTGCCTGGGGAGGTGCGCGATGAGCATGCTCACGCTGCATCAGGCCGCTCTGCTGCTGCCGCCCGAGTGCCACGCCACGGTGCGCGGCAACGGCGACACCGTGTTCGCCCGCGCGCACAGTGATACCCGCAGCCTGCAGGTCGGCGATCTGTTCGTGGCGCTGAAGGGCGAACGCTTTGACGGCAACGACTTCGTCGCGCAGGCCGCCGCATCCGGTGCCGTCGCTGCGCTCGTGCATCCCGATGCAGTGCTTCCTGACGGCTTTCCGGCACTGATCGTTGCGGATACCAAGCAGGCGCTGGCTGCGCTGGCCCATGCCTGGCGCATGCGCTTTGCCATCCCGCTGGCCGTAGTCACTGGAAGCAACGGCAAGACCACCACCAAGGAGATGATCGCCAGCGTCTTCCGCGCTGCGGTGGGTGACGAGGCCGTACTGGCGACGGCAGGCAACTTCAACAACGACATCGGTCTGCCGCTCACGCTGCTACGCCTGCGCCCGCAGCATCGTTTAGCGGTCATCGAACTGGGCATGAACCACCCCGGCGAGACGGCGCAGCTTGCGCGCCTTGCCGCGCCGACCGTCGCTCTGGTGAACAACGCGCAGCGTGAGCATCAGGAGTTCATGGCCACCGTAGAGGCCGTTGCCCAAGAGCACGCTGATGCGCTGCGTGCGCTCGGCCCTGACGGTGTGGCCGTGTTTCCGGCCGATGACACCTACACCGACCTCTGGCGCCAGGCAGCCGCGGATCGCCATGTACTCACGTTCAGTATGCATCCGGAAACCGATTCCGCTTGTCTGGCGGGCGTTTCCAGCCAAAACGGCCTGGAGATCCGCATCCAGCGCGGATCTACGGTCTCGAGTGCGGGCGTCCGCCTGAACATTGACGGCGCGCACAACCATCACAATGCGCTGGCTGCGGCAGCCGTGGCGGTGGCCTGCGGCCTGGACGACGCGGCCATCATCAGCGGTCTGGCTAACTTCCGGCCGGCCAAGGGCCGCATGCAGCGCGTGAGCGGCCTGCCGTTTGCGCTGATCGACGACACCTACAACGCCAACCCCGATTCCGTGCGGGCGGCCATCAACGTCCTCGCGCCGCGTTCAGGTAAGCGTGTCCTGATCCTCGGCGACATGGGCGAGGTGGGCGACCAGGGGCCGGCGTTTCATGCCGAAGTGGGTCGATTCGCCGCCGAGCAGCGCATCGATCTGCTCGTGGCCATGGGCGAGGCCTGCCGCGATGCGGTGCGTGCATGCGCAGCCGCGTCTGGTCGGGCGGTGCACGTGGATTCGCCCGCAGCCGCGGTCGATGCACTGATGCAGGAACAACCGGGTGCCGGTGACACGGTGCTGGTCAAGGGCTCGCGCTTCATGGCGATGGAGCGCGTGGTCGAAGACATCAAGAAGAGGGGAGGCGCCTGATGCTGATGTGGTTGGCGCAACTGGCGCCCGAATTCGGGCCGTTCAACGTGTTCCGGTACATCACTTTCCGCGCGGTGATGGCCTGCATCACCGCCATCGTCATGGGCCTGATGCTCGGCCCCTGGGTGATCCGCAAGCTGCGCGAGCTCAAGGTCGGCCAGGCCGTGCGCACCGACGGGCCGCAGACCCATCTGGTCAAGAGCGGTACGCCCACCATGGGCGGCGCGCTGATCCTGCTGTCGATTGCCGTGTCCACGCTGCTGTGGATGGACCTGACCAACCGCTTCGTGTGGGTGGTGCTGATCGTGACCTTCGGCTTCGGCTGGGTGGGTTGGGTGGACGACTACCGCAAGGTCGTGCACAAGAACCCCAAGGGCATGAGCGCCAAGGAAAAGTATTTCTGGCAGACGCTCATCGGACTGGCAGCCTCAATCTACCTGGCCTTTGCCGTGTCCACGCCCAACGTGGAGAAGAGCTTTGACCTGCTCTTGAACTGGCTGGCCTCGGGCATGACCCTGCAGCTGCCCGAGCGCGCCGACCTGCTCGTGCCCTTCTTCAAGTCGGTGAGCTACCCGCTCGGGGTGTTCGGCTTCATCATCCTGTCCTACTTCGTGATCGTCGGCACGAGTAACGCGGTGAACCTCACGGATGGCCTCGATGGACTGGCGATCATGCCCACCGTGCTGGTGGGCAGCGCGCTGGGCATCTTTGCCTACGTGATCGGCCGGGTGGACTTCGCCAAGTACCTGTTCTTCCCGCACATTCCCGGCGCAGGTGAGCTGATGGTCTTCTGCGCCGCCATGGGCGGGGCGGGGCTGGCCTTCCTGTGGTTCAACGCGCATCCCGCGCAGGTCTTCATGGGCGACGTGGGCGCCCTGGCCCTGGGCGGTGCGCTGGGCACGATTGCGGTGATCACGCGCCAGGAGATTGTGCTCTTCATCATGGGCGGCGTGTTCGTGGCCGAGACCCTGTCGGTGATGCTGCAGGTCTCCTACTTCAAATACACCAAGCGCAAATACGGCGAGGGTCGCCGCATCCTGAAGATGGCCCCACTGCATCACCACTTTGAGGTCTCTGGCTGGAAGGAGACCCAGGTGGTCGTGCGCTTCTGGATCATCACCATGATGCTGGTGCTGATCGGTTTGTCCACACTCAAGCTGCGCTGAACAGATGGAATGCCTGAAAGACAAGTCGGTGCTGGTGCTGGGGCTCGGAGAGTCCGGGCTCGCCTGCGCGCGATTTGCCGTGCGGCACGGTGCCTCGGTGACGGTGGCCGACACCCGCGAGCAGCCGCCGGGTCTTGCGCAGCTGCGCGCCGAATACCCGGCAGTGGCGGTGCGTCTGGGCGCGTTCGATGCTTCCTTGCTCGATGGCATACAGCTCATGGCCATGAGCCCCGGACTGGCTCCTACGCGGCCCGAGATCCAGCAGCTGCTGGCGGCTTCGGCCGAGCGCGGCGTCACGGTGCACAGCGAGATCGACTGGTTTGCACTCGCCCTCGCCCAGCTGCATGCCGAGCGCGGCTACGTACCGAAGGTGGTCGCGATCACTGGGACCAACGGCAAGACCACTGTCACGGCACTGACCCGCCACCTCGCGCAGGCCGCCGGCCAGGATGCCGTGGCCTGCGGCAACATCAGCCCGGCGGCGCTGGATGCGCTGCAGGCCGCACTCGATGCCGAGAGCCTGCCGCAGGTCTGGGTGCTGGAGCTCTCCAGCTTCCAGTTGCATTACACCCACCTGCTCAAGGCCGATGCCGCCACGGTGCTGAACCTGTCACAGGATCATCTCGACTGGCACACCGACATGGCGGACTATGCGGCCGCCAAGGCGCGCATCTTCAATGGCACGCGCTTCCGCGTGATCAACCGGGATGATCCGCTGGTGGCGCCGATGGCTGCGGGCGCCGCGCCGGATCAGGTGGTGACCTTCGGCCTGGGTGAGCCCGCGTTGCCCGGCGACTTCGGCACGCAGGAGGCCGGCCTGAAGTGGCTGGTGCAGGCCCAGCCGGCGGATGACACGCCGCGCAAGAAGAAGGACACCTCGCCGATCGAGGTCATGCAGAACCGCTTGATGCCGGCCGATGCGCTGCGCATCCGCGGCAGCCACAACCATGCCAATGCGCTGGCGTCCCTGGCCCTGTTGCGGGCCATCGATCTGCCGCTGGCCGGTCTGCTCAAGGGTCTGCGCGACTACGCCGGCGAGCCGCACCGCTGCCAGTTTGTCGCGAGTGTTGATGAGGTGGACTACATCGATGACAGCAAGGGCACCAATGTGGGGGCCACGCAGGCCGCTATTGCCGGGCTGGCCGAAGGCCGTCGTCGCATCCACCTGATTGCAGGGGGGCTGGGCAAGGGCCAGGACTTCAGCCCGCTCGCCGAGCCCGTCACGCGCTACGCCAAGACCGTGCTCCTTATCGGCCAGGACGCGCCGATGATTCGCGCGGCCTTGTCTGGCGGGTCGGCCGAGCTGCTGGACTGCAGCGATCTGCCTACAGCAGTCGGTGCCGCGGCGGAACGCGCTGCGCCGGGCGATATCGTGCTGCTGTCGCCGGCCTGCGCCAGCTTCGACATGTTCAAGGGCTACGCCCATCGGTCCGAGGTCTTTGTGCAGGCGGTGAGCGCGCTGCAGAACGAGCGAGGCCAGGCATGAAGCTCGGTCTGCGCATCCCCGGACTCTCAGGCTTTGGTCGGCAGGACGCGCTGTTGCCCTCGCTGCCCACGCGTACCGAGATGGCCAGTGTGGACCGCGTGCTGCTCGGTGCCATCGCCCTGTTAATGGCGCTGGGCGCGGTGATGGTCTACTCGGCCTCCGTAGCCTTGCCGGATGCGCCGCGATTCTCGAACTATTCGCCCACCCACTTCCTGTTCCGGCACGTCGTCTTCATCACCATCGGCCTGTGCGCTGCGATGGTGATCTTCCAGCTGCCAATGAAGTTCTGGCAGCGCTGGGCACCCATCCTGTTCCTGGGCGGGCTGGGGTTGATGGTGCTGGTGCTCATCCCCGGCATCGGCAAGGGTGTGAACGGCGCGCACCGCTGGATTCCGCTCTACGTCATCAACCTGCAGCCGTCGGAGCTGATGAAGCTCTTCGTCATCCTGTACGGTGCAGACTATGCCGTGCGCAAGCAGGCGGTGCTGCAGCAGTTCAAGCAGGGCCTGCTGCCCATCGTCGTGGTGCTGGGTGTGGTGGGCGGCCTGCTGCTGCTGCAGCCCGATCTTGGCGCGTTGATCGTGATCTCCGGGATTGCCGTGGGCATTCTGTTCTTGGGCGGCATGAGTCTGCGCATCTTCCTGGGCTCGGTGGCTGCCTTGACCTCGGTCTTCGTAGCCGTGATCGTGCTCTCGCCCTGGCGCCGGGACCGGATCTTTGCCTATCTGAACCCCTGGGATGAACAGAACGCACTGAACCGGGCCTACCAGCTCACGCACTCGCTGATCGCGTTCGGTCGTGGCGAGATCTTCGGCGTGGGTCTGGGTGCGAGCGTCGAGAAGCTGCACTACCTGCCCGAGGCGCATACCGACTTCATCATGGCCATCATCGGCGAGGAGCTCGGCTTCGTCGGCGTGTTCATTGTGATCGGCTGCTTCTACGTGATCGTCCGCAAGGCCTTCGAGATCGGCCGCCAGGCGATCAAGCTCGACCGCGTGTTCGCCGGCCTCGTCGCGCAGGGCATCGGCATCTGGATCGGCATCCAGGCCTTCATCAACATCGGGGTGGCCAGCGGCCTGCTCCCGACCAAGGGGCTGACCCTGCCGTTCATCAGCTACGGCGGCAGCGCAATGCTCATGAGTTGTGTGGCCATGGCCGTGCTGGCACGCGTCGACTATGAGAGCCGCCAGATGATGCGGGGGAAAACGCTGTGATCATGGCAGCGCACAAGCACCTCGTCGTCATGGCCGCCGGCACGGGTGGTCACATCATGCCGGGCCTTGCGGTTGCCCGCGAGATGCAGCAGCGCGGCTGGACGGTGAGCTGGCTGGGGACGAGTCATGGCATGGAGAATCGCCTGGTCCCGCCCAGCGGCCTGCCCATGGACACCATCATGTTCTCCGGCCTGCGCGGCAAGGGGCTGCTGCACACCCTGACGGGCGGCCTGCGCCTGCTGCTCGCGTTCTGGTCCTGCCTGCGCATCCTGCTCAAGCGCAAGCCGAGTGCAGTGCTGGGCATGGGCGGCTACGTCTGCTTCCCCGGCGGCATGATGGCCGCCCTGCTGGGCAAGCCGCTCGTGCTCATGAACGCGGACGCCGCCCTGCTGCTGTCGAACAAGGCGCTGTTGCCGGTTGCAGACCGCATCACCTTCGGCTTCTCGGGCGGGCCTGCAAATTCAACCCGGGGTGCGGTCGTCACCGGCAACCCGGTGCGTCGCGAAATTGCTGAACTCCCGGGGCCCGCGGAGCGATTTGCAGGCCGCAGCGGCCCCCTGCGGCTGCTGGTGGTCGGCGGCAGCCTTGGCGCCAAGGTGCTCAATGAAACGCTGGTCGATGCATTGAAAGTCTTGCCGGATGCTGAGCGCCCGAGCGTCGTTCACCAGACGGGTGCGGCACAGGAAGTGGCTGTACGCGAGGCCTACCAGCGCGCAGGTGTACAGGCCGATGTGCGTGCGTTCATCGACGACATGGCTGCCGAGCTTGCGCGCTGCGATCTTGTTGTGTGCCGTGCAGGCGCGGTCACCGTCTCGGAGCTCTGTGCTGCTGGCGTGGCCAGCGTGCTCGTTCCGCTGGTCGTCAGCACGACCAGTCATCAGCGCGACAACGCCGAGTGGATGGCCAGGCAGGGTGCCGCCATTCACCTGCCGCAGGGTGAACTCAATGCGGAATCGCTTGCCCGCCTGATCACCAGCCTCGACCGCGGCAAGCTACTGGCTATTGCCGAGCAGGCACGCAAGCTCGCACAGCCCAATGCGGCTGCGCGCGTGGCAGACGAAATTGAAGGGTTGGTGCGATGAAGCACACCATCAAGCAGATTCACTTCGTGGGGGTTGGCGGGCCGAGCGAGGCGCAGCGTCTGCGCAGCGAACGCCGCCGCAGCGAAGGCAGACCCGCCCGTATTGGTATTGGAGCCGGTCTATGAAGCACGCCATCAAGCATATTCACTTCGTGGGCGTTGGCGGGTCCGGGATGAGCGGCATCGCGGAGGTGCTACGCAACCTCGGCTATGCGGTTTCAGGCTCGGACCTGAGCGACAGCGCCACGACCCGTCGACTGGCCGAGCTGGGTATTCGCATCGACATCGGTCATGACGCAGCGAACGTCCGGGACGCAGATGCCGTGGTGGTCTCCACGGCCGTCGGCAACAGCAACCCGGAAGTGCAGGCCGCCCGTCTGGCCAAGGTGCCGGTCGTCCCGCGTGCGGTCATGCTGGCTGAGCTCATGCGCCTGAAGCGCGGCATTGCAATCGCCGGTACGCATGGCAAGACCACGACCACGTCGCTGATGGCCAGTGTGCTGGCCGAAGGCGGGCTGGACCCCACCTTCGTGATCGGCGGACGCCTGAACAGCGCGGGTGCGAATGCCAAGCTGGGCAGCGGCGACTACATCGTGGTCGAGGCTGACGAGAGCGACGCGAGCTTCCTGAACTTGCTGCCGATGATCGCCGTGATCACGAACATCGACGCCGACCACATGGATACCTACGGGCATGACTTTGCCCGGCTCAAGCAGGCCTTCGTGGACTTCACGCATCGTCTGCCCTTCTACGGGACGGCCGTACTGTGTGCCGATGATCCGCATGTGCGCTCGATCATGCCGCTGGTCAGCAAGCCGATCACGACCTACGGCTTTTCCGAGGACGCCGAGGTGCGTGCCATCGATGCGAGGGCAGTGGGCACGCAGATGCACTTCACGGCCTTGCGGCCGGGTATGGCGCCGCTGGCCATCGAGCTCAACCAGCCCGGCATGCACAACGTCCTCAACTCGCTGTCGGTGATCGCGGTGGCTTCCGAGCTGGGTGTAGAGGACGCCGCCATCCAGCGTGGTTTGGCGGGCTTCAAGGGCGTCGGCAGGCGCTTCACCCGTTATGGGGAGCTCAGGGCACCCTCGGGTGCGCAATTCGCGCTGGTGGACGACTACGGTCATCACCCGGTCGAAATGGCAGCCACGCTCGCAGCCGCGCGCGGTGCCTATCCGGGCCGGCGCCTCGTGCTCGCGTTCCAGCCGCATCGCTACAGCCGCACGCGTGACTGCTTCGAGGACTTCGTCAAGGTGATGGGCCAGGCCGATGCGCTGCTGCTTGCCGAGGTCTATGCCGCAGGCGAGACCCCGATCGTTGCCGCAGATGGCCGTGCGCTGGCTCGTGCGCTGCGGGTCTCGGGTCAGATCGAGCCCGTATTTGTCGAGGAGATCGCCAACATGCCGCAGCGCATCCTCGAGACTGCGAAAGACGGTGACGTCGTCCTTGCGATGGGTGCCGGTTCGATCGGCAACGTGCCGGCCAAGCTGATGGAGTTGCTCAAATGAATCTCGGTCGCGTAGGGGTGCTGTTCGGCGGCCGCTCGCATGAGCGCGAAGTCTCGATCATGTCGGGTACGGGCGTGCACAAGGCGCTGCTGGCCAAGGGCGTGGACGCCCATCTGTTTGATACGGGCGAACGCAGTCTTGAAGAGCTCGCAAGCGCGGGATTCGACCGGGTGTTCATTGCCCTGCACGGAAGATATGGCGAGGATGGATCGCTGCAGGGCGCACTGGAACTGCTCGAAATCCCCTACACCGGCAGCGGCGTGATGGCCAGCGCGATCGCCATGGACAAGATCATGACCAAGCGGATCTGGGCCAATCACGGTCTGCCAACACCGCGCTTTGAGGTCCTGACCGACGGCAGCGAGCTGCGCACGGTGCCCGACCGGATCGGCCTGCCGCTGATGCTCAAGGCGCCGCACGAGGGCTCGACCATCGGCATCACGAAGGTGGTGGGCTACTCCGACATGAGCGAGGGCTTTGCGACCTGCCGCAGGTACGACGAGGAGATTCTTGCCGAGGAGTTCATCAGCGGCCGCGAGCTGACCGTGGCCGTGCTGGGTCGCGGCCAGCAGGCGCGGGCGCTGCCGATCGTCGAGATCCGTGCCCCGGACGGCAACTACGACTTCGAGCACAAGTACTACAGCGATGCCACGAAGTATCTGTGTCCGGCGCCGATCGATGCCGCCCTGGCCAATCGCATCCAGAACATCGCCGTGCGTGCCTTCAATGCCATCGGCTGCGAAGGCTGGGCTCGGGTGGATGTGATGTTGCGCGCGTCCGACGACGAGCCCTTCCTGCTCGAGGTGAACACTTCCCCCGGCATGACGGGCCACTCGCTGGTCCCGATGGCAGCCCGCGCGGCAGGCATGAGCTACGAGGATCTGTGCGTGCACCTGGTATCCGAAGCACGCCTCAAGATGACGGGTCACTGAGAACGCATGTGGAACAACGCCAACGCCCTGAACAAGCTCGCTGCGGTGCTGCTCACCGTGGCGACGCTCGCGCTGGCATGGGCGGGGGTGCAGTGGCTGGCGCGTCATCCGTGGTTTGCCATCAAGACGGTCCGCATCACGGGCGACACGGCGCGCATCAACGAGATCACGGTGCGCACGGCGCTGGTCAAGCGGATGCGCGGCACCTTCTTCACGGCCAATCTGGCCGAGATCAAGCGTTCGGCAGAGGGTCTGCCCTGGGTGCGGCGGGCGCAGGTCAGTCGGCACTGGCCCAATGCCATAGTGATCCGCATCGAGGCACACCAGCCCCTGGCCCGACTCAACGAGACGCAGTTGGTCAATACGCTCGGCGAGCCGTTCACGGTCAACCTGGGCGAAGTCGAGGCGCTGGCGAAGCTACCGGAGTTCGTTGGTCCGGAGGGCACCTCCGTGCAGATGAGCGAGCGCTACCGACTCCTCAGGCAACATCTCGAGCCCTTGGGGCTTGCTCCTGTGCGGGTGCTGCTGTCGGACCGGTTGTCCTGGACCATCGGTCTGCAGCAAGGCACTGTGCTGGAGCTGGGGAGAGATGTGGGGGCGCAGCCTGTCGACGAGCGGCTGGCGCGGCTGGCCGCGTATTGGGATGCATCCATCCGCAAGCTGGGTGTGCCGCAGCGGGTGGACCTGCGTTATCGGGACGGCTTTGCGTTCTACGCACCTGGCCTGCGCATGAAAGCCGGACCGCAGACCAGTGGTGTCCGGCCGCAATGAACACAACTCGCCGAATCAGGAACATGGGAATCACGGCATGAACGGTGAAAAGAACCTGTTGGTCGCGCTGGACATCGGCACCTCGAAGATCGTGGCGATGGTCTCCGAGCTGGGCAGCGACGGCCGCATGCAGGTGGTCGGCATCGGCCAGCACCCGAGCAATGGCCTGCGCAAGGGCGTGGTGGTCAACATCGAGGCCACGGTCCAGTCGATCCAGCGCGCACTCTCGGAGGCCGAGCTCATGGCCGGCTGCAAGATCAGCCAGGTCTACACCGGCATTGCCGGCAGCCATATCCGCAGCGTGAACTCGCACGGCATGGTGGCCGTGAAGGACAAGGAAGTCACCGAGGCCGACATCACCCGCGTGATCGAGACCGCCAAGGCCGTGCCGATCACCAACGATCTGCAGATCCTGCACGTGATCCCGCAGGAGTTCATCGTCGACGGCCAGGACGACGTACGTGCTCCGCTGGGCATGGCAGGTGTGCGACTTGAAGTGCGCGTGCATATCGTCACCGGCAGCGTCAGCGCAGTACAGAACATCGTGAAGTGCGTGCGCCGCTGCGGACTCGAGGTGCAGGACATCGTGCTGCAGCCTCTGGCCTCGGCACGATCGGTACTGACGCGAGACGAGAAGGAGCTGGGCGTTGTGCTGGTGGACATCGGCGGCGGCACGACCGACATCGCCATCTTCGCGGGCGGGGCGATCCGTCACACGGCTGTGATCCCGATCGCCGGCGACCAAGTTACCAACGACATTGCCATGGCCTTGCGCACGCCCTCGCCCGATGCAGAGGACATCAAGCTTCGCCATGGTGTTGCCAAGCAGGCCATGGCGTCGCCTGACGACCGCATCGAAGTCCCGGGTCTGGGTGATCGCGACCCGCGCATGCTGAGCCATCAGGCGCTCGCTGCCGTGATCGAGCCGCGCATCGAGGAGTTGTTCGCCCTGGTGCATCAGGTCGTGCGTGATTCCAACTACGAAAACCTGGTCAGCTCGGGCTACGTACTGACCGGCGGCCAGAGCCTGATGCCGGGCATGGTCGAGCTGGGCGAAGACGTGTTCATGAAGCCGGTGCGCGTGGGCATGCCAATTTATGAAGGCAATCTGGCCGATGTGGTGCGCACACCGCGCTACGCGACCGTGATGGGTCTGCTGGATCAGGCGCGCGAGAACGCGGTGGCGGGTCGCCGCATCAGCGCCCAGACCGGATCGTGGAAGAAGACGCTTGCGCGCATGCGCGAGTGGATTCTCAAGGCGTTTTGAATGACTACAAGTTTCTGCAACCGCAGGGGAGCGTCGGAAGGGTTCCATTGCGCAGTCGGATTGAAGCCTTCCGAAGCCAACCTGCACACCTAGGAGAGACGGCCATGGCCATCGAAGTGATCGAAACTGAACAGCGCGGTACCATCATCAAGGTGGTGGGGGTCGGCGGTGCGGGCGGCAACGCCATCAACCACATGATCCGTACAGGTGTGCGTGGCGTGGAGTTCATCGTCGCAAATACCGATGCACAGGCCTTGAGCGCCAACGCAGCGGACACCAAGATCCAGCTCGGCAGCACAGGTCTGGGTGCCGGCAACAAGCCGGACGTGGCGCGCAGCTTCGCCGACGAGGCGCGCGACCAGATTCGTGACGCACTGGATGGTGCGCACATGGTCTTCATCACGGCCGGCATGGGCAAGGGCACAGGTACCGGCGCGGCGCCGATCATCGCGCAGGTAGCCAAGGAGCTTGGCGCCCTGACCGTCGGCGTGGTGACCAAGCCCTTCAGCTACGAGGGCCCGAACAAGATGGATGTGGCCGTCAATGGCGCGGACGATCTAGCGCAGCACGTGGACTCGCTGATCGTGATCCTCAACGAGAAGCTCGAAGAGGTCTACCCGGACGCGACGATGAAGCAGTGGTACGGCTTCGCAGACGAGGTCCTGAACAAGGCTGTTGCGGGGATTGCCGAGATCATCAATGTCCCGGGTCACCAGAACGTCGACTTCAATGACGTGCGCACCATCATGAGCGACAACCGCGGCAAGGCCATGATGGGTACGGCAACCGCCCGCGGTGCCACCCGTGCCAAGGACGCTGCAGAGGCCGCCGTGGCCAGTCCACTGCTCGAAGGCATTGACCTGTCTGGTGCCCGTGGCGTGTTGGTCAACATCACTGCGCACGAAGACACGCTGAAGGGTGCGGAGGTCAAGGAGATCCTCAATACCGTCCGCAACTTCTGTGCACCCGATGCGCTCGTGGTTCACGGCGTGGCCTACGAGGAAGGCATGGGCGAGGATCTGCGCGTGACCGTTGTGGTGACCGGACTGGGTCGCAAGAAGATTCAGTTGGTGCCGCCGGTCCAGCAGCCGGCCCTCCGTACGGGTACGTATGACGCTGCACCGGCGATGAATCTCAGCGCGCCCGCCGGCACGGCGCAGACGCAAGCGCCGCAGGCACCGATGACCGCAGCGCCCACTGTGGCTCAGGCACCGGCCGCGCCCGTTGCAGTGCCTGACTTTGGCAACTACGACACGCCGGCCGTCTGGCGCAACGGCCGCAGCGAGGCACAGGCAAAGGTCAACGCGATGCAGGAAAGCGGGATGGATCGCTTTGACATCCCCGCGTTCTTGCGCAAGCAGGCGGACTGACTGCGCTGCACAAGCGAAAAGGCCGCACCACTGAACGGTGCGGCCTTGCGGGGCCAAGCAAGTCCCGCGTAGGTGTCGGTGGTGGATCGAGTGAGTGCCACCCCGACATCTGCAGCTTGGGTCACTCAGCTCGAAAACGCAATGTGACAAAAGCATCGCGACGATAGAAATGTTTTGCGGCCGAGCTGACCGGAAATAACTGACCCGCGGGTAAACTATTTCCATGTACTTGCAGCGCACCATCAAGGAATCCGTTCGCGCCACAGGCGTGGGTCTGCACTCGGGCCGCAAGGTACAGATGACCCTGCGACCCGCCGCTCCGGGGTCCGGGATCGTCTTCCGGCGTATCGACCTTGAAGCACCCGTGGATATTCCGGCGCGCGCCACGGGCGTGGGCGAAACCATGCTGGCTTCGACGCTGACCGCTGCGGCGGTTGATGGCCAGATCGTGAAAGTGTCGACAGTTGAGCATTTGATGGCCGCCTGCGCAGGTTTAGGCATCGACAACCTGTATGTGGACCTGACCGCTGAGGAAGTGCCGATCATGGACGGCAGTGCGGCGACCTTCATCTACCTGCTCGAGTCTGCCGGCATCGAAGTGCAACAGTCCCCTAAGCAGTACATCCGAGTGCTCAAGCCGGTGGAAGTACGTGAAGCAGACAAGTTTGCTCGCCTGTCGCCCTACTTTGGCTACCGCCTCGATTTCAAGATTGCGTTCAACCACCCCGCAGTGAATGCCACTGGCCAGGAGGCGAGCTTTGATTTCGGCGAGGCTTCGTTTGCGCGTGAGGTCGGTCGCGCGCGCACGTTCGGCTTTACCGCCGAAGTCGAAGCGCTGTATGCCAAGGGGTTGATCCGCGGTGGCAGCATGGACAACGCGATCGTGCTCGATGAATACCGCGTGCTCAATGATGGCGGCCTGCGGTTCGGCGACGAGTTTGCAAAACACAAGTTGCTCGACGCCGTGGGCGACCTCTATCTCGCTGGCCACCCGCTGCTGGCCCACTACGAGGCCTTTAAGTCTGGCCACGGACTGAACAACAAGCTGCTTCGCGCCTTGCTCGCCGACGAAACCGCCTGGCAGTTGGTCAGTTTCGACGCCGCGGAAAAGGCGCCGCGCTTCGCGGCTGCCCAGATGGCAGCGGCATTCTGAATTCTGCGGCAGCCTCATCCCGTGCTGCTGCTCCGCTCGTTGGCGATGCTGGTCGCCGTCAGCATCATTGTGCTGGCGGGCCTCGCAGTAATCACCGGTAAGCCGCGTTACCGCCGTTGGGCCTTGCATCTCGGCTCAGGTTTTGTCGTCCTGGCGGTCGTGTTCGGGCTCGGTGTCATGGTTTCGGCGTATGTGGGCTGATCGAAGTGGTCACTCACTTTTTCAAAGTGCCTTGAGCCAGGCGCCTGAGCGCCTCTGATAGCGCCGGATTGTCAATCGCTTGAGCCGCGTTATCCAGCAGGGATCGGGTTTCTGCATTGATCTGCTGACGCCGCTCGCGACGTGCCCCCCCTGGCGCCTGAAGCTCGGAGGGCAATTGATGCCCGATCCGTATTGACCTACAGTCCCACCCCCGGCGAATCAGTTCGGCGCCGAGTTCGGGCCGAACATGATTCAGGCGCGCTTTTTGGGCTGAGCTGGCACACGCAAGGACCAATTCGCCCTGCTCGAGCCGAATGACCTGGGCGCGAAGGCTGCCCAAGCCCAGCGCGCGCAGACTCGCGTCGACAGCCGCCTGCAGTTCCGCCAGTGCGAGGGCACGCTTGAGCCAGTCCGCACCAGACTGGTCGAGACAGTCGGAAAGACGGACTGCCTTGCGGTGATGGGTGGCGTTCGCGGCGCGAATCATGCTTGCAGTCTGCCAGAAAGTCGGTCCCGGTATCGGCTTGGCAAGTTCAGAACACGGGTAGGTTCATGCAAATCATTCTGGTCGGCAACGGATTGAAGGCAGCCAAGACCGTGACGCTCACTGGGCGCCACATCGCATTGGCTGTCCTAGCGCTTGTGTTGCTCGTGATGGCCTTGTCCAGCGCGCTGAGCTACGTGGCGGCGTCGCGCTCGATCATTGGCAATGTTCCGATCCTCAAGGACTTTTATCTGTCGCTATCTCGCGATCAAGTGCAGGAAAAAGATGCCTATCTGCGAGAAAACATCAATACGCTTGCCGTGCGTCTGGGCGAGATGCAGGCCCAGATGACGCGGCTGGACGCGCTGGGCGAGCGCGTATCCGGGCTGGCGGGTGTCAAGCCCGGGGAGATCAACTTCAAGGCCCCGCCCGGTCGAGGCGGTGCGCTGCCGGCAATCAGCCGTGAACTCAGCATGGAAGACTTGACCCGGCAGATCGATGAGTTGTCGGGCAAGCTCGACGGCCAGACCGACTTTCTCAATCTGGTTGAAAGCGAACTGATGGGCCGGCGCGTGCTGACCCAGAAGATCCCGACCCGCCAGCCCGTCCTGGGCTACAACGGCTCAGGATTCGGCTGGCGCATCGACCCCATCACCGGGCGCCAGACGCA
This sequence comes from Burkholderiales bacterium, assembly GCA_027484405.1. GTDB lineage: Bacteria > Pseudomonadota > Gammaproteobacteria > Burkholderiales > Burkholderiaceae_C > Piscinibacterium. The sequence goes on from JAIXTA010000200.1 coordinate 23,108, forward strand.
GCATCTGGGCATCGATTTCCAGGCGCCGCCGGGCACCCCCATCCTCGCAGCCGCAGGCGGGGTGGTCGTTGCGGCCGAGTACCACCCGATGTTCGGCAACATGGTTGACATCGACCACGGCAACAACCTGCTGACCCGCTACGCGCACGCCTCAAAGATGCATGTCAAGCCGGGCCAGATCGTGAAGCTGGGCGACAAGATCGCCGAGATCGGGTCCACAGGCCGCTCCACCGGCCCTCATCTTCACTTCGAAGTACACGTGGCTGGTGTGCCGCAAGACCCCATGAAGTTCCTCCGCGCCGGCACGGACATGGCGGCCGCCCAGGCTGCGGCCAGTGCGGCGCTGGCGGTGCGGCCGCACTGACCCGGCGAGCGCTTGGATCGGGCTGCCGGCGCGATTGCGGTCCACGCGCGTGCTTGAACTTGTCTGAAGCAGCGCAATCTGAGAGCGGTCGTGTGGGGCGTCAGCAGCCAGCAACGCACCCCCCGCGTGTAAACTGCCTTCAGCCATTTGCCTGACGGGAAGGCTTCGGTCCGCGCTGATGTAAGCGCATGCTGACCGGAGCCTTTTTTCTTGTTCCGTCCGGGCCCACAAGAATCAGGCTCATCGAAAGTCATGCTCCAAAAGTTCCTGACGTCCATTTTCGGCAGCCGCAACGAGCGCCTGCTCAAGCAGTACCGCGGCATCGTTGCCAAGATCAACGCGCTCGAACCGGCCATGCAGGCCCTGTCGGACGAGCAGCTCAAGGCCAAGACGGCGGAATTCAAGGAGCGGCTGGCGCAAGGCGCCACGCTTGACAGCCTGCTGGTGGAGGCCTTTGCCGTGGTGCGCGAGGCCAGCGTGCGCGTGATGGGCATGCGGCACTTCGATGTGCAGCTGATCGGCGGCATTGCGCTGCACCAGGGCAAGATCGCGGAAATGCGCACGGGCGAGGGCAAGACGCTCACCGCCACGACCGCCGTGTACCTCAATGCCCTGCAGGGCAAGGGCGTGCATGTGGTCACGGTGAACGACTACCTCGTGCAGCGTGATGCCGAGTGGAACGGCCGTCTGTACAAGTGGCTCGGCCTGACAGTGGGCTTCAACGTCGCGAACATGGAGCGCGAGGCCAAGCAGGAGGCCTATGCCGCAGACGTCACCTACGGCACCAACAACGAGTTCGGCTTCGACTACCTGCGCGACAACCTCGTGCAGGACGTGGCCGACCGAGTGCAGCGCCCGCTGTCCTACGCGATCGTCGATGAAGTCGACTCGATCCTGATCGACGAGGCCCGTACGCCGTTGATCATCTCCGGCCAGGCCGAAGACCACACCGAAACCTACATGCGCGTGAACCAGGTGCCTCCCCTGCTCACCCGCATGAAGACCGAACCCAAGGCCACCGAACCCGAGCCCGAAGGCGATTATTGGGTCGACGAAAAGGGTCAGCAGATCCATATCGGCGAGAGCGGCTACGAGAAGGCCGAGCAGATCCTCACGCGCATGGGCCTGCTGCCCGAGGGGGCCTCGCTCTACGACCCGCAGCACATCACCCTGCTGCATCACGTCACGGTGGCGATCCGCGCCCATGCGCTGTTCCACAAGGATCAGCACTACGTGGTGCAGAACAATGAAGTCGTCATCGTTGACGAGTTCACCGGCCGCCTGATGTCGGGCCGCCGCTGGAGCGACGGTCTGCACCAGGCCGTCGAGGCCAAGGAAGGCGTGCCGATCCAGGCCGAGAACCAGACCCTGGCCTCGATCACCTTCCAGAACTACTTTCGCATGTACGGCAAGCTCGCCGGCATGCCCGGCACAGCGGATACCGAAGCCTACGAGTTCCAGCAGATCTACAGCCTGGAGACGGTTGTCATCCCGACCCACCGTCCGATGATCCGCAAGGACCTCAACGACCAGGTCTTCCGCACGTCCAAGGAAAAGTACGACGCCATCCTCAAGGACATCATCGAGTGCCATGGTCGCGGGCAGCCCGTGCTCGTGGGTACGACCAGCGTGGAGAACTCCGAGCTGATCTCCGGCATGCTGACCAAGGCCAAGCTGCCGCACCAGGTGCTCAACGCCAAGCAGCATGCGCGTGAAGCCGAGATCGTGGCCCAGGCCGGCAAGCCCGGCGCCATCATGGTGGCCACCAACATGGCCGGCCGCGGTACCGACATCGTGCTCGGCGGCAACGTCGAGAAGCAGATCCAGTTCATCAACGCCGACGCCGGCATCCCCGAGGCCGAGAAGGCCGCGCGCGCCCAGAAGCTCAAGGATGAGTGGCAGAGCCTGCATGACCAGGTCATCGCATCGGGCGGTCTGAAGATCATCGGCACCGAGCGGCATGAAAGCCGCCGCATCGACAACCAGCTGCGCGGCCGCTCCGGCCGCCAGGGCGACCCCGGCGTCTCGCGCTTCTACATGAGCATGGACGATGCGCTGCTGCGCATCTTTGCCGGCGAGCGCCTCAAGGCCATCATGGACCGCCTGCGCCTGCCCGAGGGCGAGCCGATCGAGGCCGGCATGGTCACGCGCTCGATCGAATCGGCACAGCGCAAGGTCGAGGCCCGCAACTTCGACATCCGCAAGCAGCTGCTCGAATACGACGACGTCGCCAACGACCAGCGCAAGGAAATCTACGCCCTGCGCAACACCATCCTCGAGAGCAAGGATGTGGGTGACATGGTGCGCGATCTGCGCCACGGCGTGATGACCGAGCTGTTCCGCACCCATGTGCCCGAGGAGAGCGTCGAGGAGCAGTGGGACCTCGACAAGCTGCAGCAGGAGCTGGCCAGCGAGTACCAGCTCAATCTGCCGCTGCGCGACTGGGCCGACAAGGAAGAAGCTGACGAGGCCGAGATGCTTGAGCGCATCATCAAGGCGGCCGACGAAGCCTATGACGCCAAGGTCGAGCAGGTGGGGCGCGAACCCTTTGCCAACTTCGAGCGCAGCCTGCTGCTGCAGAGCATCGACCTGCACTGGCGCGAGCACATCTCCGCGCTCGATCACCTGCGTCAGGGTATCCATCTGCGCGGCTATGCGCAGAAGAACCCCAAGCAGGAATACAAGCGCGAAGCCTTCGAGATGTTCGGCACCCTGCTGACCATCATCAAGAACGAAGTGACTCGCGTGGTCATGAACGTGCGCGTCCAGTCCGCCGAGCAGCTTGAGCAGGCTGAGGAAGCCCTGGAGGAAAGCACGGCGGTGGCCAAGATGGAGTACCAGCACGCCGCCTACGACGACCTGGCCGAAGTCGCCGCCGGCGACCCCGGCAGCGACGAGCCGCCCCAGGAGGTGCGCCAGCAGCCCGTGGTGCGCTTTGGCGACAAGATCGGCCGCAACGATCCCTGCCCCTGCGGCTCGGGCAAGAAGTACAAGAACTGCCACGGCAAGCTGGCCTGAGCCACCCAGCCCCTCGGGCGCCCGGCTGGGCGTCCGGGTGAATCGGGTCGACGGTGATGTGAATGCATCACTTTCGGCCCGATTTTCATTAATGCGAAAAATCGCCAAGATTGGCTTGGGAAAAGCGGAGAGTGCCTCTTCGACGATCAAATTTCCGTTGAAATCGGCCACTCTGTCTGGCTGTGCCTGCCGGGTTCGGCACAGGCTGCTGCGCATCCCGGCGCCCTGCGCATGCGGCAATAGAATCGCCCGCAGTCACTGCTCATCCCGCACATCACAAGGAGCCGCCTGAATGGCCGTCAACCTGCTGCCGCCCGACCCCGCCGCCGTCTTCCCGGTTGCCGGTGTCGAACTCGGATTTGCCAAGGCCCGCATCAAGAAGTGGGACCGCCATGATGTGATGCTGATGCGCCTCGCGCCCGGCACGCGCGTGGCCGGCGTGTTCACGCAGAACGCCTTTGCCGCGGCCCCTGTGCAGGTCTGCCGCGAGCACCTCAAGCGCGGCGATGGAATCCGCGCGCTGGTGGTCAACGCCGGCAATGCCAATTGCGGCACGGGCGAGCAGGGCTTGGCCGCGGCGCGCGACACCTGCCGTGCCGTGGGCGAGCTGCTGCAGTGCGCGCCCGAGCAGGTGCTGCCGTTCTCCACCGGCGTGATCCTGGAGCATCTGCCGGTGGACAAGATCCGCGGCGCGCTGCCTGCGGCGGTGAGCGAGCTCAAGGAAAACGCCTGGGCCACCGCCGCGGCCGCCATCATGACTACCGACACGGTCGCCAAGGCCGTGAGCGAGCGCGTGGAGATCGACGGCGCGACCGTGACCGTGACAGGCATCGCCAAGGGCGTGGGCATGCTCCAGCCCAATATGGCCACCATGCTGGCCTATCTGGCCACGGACGCGAAGATTGCCCAGCCGGTGCTCGACCGCTGGGTCAAGGAGGTGGCTGACGCCTCTTTCAATCGCGTCACCATCGACGGCGACACCTCCACCAATGACAGCTTCGTGCTGCTGGCCACCGGCAAGGGCGCGCATGCCGAGATCCGCGACGAATCCAGCCCCGGCCATGACCGCCTGCGCGCTGCACTGATTGCCGTGGCCCAGGAGCTCGCCATCAAGATCGCCCGCGACGGCGAGGGCGCCACCAAGCTCATCACCATCGAGGTCGAGGGCGCCAAGGACGCCGACGAGGCGCACCGCGTGGGCAAGTTCATCGCGCATTCGCCGCTGGTCAAGACCGCCTTCTTTGCGAGCGACCCCAACCTCGGCCGCCTGATCATGGCCGTGGGGAACGCCATACCAGCCATGGACACCGCTGGCGTCAGCATCTGGCTGGGCGACGTGCTGGTGGTGGACCGCGGCGGGCGCGCTGCGAGCTACACCGAAGACCAGGGCGCGGCGGTGATGAAGCCCGCAGAGATCACGGTGAAGGTGATGCTCTCGCGCGGCAGCGCGCGCACCACCGTCTGGACCTGCGACTACAGCTACGACTACGTCAAGATCAATGCGGAATACCGCACCTAAGCGCGACGCCGCTGTGCTGCCGGTCGTCGCTGGCGCTACCGACGCTTCGGAGCGCATTGCCGCCGCGCTCGAACGCATTGCCGATGCGCTTGCGCCGCGCGCCAAGGCGCCGGACTGGAGCGCGTCGATCGCCTTCCGCTGGCGCGTGCGCGCCGGTGTGGGGCAGCTCGAGCCGGTGCAGCATCTGGCGAAGATCGATCTGGCGGATCTGCTGAATATCGAGCAGGCGCGCGATCTGGTCGTGGCCAACACGCGCCAGTTCGTCGCCGGGCGCCCGGCCAACAACGTGCTGCTGACCGGCGCACGCGGCACGGGCAAGAGCTCCCTGGTGCGCGCCTGCCTGCATGCCTTTGCCAAGCAGGGCCTGCGCCTGATCGAGGTCGACAAGGACGATCTGCACAATCTCGGCGACATCATCGAGCTGGTGCAGGGCCGCCCCGAGCGCTTCATCATCTTCAGCGACGACCTGAGCTTCGAGTCAGGCGAGAGCAGCTACAAGGCGCTCAAGAGCGCGCTGGACGGCTCGATCGCGGCGGCCAGCGACAACGTGCTGATCTACGCCACCAGCAACCGGCGCCACCTCATGCCCGAGCACATGCGCGAGAACCTCGCCGCCACGCATGACGAAGACGGCGAGTTGCATCCCGGCGAGACCACCGAGGAGAAGATCTCGCTGTCCGAGCGTTTCGGCCTGTGGGTGAACTTCTACGGTTTTTCGCAGGACGAGTACCTCGCCATCTGCGCGCGCTGGGTCGAACAGCTCGGCCAGCCGTTCGGCGAAGCCGCCCAGACCGCCGCCCTGCAGTGGGCGCGCGAGCGCGGTGCGCGGTCGGGCCGGGTTGCCCACCAATTCGCGCGCGACTGGGCTGGCAGGCAGCCTTCACGCCCGGGGTCAAGAAGCAAGAATGGCTCTGGTCGCGGTTCTTCAGGCCAAAATGGCTCAAAAGGTCCGCCAGACAAGCGAGAAGCCTCGCCCAAACCGGCCAGGCGCGCACGATGAATGCTGCGGTGAAGCTCACCGAGGTGGCCGTCGGCGTGATCCTTGATGAGCGTGGCCAAGTGCTCTTTGCCCAGCGCCCGGCCGGCAAGCCCTATGCCGGCTGGTGGGAGTTCCCGGGCGGCAAGATCGAGGCCGGCGAGACGGTGCAGCAGGCCCTGCACCGCGAGCTTGAGGAGGAGCTGGGCATCCGCATCCGCGACTGCCAGCCCTGGATCACGCTGCAGCACGTGTATCCGCATGCCACCGTGCGCCTGCAGTTCTGCAAGGTGCGCGGGTTTGAGGGCGAACCTCACGGCCGCGAGGGGCAGGCCTACCTCTGGGCCGATCCGCAGCGCCCGGTGATCGATCCCATCCTGCCCGCAGCCATCCGCATGCTGCCCTGGTTGTCCCTGCCCGAAGTGCTGCGTCTGTCTGCCGCCGGCGTGCTGGGCGTTGATGCATGGCTCGCGCGTCTGCAAGCCACGCCGCGCGCCCTGCTGGTGCTGCGTGAGCCGGCGCTGAGCGACACGGCACTGGATCGCGTTGCGGCCGCAGTGAGCGCATGGCGGCGCGACACCGGCAGCACGGTGCTGGTCTCCAGCCGGCATCAGCATGCCGCCTGGGTCCGCGAGTTCGATGGCCTAGTGCTGACCGAGCGCGATTTGCTTGCGGCCGCGGCGCGACCGGCACCGCATCAGTGGGTGGGCGCCAGCGTGCACAGCCGTGCCGCAATCGAGCGTGCGGCGCAGCTCGGGCTCGACTTCGCACTGCTCGGTGCGGTGAACGCCACCGCTTCCCATCCGGGCGAGGCTGGCATGGGCTGGGCGACCTTCACGCAGCACATCGCACATGCGCCGCTGCCTGTCTATGCGCTTGGCGGGCTTGAGGAAGCCGATCTGGCCCGAGCACGGGCAGCGGGCGGGCAGGGCGTGGCCTTGCTGCGCGCGGCCTGGTCGTCGGGGGCGTGATCAGACGGCGGTGACCGGCTGAGGCGGGGCGGGGTGGACGGACCGGCCGAGCGGCCGGACGTCGCTGATTGATGGCGTGGACCCACTGAGGAGGGCGCCAAGGCCGTGCGATTCAGCGCTGAGGCCTTCGGCGTGTGGCTGCAGCGCTCAGTGCGGCTGGCTGCGCTGTTGGCCCTCGTCAGCCGTGTCGGGTGCATCGAGGTCCGTGCTGTCACGCGGATCGGCGCCGGCGATGCGGTACTTGTCGCTCGCCCAGGCACCCAGATCCACCAGCTTGCAGCGTTCCGAACAGAAGGGGCGCCAGGTGGCACGTTCGTTCCACAGCACCTTCGTGCCGCAGCTGGGGCATTTGACTTGCGCGGGCATGGCTTGCGGGGCGGTCAGAAGTTGCAGAGCGCAATCCGGAAGGGCACGTCCGCATCGATCACGCTCGGCCGCGCGACGATGCCCGCCTGGGTGAAGCGGATGTGCAGCACGTACTTGTTGGCGCTGATCTCGGGCACGGCATTGCGGGTCTCGTCGACCCACAGGCGCAGCAGCTGCCAGGTCTTGCCCTTGGCGTCCTGCTGGTACACGCCCTGCACGGCCAGCATGTCTGCGGCACGGCCGCCTTCGCGCAGGAGCTTGAGCACAAGATGCAGCGCGTCGGCCATGGGCTTGAGCGGCGTGAGCCAGCCCAGCAGGTCGTTGCGGCGCTGCGCCACCGGCCGGTTGAGCCAGGCGTGATAGGACGGCAGATCGAACTCGCAGGTGCCACCGGGAATGATGGCGCGCGAGCGGATGGCCGAGAGCCATTCGTTGTCGCGCAGGTGCTGGCCGGTCTTGCCCGGGGAATCCATCAGGGCCTGGAAGGCACGCTCCACGTCGTGGATGACTTCGTTGAGCACCTCGATGTTCACACCGGGGACGTCGCGGTAGCCCGAGAGCACCTGCTTCTGCCGCTCGAGTTCCTGCAGGATGTCGGACTTCAGCTCACCGCGGCTGCAGACCTCGAGCACCTCGAACAGCGCGATCAATGCGGCGTGGTGGTCATGGCTGGTGTCGCGCTCGACGAAGAACCCCATGCGGTCGAACAGGTCTTCGAGGCGCAGAAAGGCCCGAACGCGTTCGTTGAGGGGATATTCGTAGAGGATCAAGACGCCTGCCCGGAAAGTTCGAGCGGGATTGTGCTCGGTTTCAGTGCAATTGACAAAAGAACAGCACCTGCGTTCAGCGCGAGGCGTGCTCGGCCAAGGCGCGGTAGCGCGCATGGAGCGCCAGTGCCTGCTCATGCAGGTCGCTCAGGGTGCCACCATTGAAGATCAGGTCGTCGGCCGCAGCGCGGCGCTGTGCCCGTGATGCCTGCCGGGCCATGATGGCGCGCACCGCGGCATCATCCAGACCGGAGCGCATGCGTACCCGTTGCACCTGCATCTCCTCTGTGCAGTCCACGACGAGCAGGCGGTCGAGCATCGCCAGCCAATGGCCGGACTCCACCATCAGCGGCACCACGAGCAAGCGGTAGCAGCCGATGCCCTGTGCGATGCGTGCCAGGCACTGCGTGCGGATCATGGGATGGAGGATGCCATTGAGCTGCTGGCGCAGCGCCTCGTTGGCGAACACCTGTTCACGCATCCACGCGCGGTTCAATGCGCCATCCGAAGTGATTGCGGCATCTCCGAACGCGGCACGAATCGCAGGCAGCGCTGCGCCACCGGGTGCAGTCAGGGCATGAGAGATCGCATCCGCGTCGATGACATCGGCACCCCGCACCTGCAGAGCGTCTGCCACCGCAGACTTGCCGCTGCCAATGCCGCCCGTCAGTCCGATCAGCATTGGCAGGGCATCTCAGCGCACAAACAGGCCAAGATACCAGGCATTGATGGCCGGACCGTAGAACAGGACCACGGCACCCGCGCCGGCCAGGTAGGGGCCGAACGGAAACTGCTGCCCGCGGCCCAGTCTTGCCAGCAGCATCATGAGCCCGCCGAGCACAGCGCCCACCACCGAGCTGGCGAGGATCACGGCGGGCAGTGCCTGCCAGCCGAACCAGGCACCCAGGGCCGCGAGCAGCTTGAAGTCGCCGTAGCCCATGCCTTCCTTGCCGGTCGCCAGCTTGAAGGCCCAGTACACCAGCCAGAGCACCATGTAGCCCGCCATGGCGCCGATCACCGCGTCGACCAGGGGCACGAACAGGCCCCCAAGGTTCGCGAGCAGACCGAGCCAGAGCAGCGGCAGCGTCAGGTCATCGGGCAGCAGCTGCGTGTCTGCATCGATGAACGCCAGCGCGATCAGGATCAGCAGAAAGGCAAAGGCCGCCAGCGCCTTGATGTTCGGCCCGAAGGCCAGCACCACGAAGACTCCTGACAGGCCGCCAAGCAACTCCACCAGGGGGTAGCGTACGGAAATGGGCGTCTTGCAGTTGCTGCAGCGGCCCTTCAGGAACAGCCAGCTGATCACCGGAATGTTCTCGTACCAATGCAGAACGTGGCCGCACTTTGGGCAGGCAGAGCGCGGCGTGACGAGGTAGCGCCAGGTGCGCTGTGGCACGACCCACTCGTCCGGTGTGGAAGCGCAGTCTGCGACATGCATGGCCTCCAGCACCTTGGGCATCCGGTGGATCACCACGTTCAGGAAGCTGCCAATCAGCAGCCCCAGCACGCCCAGGCAGGCAGCCGCCAGCCCGGGTTCGCGCGAGAGCAGGTCGACGAGTTCGCTCATCCGGTCCGGCGATCAGACCACCGAACCGAGCTTGAAGATCGGAAGGTACATGGCGATCACGATGCCACCGATCAGCACACCCAGCACCACCATGATCAGCGGTTCCATCAGCGACGACAGCGCGTCGACGGCTTCGTCCACTTCACGCTCATAGAAGTCGGCCACCTTGGAGAGCATGTCATCCAGTGCGCCGGACTCCTCGCCGATCGACGTCATCTGGATGGCCATGTTCGGGAAGACGTTTGAGTTCTGCATGGCCACCGCGAGCGCGGTACCGATGCTGACCTCATTCTGGATACCGCGGGTGGCCTGCGTGTACACCGCGTTGCCGGCGGCGCCGCCCACGGAGTCGAGGGCCTCCACCAGGGGTACACCGGCCGCAAACATGGTTGAGAGCGTGCGGGTCCAGCGGGCGACAGCGGCCTTCATCAGCAGGTCGCCGAATACCGGGGCCTTGAGCATCAGGCGATCCATGAACATCTGCACCTTGGGTGAGCGTCGCCAGGCCTGGAAGAAGAAATAGAGGCTGCCAAAGATGATGCCGAAGATCAGGTACCAATACTTCACGAAGAAGTCGGACATCGCGATCACCACGAGAGTCGGCGCAGGCAGTTCTGCACCGAAGTTGGTGAAGATGTCCTTGAACGAGGGGATCACGAAGATCATGATCACTGCGGTAACCACGAAGGCCACCACGATGACGGCGGTCGGGTAGAACAGCGCCGACTTGATCTTGCCCTTCAGGGCGAGCGTTTTTTCCTTGTAGACCGCAAGACGTTCGAGCAGCGTGTCCAGAATACCGGCCTGCTCACCTGCGCCGATCAGGTTGCAGAACAGGGCGTCGAAGTACTGCGGGAACTTGCGAAACGCGGTAGCCAGACTCGAGCCGGTTTCCACGTCGGCGCGGATGTCATTCATCATCCGAGCGAAAGCGGGGTTGGTGGAGCCGCGGCTGACGATGTCGAAGCATTGCAGCATGGGTACACCCGCCTTGAGCATGGTGGCCAGCTGGCGCGTGAAGATCGAGATCTCCTTGTCCGTGACCTTGCGGCCGCCGGAGACCCGCTGCTTCTTCACCTTGGTGGGCAGAATGCCCTTGCGGCGCAGTGCGGACTGGACGACGGCTTCGCCACCGGCGCGCATTTCACCCTTGAGGATGCGCCCGACCTTGTCCTTGCCCTCCCAGAGATAGAGGGCGTCTGGAGTGGCTGCCTTGCGGGTTGCTGTGGCCATATGGATTCGGTCCGATTCAGGTCGTTCTGGTCATGCTGTGCCGCCATCACTCATTGGTGACGGCGAACACTTCCTCAAGTGAAGTCACACCCTGCCGGACTTTCGCCAGCCCGGACTCGCGCAGCGAGCGCACGCCTTCAATGCGGGCCTGCTCGGCGATCTGCATGGCGTTGCCGTTGGACAGGATGATGCGCTGGATGTCTTCGGAAATCGGCATCACCTGGTAGATGCCGACTCGGCCCTTGTAGCCTGAGCCATTGCAGCGGTCGCAGCCCACAGGCTTGTAGGGCTTCCAGCTGCCGTCAAGGTCGTCGTCCGTGTAGCCTGCCTCGACCAGTGCTTCGTAGGGCAGCTCATAGGGCTGCTTGCATTGCGCGCACAGGCGCCTGGCAAGGCGTTGCGCGGTGATGAGGATCACTGAGGATGCGATGTTGAAGGGCGCCACGCCCATGTTCATCAGTCGGGTCAGCGTCGTCGGGGCGTCATTGGTGTGCAGAGTGGAGAACACCATGTGGCCCGTCTGTGCAGCCTTGATCGCGATATCCGCGGTCTCGAGGTCACGGATTTCGCCGACCATGATGATGTCCGGATCCTGGCGCAGGAAGGACTTCAGTGCAGCGGCAAAGGTCAGGCCGGCCTTCTCGTTGACGTTGACCTGGTTGATGCCAGGCAGGGAGATTTCCGCGGGGTCCTCCGCCGTGGCGATGTTCACGCCAGGCTCGTTGAGCAGGTTCAGGCAGGTGTAGAGCGATACGGTCTTGCCCGAGCCGGTCGGGCCGGTGACGAGCACCATGCCGTAGGGACGCTTGATCGCCTCCATGAGGCGCTCTTTCTCGATCGGGTCATAGCCCAGCGCATCGATCCCCAGCTTCGCCGACGACGGATCGAGAATACGCATCACGATCTTCTCGCCGTACATGGTCGGCAGCGTGGAGACGCGCAGGTCGATGACCTTGGTCGGGCTGACCGCGATCTTCACGCGGCCATCCTGCGGGACCCGCTTCTCGGAAATGTCGAGCTTGGAGATCACCTTCAGGCGCGCTGCGATCCGTTCCTTGAGCTGCAGGGGCGGCTGCGCCACTTCCTTGAGCATGCCGTCCACGCGGAAGCGGATCCGGTAGTACTTCTCGTAGGGCTCGAAGTGCATGTCGGATGCGCCGGCGTCGATCGCATCGATCATGATCTTCTGCAGGAACTTGACGATCGGTGCTTCGTCGGCGTCTGCACCGTCGTCGACCGATTGTGCGTCGGTGTCGACGACTTCAAGATTGACGTCCGAGTCGCCCGCCAGCTCGTTGATGGCTGTCGTCGCCGACTTGGCGTTGCGATCGACGATCTCGCGCAGCCGGTCGTGCTCGGCGACGACGATGTCGAGCTGCAGCTGTGTCTGGAACTGAATCTGCGACAGCGCCTGCTGGTTCGTCGGATCCGAAACAGCGACGTAAAGCCGGTTTCCGCGCTTCTTGAGCGCCAGGACGTAGTTGCTCTGCGCCAGCTTCTTGTCGATCAGGTCGATGGGCAGCTGGTCGATGTCCAGCGTCGAGACGTCCACCATCGGATGGCCGAAGGATTCGCTGATCACGCGGGCCAGCATGGCCGCGTTCAAGTTCGGCAGCTTTGCGGCAAGCAGTTCGTCGATGAACTCAGTCTTGTTCTCGGCGGCGCGTTTGCTGACACGGTCCGCGTCGGGCACGTTCAGTGCATTGAACTGAACGAGCGCCCGCGCCAGCCCGGTCAGCTGGGTCGCGCCAGCGGCTGCTGCGTTAACGGCCATGAGCACTCCGCGCGGTCATTCTGCGCATTTCAGTGAATCGTGAAATCGCCCTGCACGAGTGCAGCGCGAATGTTGAGAAAACACTTTAACTGTACGCGGCAAGAACCCGTGTTGCAAAGAAAAGCACGCGCCTGTCGCGCACGGATGCGACACCCGCAACGTGACAGAGTGCTTCAAAACGGCTGCAGCCGGACCACATCTGCTGCGCGGTCAGGCGTCCGCGCGTCAATCACTCCGCAGGCCTGCGGTTCACTGGCCGTTGAGTCGAACCCTCAGGGTCCGCCGTCCGCAGCCGCCAGCGGAAGCACGTTTCGGTTCGGCAAAGGAAAAAGCCAACTCCGGGGAGTTGGCTTTCCGTGATTCTGGTCGGGGTGAGAGGATTCGAACCTCCGGCCTCTACGTCCCGAACGTAGCGCTCTACCAGGCTAAGCTACACCCCGAATTGGCCTTGCCGGCGGCTGATACGTCAAGCCTGACGTTCAACGACCGAAGCACATAATTGTAGCAAAAGCGCCTTGTCGCCCGATTCCGGCAGGAAAGTGAGCAGATCCCGGGCGCTGCACGCCTGTTCCGCGGCCTGCTGGCGCGTCGCCTCAATGGCGCGCGTGGCATGAACGGCTTGCATGATTGCGTCGAACGCGTCGACGTCACCCGCCTCGATGGCCGCGCGCACGACCTGCTTCTGCTCGGCGTTGCCCTGATGCAGCACATGGATCAGCGGATAGGTGAGCTTGCCCTCGCGCAGGTCGTCACCGAGGTTCTTGCCTGTCAGCGCCGGGTCGCCCTCATAGTCGAGCGCGTCATCGATCAGCTGGAACGCGCTGCCGATCTTTCGGCCGAACCCAGCCAGTGCGTCTTCCTGGGATTGCGGGAGCGCGGCCAGGATCGCGGGCACACGTGTTGCCGCCTCGAACAGCTTGGCAGTCTTGAATTCAATGACCTGCATATAGCGATCCAGCGTGACATCCGGATCATGCGTGTTGAGCAACTGAAGCACTTCGCCCTCGGCGATCGTGTTGGTCGCATCCGCCATGACGGCCATCACCTTCATCGAATCGACGCTGACCATCATCTGGAAGGCGCGCGAGTACAGGAAGTCGCCCACCAGAACGCTGGCGGCGTTGCCGAAGACCGCGTTGGCGGTCTGTCGGCCACGGCGCATTGACGACTCATCAACCACATCATCGTGCAGCAGGGTTGCCGTGTGAATGAACTCAATCACTGCAGCCAACTCGTACCTGGCATCGCTTTCGACGCGCAGGGCGCGCGCCAGCAGCAGCAGCAGGGCCGGGCGCAGGCGCTTGCCGCCCGCGCCGATGATGTACTCGGCAATCGAGCGGATCAGCGCGACATTGGAGTCCAGCCGCTGGCGGATCAGCGCATCGAGCCGCGCCATCTCGGGCGCGAGGGGTTCCAGGAGAGGGATCAAGGCAGGGGCTGCGGCTGGGTGGGGCGCGGATTCAAGCGTGCGCGTTGCAAAAGAATGCGCAAATTATAGAAATTGCGTTTTGGCTGGAGCCGGAAGTCTAGCCGGAGTGCCATTGCTGCTTGCTGTAAGTGCTTGATTCGTGAGATACTTTCGGGCTCCGCGTCAAAAAGATGCGGGGTGTCGATTCAAGACGAATCGAATCAGGACGAATTCAAGAGGTCATCATGTACGCAGTCATAAAAACCGGGGGCAAGCAGTATCGCGTGTCCGCCGGCGAAAAACTCAAGGTAGAACAGATCGCTGCGGAACCTGGCCAAGTCATCACGATTGATTCCGTACTGGCCGTGGGCGCCGGTGACACCCTTGCGGTGGGCACCCCCCTGGTGGCTGGCGCGGCGGTCAAGGCGACGGTGCTTGCCCATGGTCGAGCCGACAAGGTCAAGATCTTCAAGATGCGCCGCCGCAAGCACTACCAGAAGCGGCAGGGTCATCGTCAATGGTTCACCGAGCTGTTCATCAGCGAGATCAGCGGTGCCGGCCAGTCGGCCAAGGCAGACGCGCCCGCGGTGTCCAAGGCAGACGACCTGACGATCGTTGAAGGCATCGGCCCGAAGATCGCCGAACTGCTGCGCGCAGCGGGCATCACCACCTTCGCTGCACTGGCAGACGCCAAGGTGGACGCGATCGCCGAGCTCCTGAAAGCCGGTGGCTCGCGCTTTGCAAGCCACAAGCCGGACAGCTGGCCCCAGCAGGCCGCGCTGGCCCGTGATGGCAAGTGGGACGAACTCAAGACGCTGCAAGACGAGCTCGTCGGCGGCAAGGCCAAGTAAGGAGTAAGCGACCATGGCACAGAAAAAAGGCGGCGGCTCGACGCGGAACGGTCGCGACAGCGAAAGCAAGCGACTGGGCGTGAAGGTGTACGGCGGCCAGGACATCAATGCCGGCTCCATCATCGTGCGCCAGCGTGGCACCGAGTTCCATCCCGGCGTGAATGTCGGCATGGGCAAGGACCACACCCTGTACGCGCTGATCGACGGCAAGGTGAACTTTGCAGTCAAGGGCCCGTTCAAGCGTCGTACCGTGAACGTGAGCCAGGCCTGAGGCCTGCACCAGCGACGCAGAAGTACGGCGTCATCGGCCGCAGCGCAGGCTGCAGCAACAAGGGCCTCGCGTTGCGAGGCCCTTTGTTTTTGAACTGCGCCTTGGTTCTGCGCTTCGGCTTGAAGCGCGCCTTGTCCTGGTGCCAGGCCGGGCGCGGTCCCGTGTTCCGGCGCCGTGCGGTGCGCAGTACCGTGTGTTTCCGGGTGTCGCGGTGTCCTCGCGGACATTGCGACGCCCGCATGTAATCAGTCAGACGCAGCATTCATGCGCCTCTTCAGGCCAAAATGGCTGAAGAAGCCCGCCAGACAAGCGGAAAGCCCCTCCATCGCGCGCTCGGTGAGCCTGGCGGAGCGGCGCCCGGCGTCTGGGCCCCTTTCTCCAGAGCACCCATCATGAAATTCATCGACGAAGCCACCATCGAAGTGACCGCCGGCCGCGGCGGCAACGGCTCGGCGTCGATGCGCCGCGAGAAATTCGTGCCCAAGGGCGGGCCGGACGGCGGCGACGGCGGCAAGGGCGGCAGCATCTGGGGTGTGGCCGACGAGAACATCAACACCCTCGTGGACTACCGCTTTGCCAAGAAGCACCTCGCGCGCAATGGCGAGCACGGCCGCGGCAAGGACCAGTACGGCGCAGCGGCCGAGGACATCGAGCTGCGCATGCCCGTGGGCACGCTGATCATCGACGCCGAGACCGACACGCCGCTGTTCGACCTGACCCACCACGGCCAGCGCGTGCTGCTGGCCAAGGGCGGCGACGGCGGCCTGGGCAACATCCACTTCAAGAGCAGCGTGAACCGTGCACCGCGCCAGTTCACGCCGGGGCGCGATGGCGAACACCGCGTGCTGCGACTCGAGCTCAAGGTGCTGGCCGACGTGGGTCTGCTGGGCATGCCCAACGCCGGCAAGAGCACCTTCATCTCGGCGGTGAGCAATGCGCGCCCGAAGATTGCCGACTATCCCTTCACGACCCTGCACCCCAACCTCGGCGTGGTGCGGGTGAGCGACGAAAAGAGCTTCGTGATTGCCGACATTCCGGGCCTGATCGAAGGCGCGGCCGAGGGCGCAGGCCTCGGGCACCAGTTCCTCAAGCACCTGGCGCGCACGCGTGTGCTGCTGCACCTGGTGGACCTCGCGCCCTTCGACGAAGCCGTGGATCCGGTCAAGGAAGCCCGCGCCATCGTCAAGGAGCTCGAGAAGTACGACCCGGACCTCGCTGCCAAGCCGCGCTGGCTCGTGCTCAACAAGCTCGACATGATTCCCGAGGACGAGCGCGCCGCGCGCGTGAAGGACTTCGTCAAGCGCTAC
>JAIXTA010000082.1 GCA_027484405.1 Burkholderiales bacterium
CGGTCTGCTGCAGGTTGCTGGCGGTCTGCTCGGTACGACCGGATAGATCCTGGTTGCCGGTGGCGACTTCGGCGCTTGCAGTAGTGATGGAGTCCGCCGTGGAGCGCACCCCACTCACAAGATTCGTAAGCTCGGCAACCATGCGGTTGAAGGCCTGTGCCAAGTGGCCGAACTCGTCGTCGCGGCGCACGTTCATGGCGACCGCCAAATTGCCTTGGGCCACCTGTTCCGCAACGTTCACTGCGTCATCCAAGGGCGCTGCGATTGCGCGCACCAAGCGCCAGATCGCAACGCAGCCCAGAAGCAGCGCGAGTATGACGCCAACGCCTAGCGTGGCGAGGCTGATTGTCCGGCTTTCGCGCGCGTCTTCGGCAGACGCGCGCGCCTCGGCTGCCTGGGCGGCCTTGAGCTCTTCGAGCAGGGCTTCGGCCTTGCGGACATTGTCCTTGGCCGATGCCAGCTGCGTATCGCCCTGCTCGGGGGTTGAAATCAGGTAGGCCTTGGCGTCCTTGAGCAGTTGCTGAAACGCCTTGGCGTAGGTGTCGACCTCCTTGACCAAGGCCTCGACCTTGGCAGCCTCCTCAGGGGTGCTCACCGCGCGAACGCGGGCGGCAGCAGCCTGAAACGCCTGGTATTGCGTGGACCAGCGCTCAGCGTGACGATCACGTTCGCTGAGGCTCTGGACGTTCATCAGAACGTCTTTCTCGAAGCGACGCATGGTGAGCAGCGCGGCGCGCATCTCCGCGCTGTCTGTCAGGAGCGGCAAGTCGCGTTCGGCCATCTCGATGGCGTTGCGCGCGTTGCGCTCGGCCATGATCAGACCAGCCCCACCCACGAGAACGATGAGGGCCATCAGTGCGCCCATCGTGGCCATGATCTGCAGACGAATCGTCAGCTTCAGGGACTTCATTTCCACAAACCTCTACGTGCGATACAGGCCGATCAGCGCGCTGGCCAGCCCAGGAGTTCAGAACTCTTCCCAGTCATCGCTTGCACCCGCACCAACAGCCGCCGGCGCGCTAGCAGGCGCAGCGGGTTTGGCGGTCTGAGCGGCAGGCTTGGCAGGCGCCACTGATGTTGCCGCGGGCGTGGGCGTATGCGCTTCGGCCTCAACCTTCACTGGCTGCGGGGTGGGTGCAGCAGGTTGCGCAGCAGGCTTGGGGCTGGCAGTATCCCCGGACGCCTTGGTGGCAGGCTTTGCCGAAATGCGACTTGCCGGCTTCACGACACCAGCCGCCTTGGTGATGACCGGCGTCGCCGCAAACACAGGCTTCGGATGTGAAGCAGCTGCAAACGTCTGCACGGACTGTGATGCGCGCTGGCTCGAGATCTTGAACACGCTCACGGACTGGGCCAGGCGCTGTGCCTGTTCCTTCAGGCTCTCTGCTGCTGCTGCGGACTCTTCAACCAGCGCAGCGTTCTGCTGGGTCATCTGATCCAGCTGGTTCACGGCCTGATTGACCTGCGCGATGCCGGAGGCCTGCTCAGTGGTGGACGCCGTGATCTCGCCGATCATGTCGGTGACGCGCTGCACGCTGGCCACGATTTCGTTCATCACGCTGCCTGCATCTGCAACAAGCTGACTGCCCGTTTCCACACGCTCGGTGCTGGCGCCGATCAAGGTCTTGATTTCCTTGGCAGCTTCTGCGCTGCGTTGCGCGAGATTGCGAACTTCGCCGGCAACGACCGCAAAGCCACGGCCCTGCTCTCCGGCGCGGGCAGCTTCCACGCTCGCATTCAAGGCCAGAATGTTGGTCTGGAAGGCGATGCCGTCGATCACCCCGATGATCTCACTGATCTTTCGACTCGCAGCCGAGATGTCGCTCATCGTGTTCACAACCTTGCCGACCACTTCACCGCCGCGCATGGCATCCATGCTGGCTGCGCTTGCGAGTTGGTTGGCCTGCCGAGCGGATTCAGCGTTCTGGTTCACGGTCTGCGAGAGCTGCGACATGGAGGCCGCGGTTTCCTGCAGATTGCTGGCGGTCTGCTCGGTACGCCCGGACAAGTCCTGATTCCCTACGGCGACTTCAGTCGATGCCGTTGTAATGGAGTCTGCAGCCGACCGGATGCTCCCGACCGTCTTGCGCAAGCTCTCCTGCACACGCTGGATGGCGGCAACCGTGTGCGCTACCTCGTCATTGCCTTCAACGATGACATCCTCGCTGAGATCACCCGTGGCCATGCGCTCAGCGAGCGCCTGCACGTCGTGCAAGGGCTTGGTGATCGAGCGCAGCGTGGCCCAGAACAGCCAGCAGAGCACGACAACGAACACTGCGGTCACCGCCATGCGGCCCCAGATCGGGGTATTCAAGGCAGCATGAACCGGCGTCGTCAAGGCAGCAGAGATAACTACTGCAAACATCACCAGGAATCGCTGCTTGATGGAAAGTCGGCTCAACATGCAATATCCCTCCAAGAGTTCGAAGCTCAGGCGGCAGCCTGACCATCTGTAAGGCACATATCCGGAGAGTGCATCAGGTGCTCGATGTCCAGCAGGATGAGCATGCGCTCACCT
The DNA here is from genome assembly GCA_027484405.1 of Burkholderiales bacterium. Classification (GTDB taxonomy): domain Bacteria; phylum Pseudomonadota; class Gammaproteobacteria; order Burkholderiales; family Burkholderiaceae_C; genus Piscinibacterium. The sequence goes on from JAIXTA010000082.1 coordinate 2,519, forward strand.
ACGCTGCCCAGTCCCATGATGAAGTCGGCATCGATCGCAGATGACAGTTCGGGGGCTGGCTTGACGTTCTCGTTCTGCAGTTCAAGCACGTCCGAGACGCTGTCCACAACCATGCCGACGACGCGACCACCGACATTCAGGACGATGACCACCGTAAAGCTGTTGTATTCGGCGCTGGCGCAGTTGAACTTCAGGCGCATGTCCACGATCGGCACGATCACCCCGCGAAGATTCACCACACCCTTGATGAAGGCTGGTGCATTCGCGATTCGCGTGGGGTTTTCGTAGCCGCGGATCTCCTGAACCTTCAGGATGTCGATCCCGTATTCCTCTTCGCCGAGGCGAAAGGTCAGGAATTCCTTCGCACCGATCAGCGCGAGGTTGCCGAAGTTTTCCATCTTGCCCATGATTTGCTCCTTGACTGTGACTTGGGACTGTTCGCACTGAACACTTAGTGACGCGAGCGCCGGACGAGGCTGATCGTGTCGAGAATGAGTGCCACGCGGCCGTCACCCATGATGGTGGCGCCAGAGACGTGGTTGATCTTCCGGTAGTTGGCCTCGAGGTTCTTCACAACGATCTGATGCTGGCCGATGAGCTGGTCCACCAGAAGCGCCACCCGGCCGCCTTCGGACTCGACGATGACCATGATTCCGCCGTTGGAATCCCAGTCGAAGCGCGGCACGTTGAAGAGCTCCTCGAGTGCCACGACCGGCATGTACTCGTTGCGTACCTCGACGACACGCTCGCTGCCGCCGATCGTGCGCACTTGCTTGTCGTCGACCTGGAAGCTCTCCACCACGCTGCCCAGGGGCAGGATGTAGACCTCGTCGCCCACGCCGACGCTCATGCCATCCATGATGGCCAGGGTCAGCGGCAGGCGCACGGACACGCGGGTGCCCAGACCGTCAGCCGAGTCGAGCTCGACCGTGCCGCCCAGGCTGGTGATGTTCTTCTTCACCACATCCATGCCCACACCGCGGCCGGAGACATCGGTCACGGCATCGGCCGTGGAGAAGCCCGGCGCGAAGATCAGCTGCCAGACCTCCTGGTCGGTCATCTCGTCCGCGACCGGAATGCCCTTTTCGCGTGCCTTGGCGAGAATCTTCTCGCGATTCAGGCCGCGACCATCGTCCTTGACTTCGATCACGATCGAACCGCCCTGGTGCTGCGCAGACAGCGTGACCGTGCCTTGCGCGGGCTTGCCCTTTGCAATCCGGTCTTCGGGCTTCTCGATCCCGTGGTCCACTGAATTGCGGACCAGGTGCGTCAGTGGATCGGTGATCTTTTCGATCAGCCCCTTGTCGAGCTCGGTCGCCTCGCCGACGGTATGCAGCTCGACCTGCTTGCCCAGTTTGGCGGTCAGGTCACGCACCATGCGGGGGAAGCGGCTGAAGACGAAGCTCATCGGGATCATGCGCACACTCATGACCGCTTCCTGCAGGTCACGGGTATTGCGCTCCAGATCGTTCAGGCCAGCGATCATCTGCTGATGCACGACCGGGTCGAGCCCGCGCGCGTTCTGAGCCAGCATGGCCTGGGTGATGACCAGTTCGCCGACCAGATTGATCAGTTGGTCGACCTTCTCCACCGAGACCCGGATGGTGGAATCCTGGGCAGCAGCTGCGGCCGGCGTCTTCGACTCGACCTTGGCGGCCGGCTTGGCCATGGCAGGCGCGGCCTGCTTGGCCTCGGCTTTGCTGGGCAAGGTGTTGGGATCGACGAAGAAGCCGTACCCCGGATCCTTGGCCGCTGTTGCAGCGGCGCTCTGGTCAGGGACGTCGGCGAACAGGCCGAAGCCCTCAATGCCCGTTCCGCTGGAAGATTCGCCGGTCGGTGCGTGCGTGTGATCAATGATCTGGATCTGCTCGCGCGAAACATGGAACGAGAAGAGATCGACCAGGTCCGCATCGTTGGACTTGGTGACGACCTTGAACCGCCGCTTGCCCGACTCGTCCACCTTGCCCTCATCCATCGCGCTCATCGTGCCCAGATCAACGACCTCCTTGAAGAGCTCGAGCAAGTCATCGGCCTGGGCCGGGTTGCTCAGCGGGCCAACGATGACCTCAAGGGTGCGCTGCGTCGGTCCAGTCGCTGCCGCAGCGGCGGGTGCGCCCGGAGCAGGTGTCGCGTCTGGTTCTTGCGCAGCGCCTGTCCGCGCGCTGGCCACAACCGGCTTTCCGCTTAGGTGCGCTGCGATATCCGACAGGAGCTGGGCGGTGTCCACGACTTCAGTCGAGACGCCTTGATGGCGGGCCAGTTGTGCGCGCAGCATGTCGCCAGAGGTCAGCAGCGTATCGACCATGGACGTATTCAGCCCCAGCTCGTGGCGGCGCAGCTTGTCCAGGAGGGTCTCCATCTGGTGCGTGAGCTCAGCCACGTCGGCAAAGCCGAAGGTGGCCGCTCCACCCTTGATGGAGTGTGCGCAGCGGAAGATCGCGTTGAGCTCTTCGTCGTCGGCACTGTCCACATCCAGCTCGAGCAGCAGCTGCTCCATGCTGGTGAGGTTCTCGCCGGCTTCCTCAAAGAACACCTGATAGAACTGGGTCAGGTCGAAGCCGCCGCTTTGCAGATTGGCGCCTTCGTTGGTCATTTCACCCATGATTGATTCCTCGTTCGTCAGACCGGGCGCGGACTCGCATCGTCACGCTGGTCAGATTCGTTCAGCGTCTGGTTCAGCGGATGACCTTCTTGACCACCTCGACCAGCTTGACCGGGTCGAACGGCTTGACCAGCCAGCCCGTCGCGCCGGCAGACTTGCCTGCCTGCTTCATCTGGTCGGAGCTTTCGGTGGTCAGGATCAGGATCGGGGTGGTCGTGTACTGCGGCGTGGCGCGCAGCTTCTTGACCAGGGAGATGCCATCCATGCGGGGCATGTTCTGATCAGTCAGCACGAGGTCCACGGAACGACCGTCCAGCTTTTCAATGGCGTCTTGGCCATCGACTGCTTCGATCACCTGATAGCCGGAGCTCTTGAGGGTGAACGCCACCATCTGGCGCATCGAGGCGGAATCATCTACGGCGAGAATGGAATGCATGGTCTTGCTCCTAGGATGCGAGTCGTGAATCAGAAGAGTTCGATCGACCCGGCATCCATTTCGGACTGGGTCACGGGGTTGTCGCGAAGTTCAGTAGGTACCGGCAGCGCCTCAAGCTCGTCGCCGTCCGTCGCTTCCACGACGAGGGCATCGGCGACCACACCGATTCGCTTGCGGGTGTGGATGATCAGCTGGCTGGCCATGTCCTGGAACTGCAGCGCGGTCACCGCACCAGCCAGGTGATGGCGCAATTCCGACAGACCCGGCGCCTCGGCCAGCATCGAGCCAGCCTCGCCTGTAAACCGGCCAAGGTGCGTGCTTGCGGAGGCGAAGTGCCCCATCAGCTGCTCGGATGCGTCATTGAGCAGGCCATGAAGCCGCTCCAGGTCCGTGGAGGCGAGCATGAGGTGATCCTGCAGTCCGGCAACGAACATGCGCTGCTGTGGGCTGCCGAATTCGCCGCCGGCGGGGGCTTCGCCGTGACTAGCTTGCATTTCCATGAAAGGAATCTCCTGAAACTCGGTCGCTCCCTGAAAGACGCGGGTGTGGCGGGGGCACACCGCCGGCTCGCAGGGCTTTGAAGAAGTATCGGTTTGGGGGTGTCGACCCGATCGACCGATAAGGGGGGCAAAGCCCGGATATTCCGCGGTTGGCAGAACCTGCCTGCGCGCTCTGCGCGGGCGCAGTGCTCGCACAACCGGGCGGCCGTTAACATCCGTGCAACCCAGTCAGCCGCTGCGGGCCTGCCCGCTTCCCAGTTGACGGTTTGCAAACGCCACGGCCTCGCCCCATGAGAGAACTGTTGATCGTTGAAGACAGCGAAGAGGACTACTTCCTGACGCTGGCCACCCTGAAGCGCCAAGGCATCCAGGCGCAGTGCGAGCGCGTGGAAGACGAGGTGGGCATGCGCGCAGCATTGGCGCGCAAACGATTTGATGCGGTGATTTCGGACCACAACCTGCCGAACTTCTCCAGCTTCGGGGCGTTGGCCTGCCTGCGTGCATCGTCACAGTCTGCGCTGCCGTTCATCATCGTCAGCGGCGAGATCGGGGAAGACCTTGCGGTGCAGGCCATGCGCGAGGGCGCCGATGACTACCTGCTCAAGGGCCGCCTGGCCCGCCTGTCCACCGCCCTGGAGCAGGCCATTGAACGCGCTGCGTTGCGGCGCGAGAACACGCTGCAGCAGCAGCGCCTGGCGCAGAGCGAGGCCAAGCTCGCTGCACTGTCTGCTCATCTGCAGCACGCCGTGGAGCGCGAACGCGGCGAAATCGGCCGGGAACTTCACGATGACGTCGGCGGCCAGCTGACTGCGCTGCGATTCGATCTCGACTGGATCGAGCGTCACAGCGAAGGCGATCTCAAGGCTCGTGCGCTCCGCGCCCTCGGCACGGCCGATGAGGCGCTGCATGCTGCACGCCGAATCCTGAGGTCGCTTCGCCCACCTGTGCTCGATCAGGGTGTAGTCGCAGCGCTGCAATGGCAGGTACGAAGCTTCACCGAGCGGTTCGGCGTCCGCGCTGCGCTGGCTTTCAATGCCGAGCCACGCGACCTCGAGCCGGACATCGCCCTCACCCTGCTGCGGGCGGGGCAAGAGGCACTGACGAACATTGCCAAGCATGCCCAGGCCACCGAAGTCGCACTGGACTTTGTGGACATGGGTGATGAGGTCTCGCTGGAGATCGCCGACAACGGCATCGGCATCGCTGCAGACGCGCTGGCAAAGCCCGAGAGCTTCGGAATCTCGGGTTTGCGCGAGCGGATCCGGGCACTGGGTGGCGAAATGGATCTGATCAGCGAAACCGGGGCGCTGGCCACGCGCGGAACGACGCTGATTGTCACCTTGCCGCGCCGTCCGGGCGGATCGACCGACACCCGATGAGCTCGCACGGCCTGACCCACGTGATCGTGGTCGATGACCATGCACTCATCCGGCGCGGCATGAGAGAGACGCTGGCCGAGCATACTGACCTGCGCGTCATCGGAGAGGCCGCCGACTATGGCGAACTGCGAGAGCTGCTGCGCTCCGGGCTGACGCCTGATGTCATCGTCCTCGACATCAACCTTCCTGGGCGGGATGGCATCGACGTGCTCAAGACCCTGCGTGCCGAGGGCAGCGCGGTACCAGTGCTGATTGTCACGATGTATACGGAGGACCAGTACGCCGTGCGGAGTCTGCGCGCAGGTGCCAGTGGCTACCTGCACAAGAGCGCCCCGCCGCAGACGCTGGTTTCGGCCGTGCGACAGCTGGCCCAGGGTCGGCGCTATCTGTCGCCGGAGATTGCCGAGTTGATGGCGGCAGCGCTGTCTGGCGAGGGCGAAGGCCTGCCGCATGAAAAGCTCTCCGACCGGGAGATGCAGACGCTCAAGGCGATTGGCTCAGGCAAGCAGCTCTCCGAGATCGCCGCGGCGATGCGGCTGTCGCCCAAGACGGTCAGCGTCTACCGCGCGCGCCTGCTTGAAAAGATGAAACTGAGCAGCAACGCCGAGCTGACTCGATACGCCATCCAGCACGGACTGGTGTAGCTTGGCCGAAAATGACGGTTCATTGACCGACTGAATTCGACTTTCCGCTTGCTGAAAGCCAATCTCAGAGAAATTCAACCTGTCGATTGACCTGTCCGAAATTGATAATCAATCGACTGGTACAACTCGGTTCTTGCCGCTGCGCTTAGCTGCGTACATCCCGGTGTCTGCCCGCACGATCACATCCGCAAGGCTTTCGCCGGCGCGCCACACGGTCACACCGGCACTGAAGGTGATCAGCACCTGCCGGTTGTCGTGCAGGAAATAGTTGGCCGTGAGCTGACGCTGAACGCGCGTCATGGTCTGCTGGGCTTGCTCGAGCGACGTATCCGGCATGAGGACCACGAACTCCTCCCCACCGTACCGTGCTGCCTGGTCCATGGTTCGGATCGCAGCCCGAAGCGTGGCTGAGAGGTGCTTGAGCGCTTCGTCGCCTGCCGCGTGGCCCAGAAGGTCATTGAGCTGCTTGAAGTTGTCGACATCCAGCAACGCCACTGACAGCGGCCGCGCCTGATCAGGCGAGGATCGGGCTGCCTGTGCGCTCAGCTGAGCAAAGGCCTGCTCCAGACCGCGGCGGTTCATGATCTGTGTCAGATGGTCGGTCAGGACACGCTCCCCGGCGCTTACAAGCTCGGCTTCAAGACTGCGCACGCGCTCCTCGAGCGCCTGAACATGGCTCTGCGCGGCTGCGATCTCGTCGCGCCCGGCCACAACTCGGTCGCGCATCTCGCGTGTCTGCGAGAGCAGCTGCGCCACCGAGTCGGCCACTGCCTCGAGGCTCGTCGCAGAGCCGATGGCCTCGGAGACATTGTTCACCTGACCGATGAAGTCGTCCGTCTGTGCACCAACGCTTTGCAGATGCTCACGTACCTTGTCGAGCATGAGCCGGAATGCGGCACGTGCCTCGTCACGCTCGCGCTTGATGCGCAGCTGGTGCGCGCCCGCGCCCTCGATCACCGTGCGCACATCGCGAAGAGCGCGTCGATTGACACCGCCGCTGAGCTCGCGATTCACCAGTGCCACCTGGGACTGCACCCAGCTCGCATCCTCGACCAATGCACCGGTCTGATGCATCACGTCACGCAGTAAGCCCAGCATCTCTGCGTGCTCGGCCCAGGTCCTTTGGTGCGTACCGACGACGCAGTCCGCGGCCCGCTGAATGTCCGCGTCCCGTACCTGGCTGAGCTGGCCGCCAGCGGCCACGAGCAGCGGTGCGCGCAGTCGCTCAGCCTCGGGCGCGCTGGCCGGAACGCTGTCCGCCAGGGCTTCGGCAAGCTCAGCGCTGAGTGCTGCCCAGCGCGCGGCGATGGCAGCGCCAGCGTCACTGGCGATGCCGCTCGGGTGATCTGGCACATCTTCAACCGCGGTGGGCGAAGTCTGGCCTCGACTGACCAGCGTGATGTCCGGTGACCTGGCCTGGTCTGGGTCGTCGTCAGCGGTCTCGACGCGGTCTGCCTGGCCACTGCCGGACCAGCTTCTCAGCAGGCCGCCTAGCCGCTCGGAAAGTCGCGCTGGATCCGAGCCGCTGGACTCCAGCACTCTCAGCGCAGATTCCTTCTTTCTCGCCGGCGTCCACCCACGCGCCGGGTGGTCCACCTGGCGAAGCAGGTCCATCAAGACCTCGCCCAGCCGCACGCCTTGCGAGTCCCGTCGCTCGGTCTGACGTACCAGGCTGAGTACGCGCCCCCAGTCGCGCCCTGCCGCCGCACGCTCAAGCTGCTTGGCGTCAGCAGCGTTGTCGCGCAGGCTGGCCAGCGCCTGGACGCAGGAAAGCAGGACGCGCTCTGGCGCAGTGTCGGGGTCTGCGCCTGCGATTTCCCGGTAGGCGCTGCCGAAATTCTCAGGCGTAGGTGGCAGGCGCCGGGACGCGAGCAGACGAATCGCCTCGCGGGCGAGGTTTGCGGGCTCATGACCAGGGGGTGTTGCAGCAGAGGCGGCGAGTGCAGCGCCAGAGGATGGGGGAGCCATGCCGGTCAAGTGCCGTTCAGTGCGAGCTTGTGCTCACTGCGCTGCCCCGGGCCGGCGCAGGATCGGCTGCCGGCCGGATGTGGAACTCCTCGCAGGCGCGCATGGCTTGCCACCGTGGCTCCGCACCAAAGTCCTTCTGGCGCTGCAGCAGCTCGAGGATCTGCGCCTCGGGCAGCGGCTTGGACAGCAGGTATCCCTGCATGATGGTGCAACCATGATCCATGAGCGCTTCCATCTGCGCACGCGTTTCGACACCCTCGGCAACCACACGCAGCTTGAGACTGCGCGCCAGGGCGATGATGGCTGTGACCACCGCACGGTCTTCGTTCTTCTTGTCCAGGGAATCCACGAAGGACCGATCGATCTTCAGCTTGGACAGAGGCAGGCGCGTGAGGTAGGCAAGAGACGAATAGCCAGTGCCAAAGTCGTCAATGGCCACTTCAATACCCTGCGAGCGCAGCGCGTTGAGCTGCGTCAGGCTGGCAGCAATCTCTTTCATGAATCCGGTTTCCGTGAGCTCGAGCTCAAGCAACTCCGGGCGCAGGCGCTCTCTGGACAGTGCCGCCTGAACCACCGTGCTCAGATTCGCATGCTGCATGTGCTGGCTGGCAATGTTGACAGCGATCGGCACCGCCTCCATGCCGGCGTCCATCCAGCGGCGTGCGGCCCGGCAGGCCTCCTCGATGGCCCACTCACCCATCGGAACGATCAGGCCGCTTTCTTCCGCGACCGGGATGAACTCCCCGGGTGGCACGAGCCGACCCTCGCGCTGCCAGCGCATGAGTGCCTCCACGCCAACGATTCGACCGCTCGCCATGTCGACCTGGGGCTGGTAGTGGAGAATCAGCTCGTTTCTTGCGATCGCCTTGTGCAGACCCGTCTCGATCTGGATGATCGCGGGACTCGAACGCTCCAGTGCTTCGCTCCACACCTGAATGCCATTGCGCCCCGAGGCCTTGACGGCGTACATCGCCGTGTCTGCGTGGCGCAGCAGCGTGGCTGCATCCTCGCCGTGATGCGGATACATGGCCATGCCGATCGAGCAGGACACAAAGCACTCCTGACCCACCAGCCGCAAGGGCTCACGTATTGCGCGCCCGAGCCGTTCCACCACTTGAATGGCGTCTTCCTGGCTCTTGACCTCGGTGAGCAGGACGGTGAATTCGTCGCCCCCCAGGCGGGCGACGCCGGAAGGGTTGCCCGCGTCGTCATCCGCCATGGCCACGGCGTCACTGGCGCGGACCGAGCGCTTGAGCCGAGAAGCGACTTCGATCAGCAGTTCGTCTCCCGCTGCGTGGCCCAGGGTGTCGTTGATCTGCTTGAATCGATCCAGATCAAGAAACAGCACCGCAAACTGCGAATTGCGTACTCGCGCCCGCTCAAGCGCCAGCTCGATCCGCGAGAGAAACTGCCGACGATTCGGCAGACCGGTCAGGGCGTCATAGTTTGCGAGCTGACGGATCTTCTCTTCGGCCAGCTTGCGTTCGGTGATGTCCTGCAGAACCCCGGCATAGTTGACCAGACGGCCTGTCGGATCAAGCTCCGGCTCCGCCTCGATCTTGATGATGCGCAATTGCCCACTCTGCACAAACATGCGCAGTTCCATCGACACCGAAATGTTCTCGCGCGCCGCACGGCTCATCATGTCCCGGTAGTGCATCAAGTCCCGAGGATCAATGCGGGACTCGAACTCTCCGATCGATAGGCAGGACAGTCCGTTTCCAAAGCCAACGATCCGGAAGCTCTCTTCCGATCCGCTGAGCATCATCGAGTCCGGGTTGAGCTCGAAGCTGCCCATGCGAGCAATGCTTTGCGCACGTGCCAGCTTGGCCCGGCTGCGTTCAAGTTCGGCACGGGTTCTCGCAGCGCGCAGCAGGTAGCGCAGGCGCTCGGCGAGCAGCGTCCAGGACGACGACTTCACGAAGAAGTCTGTTGCACCCGCTTCATATGCACGGGTCACGGAATGCTCGTCATTCAGCCCCGTCAGCATCAACACCGGTACATGGCTCAGGCTCTTGAAGCTTCGAATCTGCGCGCAGACATCGAAGCCGTCCATGACCGGCATCAACGCATCGAGTACGACGACATCAGGCAGGTTGGTACGCAGCCAGCTCAGCGCCTCCGCGCCGCTTTGAACCTGATGGACACGAAAGCCGCGCTGCGTCATCGAGAAGGCGGTCAACATCCGGCCGATCGGCTCATCGTCGACCAGCAGTACCAGCGGCTGCGCCAGCCCTTCGGCCGCCTGGACTGCGGCTGCGCCGTCTTCCGGCAGATGCTCAGACATGGCACTCACCCTCGATCAAGTCTTCCCAGCACGCCAGCACGCGTGCATGTGTCTCTCTGGCCTTTTCGGCAGTCTTGAGCATTCCTGCAGTCCGTCCCTCGGAAGCGTCGCGCTCCAGCTGTGCGCACAGCCGCGACAGATTCATGGCGCCCACATTTGCGCTGGCTGACTTGAGTGTGTGGGCGGCAAATCGAACCTGCCCGAGATCACTCATCCGCGCCGCCTGCAACAGACGCTCAACCAGTTCAATGCTCGAACTCCGGTAGGTGGAGTGAATCTGACGCAGCAGCCCCGGCGCTCCCATCTGCTCCATCTCGCGCAGCTGCTGGATCACGCCGGCCTCGAGCTCGGCACCTAACGGCGCTTGCGGCTCGGGTGACGGACCAGTGATCTCGTCGGCGGTGCGGGTCATGCTGGACGGTGGAGCCTCCGAGGCCATCTCGTTGGGCAGGCCGATCCAGGTCTCGAGTAACGCCCGGATGTCGCGCGTCTTGAAGGGTTTGGCCAAGTAGCTGTCGAAGCCGACGGCAAGGCAACGCTGAGCTTCCGCCTCCATGGCGTGGGCAGTCACTGCGACCACGGGCGTGTTGGGTGGCGAAACGAACGGGTCCCCCTGGTATTGACCGGTGCGGAAGTGCATGACGGCGCTGTAGCCATCCATGATGGGCATCTGGCAGTCCATGAGGACCAGGTCAAAGCGCTCCTGCATCAGCGCCATCAGGCCGTCCAGTCCGTCATGCGCAATCCGCAATGTGCATCCCAGCGGTTCGATCATGGCTCGTACCACCTCCTGGTTCACGGGGTTGTCCTCGACCAGGAGGACCCTGCCATGGAAGCGCGTGGGCGGCTTGTTGCGTGCATCCTTGAGCTGCTCGGGCGTGCTGACCAGCTCCAGGAGAAGATTCATGAGTTCCTGCTGACGCACGGGCTTGGGCAGATACCCATTCGCACCCGCATCCTTGGCAGCTGCTGCACCCTCCACACCATCGGTCGATGTGAGCATGGCAAGCATGGTGTCGCGCAAGTGCGGGCGGCGGCGCAACTCCCGCGTCATCTCGAGGCCGTCCATGACCGGCATCTGTCGGTCGGCCAGGACAAGGTCGAATCGCTGGCCGCGCAGGGCAGCCGTCTCCATGGCGTCCAGGCCTTGCTGGCCATCGACGGCACTCACGCAATGGATACCCCACTGAGCGAGCTGGTTCTCGAGAATCAAGCGGTTGGTCGGGTTGTCCTCGACGATCAGCACGCGCAGCCCCACCAGCCGCGTGTGACGTGCATCGTCATCTGCGCTTGCAGCAGGCGCGACCATCAGTGGCAGCACCAACTCGAATATGCTGCCCTTGCCGGGCGTGCTTGCGGCCAATCGCAGATCGCCGCCCATGCGCAGGGCGATCTCACGCGAGATTGCAAGCCCCAGGCCGGTGCCGCCAAAGCGGCGCGACATCGTGCTGTTGCCCTGGGTAAAGGGCTGGAAAAGCCCCCCCTGCACCTGGGGCTCGATACCCATGCCGGTGTCGATGACCGATATCACCAGCTGAACACGCCCGTCAGGCAGCGTTGTGTCCACGCGTGCGTGCAGTACGACTTCGCCGCGATCGGTGAACTTGATGGCGTTGCCCACCAGGTTCGTGATGACCTGGCGGAGTCGGTGCGGATCCCCGATGAGCTGGGCCGGGATGTCATTCTCAATGCGATGCGCCAGCTCGATGCGCTTGGTATGTGCACGCGGAGCCAGCAGCTCGAACAGGTCTTCCACCACGGTCCGCAGCGTGAAGATCTCACTGCTCAGATCCAGATGACCCGCCTCGATCTTCGAAAAGTCCAGAATGTCGTTGATGGTGTCGAGCAGGCTTTCCGCCGAGCGGTAGATGGTCTCGGTGTGTCTGCGCTGGCTCGGGTCTAGATTTGTTCCCAACAGGACCTCGGTCATGCCCAGAACGCCGTTCATCGGCGTGCGTATTTCGTGGCTCATGTTCGCGAGAAACTGGCTCTTCGCGCGGCTGCCGGCCTCGGCCTCGTCCTTGGCACGCTGCAGAAGAAGCTGGCTTTCGTATTCCTCGGTAATGTCACCGCACATGCCCTGGACGAGAATCTCCTCACCCGGAACATGCAGACACCAGGTCCGCAGTCGCATCCACCGCATGCCGCGCTCCGGGTGATCAAATCGGAACTTGATGTCCACCTGGACGCCGTCGGCTTCAAGGGCCATGCGGCTGGTGACAAGCGCCTGGTCTTCGGGATGAATGCGCGTCAGGATGCGCTGGATGTCCAGGGGTGAGTTCGGCGCAGGCAGGCCCATGACGCGCTCGAACTGGGGCGATACATAGTGATATCGGGAGCGATCCTGGTTTGCGATGAAGATGTACTCGTCGATCGACTCTGCAAAGCGCCGAAGGTAGGCGACGCTGCGCTCTGCCACACGGGCTGCCGCCGCAGCCTCGGTGTTGTCGACCGCAAGTCCGATGATCTCCAGCGCCTCTCCAGTGGAGGGATCCCGTATCACGGACTTGATGGTTCGCAGTTCGCGCAATCTCCCCGAGAGCTCAATCGAAAACTCGTCGGTGATGACGTCGCGCCCGCCGTTGAGTAGTTGTTCGTCGCCAGCCTCCAGGCGCGAAGCGTAAGGTGGCGCCCAGATCTCACGCGCCGATCGGCCAATGAAGGCATCGCGCCCCTTTGCAGAAATGGCGAGCGCGGCGCGGTTGACGTAGGTGAGGGAGCGTGTGTCTGCAGCCTTGATGAAGACCGGCGTCGGCAGGCTGTCCAGGACGCGATTCAGCCGCGCCGCCTCCGCAAGCGCCTTGTCTCGGGCGGCTCGATCCTCCCTGGCCTGCCTGCTCATGCGAACGCCCCAGGCGGCCATGACGAACAGCGCGCCCAGCAACACGATCACCAGGGCCGCGATCCCATGCGTCGCGGTATCGGCAACTTCAGACGCAGCTGATGCTTGCCCGCGAGTCGGTGGGGCAAACAGCAGCATCAGCAGAAGAATCGAGGTGAGTTGTCTTGGCATGGCAGGGGGCGCCGGCACGCGCGCTCGGCTTATCTGCTGTTTCGGCACCGCACCGCTTCTGCTTGAGCCGATGAAGGCCAGAGAAAGTCCGTGAACCCGGCGTTGTTCGATTTCCAGCTGGATGCGGTCCGCGGTGTCGCAGCCAGCACGACAGACTTTTTGCATCTTGCGCATCCATGATGAAATCCATACATGAGTCGTCCCCGCCACGCCCACGCACATAGCGCCTTGCGCGTGCTCTTGCGTGCCCTCGGTCGGGCGCTCTCTGCAGCCGCCATATTCGTGGTTTGCGCACCTGTGAATGCGCAGCCGGCATGGGCCAACAATGCAGTTCCCTGGCTTGCTGCGGTCGTGGCCCTGGCCATTGGTGCAGTAGCGGGGGCAGTCTGGGTGCGCCGCCGTACGGGTACGGACGCAAGCCCTCCGGGCGTGCTGACGCCCGACAGGCTTCCAGATGGCGTCCCTGAAGATCGACGTCGGCCTGTGACTGCGGCGCTCGACCCCGGCGCAGAGACGGCGCCGCTCGTGGACCTGTTGCTTGCACATGCGATCGGGCCGGTGCTGGTCGCATCCGTGCAGGATGACCGGGTTCAGATCGATCAAGCGAGCGCTGCGCTCTGCCAGCTCCTGGAGCTGCGGGCGGCAGACCTCGCTGGCATGCCGCTGCGGCTGCGCCTTTCTGGCAGCTCGGAGGCCTGCGATCAAGCGGAGGCTGCGCTGCTCGCAGCCATGTCGGATGGCAGGCCAATGCGCTGCCGTCTTTCATTGACCGACCGCTATGGCACGGATGTACCGCTGGCGGCACGTGTTGAGCCCATGCACGGACATCAGCGGGCTGTGCTCCTGCTTGACTCGGCACAGCAGCGCGTACGGACTGATCAGAGCACCTCGCTCGCTGCGCTGTCGCACGATCTGCGGGCACCGCTGCGTGTGGTCGACGGCTTTGCACGCATCGTGCTCGAGGACTACGGCGACAAGCTGGATCAAGTAGGCCGCGATCACCTCAACCGCATCGCGTCTGCCGCAGTACGCCTGAATCTGATGCTGGACAAGGTTCTGGAACTGGAGCAGCTCGAACGCAGCCAGCTTGCTGCGGAATCGATCGACCTGTCAGCACTGGTGCGTGCGTGTGCGGAAGACATGGCGTCGCAGTACGGCCAGGCAAGCTTCCACATCGAGGACGGTCTGCGTGTGCGGGCAGACAAGCTGCTGATGCGACGGGCAGTGGAAAACCTGATCGGCAACGCGCTGAAGTACAGCAGCCGCAGCAAGGAGCCGCTTGTGGTCTTTCGCTCAGAGCGGCAGGGGGACTTGATGACCTATGTGGTCGAAGACAATGGCGTTGGCTTTGACATGCGTTTCGCCGACCGGCTCTTCGGTCTGTTTCAGCGTCTGCACAGTGCCAATGAGTTCGGTGGAACCGGGGTAGGGCTGACGACGGTCCGGTCGATCATTCAGCGTCACGGCGGACGCATCTGGGCAGAGTCCACCCCCGGGCAAGGGGCCCGCTTCTACTTCACGCTCTGGGAGAGCGGGCCGCAGTAGACCAGCGTCAAAGTACTACTCAGCCAGCGATTCGACTGAATCAATCAGACTCGCGGCGTACTCCTCAGCCGTCTTGCCCGAGCGCTCTGCAGCACGCATCAGCCGCTCCAGGGCATCTGCGCTGCGCAGACGGTAGCGTTCCATCAGGATGCCGGTAGCAAGACGTACCACCTCTGAAGAGACCGCAACCTCCCCTGTCTTTGCAGCAGCCTCGAGCTTTGGGCGACTCAGCGCCGCTCGCACTGCCGGGACCACCTGGCTGATGTCCAGCGGTTTGACCAGGTAGGACAGCGCACCCAGTTCACTGGCGCGATTGACCAGCTCCTGATCAGCAAAGGCAGACAGGAACATGAAGGGCGTACCGGTGTGCTCTCGCAAATATGCGGCCACCGACAGGCCATCCTTTCCGTTCATGCGGATATCCAGGAGCGCGAGATCGGGATGATGCTCGCGCGCGAGCAGAATTGCGTCGTCGCCGTTGTCCGCTTCAAGCACATTCATCCCGGCATGACGCAATCCGCTGCAGGTCGTTGCCAGAACGAGGCGATCGTCATCCACGACCAGAACAGTGGGGGCAGTTTGCGCAGTGCTCATCTCTGGAGGGGTTCACCGCCGACGGGGGCAGTAGTGCAGGCAAATCCTGATCTTATAGGCGCATACGGACGCTGCAGTGAAGCGAATTGAACAGGAAACGGTACCTAACACTTCAAACTCAAGCTCCCCGTGCCTCATAAAGCACCCCCGCTGCAGAAGTACGTCGCAGGGCTGGCGGCGCCAGCAGGAGGTCCACTGCCACCCAAGCTTGACCCTGCTCGTCGTCCTGGTGCACGAATCCGATGGTGCAACCCCGGCGCGGGAGCAGCGCCTTCAGAAGAGACAAGCCGGTCACGCCCGGCGGCAGTGTCTTGAAGTCGAATCCTTCAGGAAGGCGACCGGCGTTTCGGATGTGCAGGCGGACGGCATCCAGTTCTCCCAGCCGATCCGGCCGAATCTCCACGATCGGTACGCCAGGAACCCGGCCATCCCGGTGGCGGATTGCATTGCTCGCCAACTCGTTGATGGCCAGCGATATGGGTACGGACTCCTGTT
Source organism: Burkholderiales bacterium (assembly GCA_027484405.1). Taxonomy (GTDB): domain Bacteria; phylum Pseudomonadota; class Gammaproteobacteria; order Burkholderiales; family Burkholderiaceae_C; genus Piscinibacterium. The sequence continues at coordinate 17,982 of JAIXTA010000082.1, forward strand.
CGGGCAGCATCCAGCCGGCCAGCGCCGGGTCGAGGCGAATCTCCAAGCGGCCGCCGTACATGCGCTCGACGCCTGCCAGGATCGCTCGCGCGACGACGAGATAGTCAAACATGCCGGAGCGATCCATCTGGATGCCGTGAACCTGCGCGATGGCTTGTACCTTGGCCGCCAGATCGGTGAAGTCATCTCGCAAGTGAGGCTTCTGCAGTGCGATCTGCTGCATCAGGCCGGCCACGCCCTGCAGGTTGTTCTTGATCCGGTGATGCACCTCTCGAATGAGCAGATCTCGCTGGCGCAGGGCCTCTTCAAGCCTTTGGGCCTCGACCTGCTTCAGCTCGGTGACGTCCTCCACCATGCCGAAAACCCGCAGCGATCCGCTCGCCAGAGTGACGGCGAAACGCAGCCAGCGCAGTACTCGCTCGCCCTTGCGCGGGTGGCGAATAGACAGTTCCACGTCCGTACGTTCGTGACGCAGGTCCACCGCTTGCATGGTGGACACGCGCTCTCGGTGCGCCTCGATCACGTTCTCGTAGCCGCTCAGCCGCTCCCGCAAGACACGTTCCGTGCTCAGGCCGAGGACCTCCTCGAGGCGCTCGTTGTGATAAAGCAGCTCGCCGGCGGCCTGGTCGAAGATGTAGATCAGCTGGTCGGTCTGCTCGGCGAACTGGCGGAACCGGGCTTCGCTCTCGCGCAAGGCCTGCTCGGCCTGCTTGCGCTCCGTGATGTCTTCCGACAGGCTGAGCAGATACCGACAGAGCCCGAGACTGTTGAACACCGGAAGGGTACGGGTACGGAAGGTCCGCGTCCCGCCGCCGTTGGGCACCGTGACTTCCCCTTCATCGTCCACAACCTTCGACTCTCGCATGACGCGGCGATCGGCCTCCAGGATGCGCTGCAGCAGCGTCCCCGGTGCAGCCACAAGATCCGGTTCGCCGGCCACGAGGGGCGATGGCTCGCCGAGCGGCCCCTGCGCTACCGAGGCTTGAGAGCCCACCATCGATTCGGCATCAAGTGCGACCGGCGTGCCCAAAGCCGCATGCTGGGGCGCAAACACCTCCGCGGCGGCTGGATTCATGCGCAACAGACGGGAAGTCTGCGCATCACGCACGGAGATCAGCATGGGCATGTTGTCGAGTACGAGGTCGAGGAACGCAGTGGTCTCGCGCAGACGCTCCTCGCTGCGGTGGCGTTCATCCACGTCAAGGCAGCAGAACAGATAGCCTGCCGAGGGGTGCCCGGGCTCGATGGCCCGTCCGCTCACATCACCCCAGAACGTCGACCCGTCTGTTCGCCTCAGCTGCACTTCCACGGTGTAAACGTTGCCTTCATCGAGCACCGGATACGGGCCTTCAGGTCGCAGGCTGAACACCACCGCCTCGGGAAAGATGTCGCCGAAGGGTTGACCGATCAGTCCGCCCGCCGGCGCACGAAGCATCAGTTCGAGTGCAGGATTCGCGCGCACGATGCGCCCCGCCTTGACGAAGACGATGCCCACGTTGGCTGCTTTGAACAGCTGCTCCTGCTCCGCAATCGTCTGGGAAAGTTGTTCCTGGCGCGACTTCTGGGCCGTCACGTCCGAGCTCATCGCGTAGGCCAGCGTTCTCCCATCGGGCAGGCGAGTGGCCTCGACGCGCGTCGATACCCAGCGCTGTACGCCTTCCGGATCGACCAGGCGATAGACCCGGGTATCCGTCCTGGCCCACTGGATTGCTTCCTGCAGCGCGTCAAACTCTGCGAGGTCATCGGGGTGAATTCGGCTGCGCAGCAGCCTTGGCTCGTTCGCCAGCTGCTGCTGGTCCACGCCGACCAGTCGTTCGTAACCCGGATTGGCCAGCACAAGCTGACCGCTGCCTGCCTCATGGATGGTCAAGCCCAGATCCGTATTGTTGGCAAAGAATGCAAAGCGACGCTCCGCTTCGGCGAGACGCGCCTCGGTACGCGCCTGCTCGGAGATGTCCAGGAACGCGACCAGCACGCCATCTTCGGGGCGCTCCCGGTGAATCAGGCCGCCGTGTGAGAGGCAATCCAGCATGCTGCCATCACGCCGCCTGAGCCGGACCTTGACCTTGAAGTGCTCCCCGTGCGCCATGGAGCGGTTGACTGCGTCCAGCAGCACGCCTTTCTGGTCCTCGTCCATCCAGGCATCGGGCGCAGCACCGAGCATCTCATCGCGCTGCGCACCGAGCATCATCTCCATCTGACGATTCACGCGGACGGCTCGTGTCTGCCCGGCATGCGGTTCATGGACCAGATGGACGATGCCGATGGCCGTGTTGGAGAAGATGGCGGCGAGCTCTGTGGCCGCCTGATCAAGCAAGCGCGACGTCGCCTTGTGCTGAGTCACGTCCTCTGCAGTGATCAGCAGCCCCTGCTCGGGATCGCGCGCATCCATGCGACCGACATGCACCAGCGCCGGAAGCTCTCGGCCATCGCGCATGCGCAACGCGCACTGCTGGGTGAACACCGAATCATGAGCCAGCGCGCGGATCGAGCGCTCCTGGATTCGGCGCCACGCCCGCTCGCTGGCAAAGAGGTCGGGGACCCTGCACCCGGCCAGATCACCGGGGGCGTACCCCAGCATGTTCTCCAGCTCGCCGTTGGCTTCCACGATCTGCTCACCCATCACGTGAGCCACGCCGACGCGACTGGCTGCAAGCAGTACCCCACGATACGAGGTCAGGCGCTGGATCTCGCGCTGAAAGTCGCGCTCGTGAGACTGATCCTGAACAGTCAGCACGGTCCAGAGCAGGCCATCGAGCTCGATCTCTCGCATCTGCACCGAGACGTCCTGCCGCTCGCCCGCAGCGTCTATGAGCCGCATGTCCCAGCGTTGATCCAGCGAGAGCAGCGACCCCTCCCCCACGGAGAAGGCACGGCCGTCCATGAGTCGGAGCACCCACTCATGGGCGCATGGGTCGGCTTCAGGGGCGCGCGCGAGGCGGCGCGCGGCCTCATTCGCAAAGCAGGGTCGCCGCATGGCGTCGAGCACGGCGATCGCGACGGGCAACGGACCGTAGAGCGGCGCAAACAGATGCCTCGCACGCTGTGCAACGGCAATCTGGGCAGCATGCAGCTCGGAGGGCTGATTCACGGGCGTGCGCGTAGGTGCAGGTGTTGGCGCGCCGACTTGCGCGGCGTGTCTGTTCCCATCGCGTAGGGCGCGATTCAAGGTGGCAACGAGTGTACGCTCCGCCTCTGTGCCAGCGTGCTCGCGATGCGAGATCCGCGAGGCACATCCTTCGTTCTGCGCCCTCCATGCCACTGAAGACGCTGGCTGAAATTCTTGTGCTTGCCGCCGTCTGGGGCGCATCCTTCCCACTCATCCGCATGACCGTGCCTGAGTTCGGCGTGCTGCCCCTGAATTTTGTGCGCTGCGCTCTGGGTAGCCTGGCTCTGGGCGCGCTGCTGATGCTGCAGCGGCGCCACCTGGCTCGCGAGCATGCCGGGCTGGCTGCAGGACTTGGGGTCGTGGGCAATGCACTGCCCTTCGTGCTGTTTGCCTGGGCGACCAGCATCCTGCCTGCCAGCTACCCCGCTGTCATCAATGCCACGGTGCCGGTTTTTGGCGCGCTCCTCGCCATCTGGCTGCTGCGCGAGCGCATGACGGCGCGCCGCGGTGCGGGCGTGCTGCTGGGGGTTGCAGGGGTGGGCCTGCTGGTCGGGCTCGGCCCCGTGGCGATGGATCTGCAGGTCGCCGGCGCTGTGGTCGCAGGCTTGGGGGCGTGTCTGTGCTTTGCGCTGGCACAGCTTCTGACCAAACGGCACGCCAGTCACGTGAATTCACTGGTGCTGACTTTCGGCATGCTCGGGGCAGCCAGTCTCGTGCTGCTCATCCCAGCGCTGTGCTTCCTGCCGCCGCACTGGCCCTCGGCCTCGGCATGGCTGTGGGTGAGCATTCTGGCGGTCAGCAACTCCGCATGGGCCACCGCGCGTTACATGGCACTCGTCGTGCGCATCGGGCCGGTGAAGGCCATGACGGTACCGATGCTGATTCCGGTGTTCGGCTTGCTGTGGAGCGCAGCGCTGCTGGGCGAACGCATCACGCCGATCTTCGTGCTGGGCACGGCAGTGATCCTGTCCGCAGTGTGGCTGGTCGCGCTCGAGCGACGCGCGCCAGCAGGCTGAGACGCAGGTCAGGGCACGGCAACTGTTCAGGTCAGAAGGACGCGCAGTTGTGCGTCGATGCCCTGCGCCGGATCAAGCTTGAAGCCCGACTTGGCATAGCGGTGCCAGCGGCCGAGCACGGCAGCCACGATCACGCCGGCGCGTGCGCCCGGGTCGCTGTCGGCGAGTTGGCCCTGACTGGCGGCCGTACGCAGGCTCTGGCGCACGGCGGCTTCAACGCGATCCACGAACTGATTGATCCGTACCTGCAGGCGCTCATCCTCGAGCACCAGGGCATCGCCGATCAGCACGCGGGTCATGCCGCGGTTGCTGACCGCAAACTTGAGCAGCATGGCGACGATGCTGCCGGTCTGCTTCAGGCCGTTGTCTTCCTGGGTGGTGATCTGGTTGATCAGGCCGAAGACGCTGGTCTCGATGAACTCGATCAGGCCCTCGTACATCTGCGCCTTGCTGGCGAAGTGCCGATACAGCGCGGCCTCGGAGACGTCGAGCTTGCTCGCCAGCAGCGCCGTGGTGACGCGCTCGCCCTTGGGGTGCTCAAGCATCTCGGCCAGGGTCTGCAGGATCTGCAGGCGGCGCTCGCCGGGCTTGGGGCGCTTGCGGGTGGGCGCCTCCGGGGGCGCTGCTTCGTGGGCAGATGCGTCTGACATCAACGAATGGTCGGTTGCTTGAGCAGCCAGGTCTTGGCGCGCAAATGGGCGACGGAGTGTACACAGCAGTCCACGCAGGAAGCCCGCCCGGACTGGTGTGCGCTGTGAGCGGGCACATACCCACGTGAACGCGTGGCGCTGCGCGTGAAGCCGCGCACGAGCACGGTGCGCATGCCGATGGCGCGCGCCGCCTTCAGGTTGGCCACCGCATCCTCGACCAGCACGGCCTGGTGGGGCTTGATGCGGTGCCGGGCGACGAGCTGCCGCAGCATGCGCTTGCTCGGCTTGGGTGCGAACTGGCCGAAGACCTTCATGTGATCGATGGCCACATGGGCATGGAAGCGCCGCGCCAGGTCGAGCTCGGCCATTACCTGGCGCGAATAGATCGAGGGCGCATTGGTCAGCAGCACCTTGCGGCCGGGCAGCGGCACGAGCTTGCGCGCCAGGCCGCGCTCGAAGCGCATCAGGGGCCGCGGATCGAAGCGGTGCGTGTCTTCCAGATACTTCAGACCGTCCACGCCGTGGTGCCGCACCAGCCCGATGAGGGTGGCGCCATAGCGCTTCCAGTGCACGCGCCGGATGCGATCAGCCTCGGCCGCATCCACGTGCAGATGCTGGATGATCCACTGGTTGATGCGCTCATCCATGCCGCCGAAGATGGCATGGCTGGCGTTGTGCAGGGTGTTGTCGAGATCGAAGAACCAGATGGCGGGCATGGACGGGGCGCGCTTGCAGCATTGGCGATTTTCAAATGAACATTGAAATTCGACGATCCCAAGGGTCGATCTTCAACGTTCGTTTGAAGATGTGATTCGGCGGGTATCGCTTGCCTCGCGCGGATCTCGGCGGATTTTTGGCTTGCATCGGTGCGGCGCATGTCACGCCGCGCATTGCGCCTCAGTGGCTGCGGATCATCGTGCCCACACCGGAGTCGGTCAGGATCTCCAGCAGCAGGGCATGCGGCACGCGGCCGTCGATGATGTGGACGCTGTTCACGCCGCTCTTGGCCGCCTCCAGGGCCGAGGAGATCTTCGGCAGCATTCCGCCGGAGATCGTGCCGTCCTCGAACAGCTCGTCAATGCGCTTGCTGGTCAGGCCCGTGAGCAGGTTGCCGTTCTTGTCCAGCACGCCGGGCGTGTTGGTCAGCAGCACCAGCTTTTCGGCCTTGAGCACCTCGGCCAGCTTGCCGGCGACCAGATCGGCATTGATGTTGTAGCTCTCGTTGTCGTCGCCGAAGCCGATCGGCGAGATGACCGGAATGAACTGGTCGTCCTGCAGGGCCTTGACCACCGAGGGATCGATCTTCTCGATCTCGCCCACCTGCCCCACGTCGTGCGTGATGCTCGGGTCCTTCATGTCCTTCATCAGCAGCTTGCGCGCGCGGATCAGGCCGCCGTCGCGCCCGGTCAGGCCCACGGCCTTGCCGCCGGCGTGGTTGATCAGGCCAACGATGTCCTGCTGCACCTCGCCGCCGAGCACCCACTCAACCACATCCATGGTCTCCTTGTCGGTCACGCGCATGCCCTGGATGAAGGTGCCCTTCTTGCCCAGCCGATCGAGCGCCTGATCGATCTGCGGGCCGCCACCGTGCACCACGATCGGGTTCATGCCCACCAGCTTGAGCAGCACCACGTCCTGCGCAAACGCCGCTTGCAGCTGCGGGTCCACCATGGCATTGCCGCCGTACTTCACCACCAGGGTCTTGCCGTAGTAGCGGCGGATGTAGGGCATGGCCTCGACAAGGATGCGGGCGGCTTCGTGCTTGGGCGTGGTGGGTTCTGTCATCTGGCGGGTCCGGGTGAAGGGGAGCGCATTCAAGTGGGCAACAATCTTATCGACACACCGCCGGACCGGCTTGCCCAGGCCGCGGCGCGACCCGCACAATCCGCCCATGACCTCTGCCGCCGCCTCCGGACCCACCGCTCCCCAGCCCGCCGACCTCGAGGCCCTGCGCCCGGCGCTCATGAAGTACGCGCGGCTCCAGCTCAGAGATGAGGCCACCGCAGAAGACTGCGTGTCCGACACTCTGCTGGCCGTGCTGGAGAAGCCGCAGGCCTTCGCGGGCAGGAGCCAGCTGCGCACCTACGTCACCGGCATCCTGAAGCACAAGATCATCGACGTGCTGCGCGCCGGACAGCGCTGGGTGCAGATCACGCGCGAGGACGACGAGAGCGAGTCCGACATGCTCGACGCGCTGTTCGATCAGACTGGCCACTGGCGCGTGAAGCCGACCGACTGGGGAAACCCCGAGGGCGACTACGAGCGCGGCGCCTTCTTTGCTGCCCTTGAGGGCTGTGTGGAAAAGCTGCCTGCCGCCCAAGGTCGCATGTTCATGATGCGCGAATGGATGGAGCTGGAAACCGAGGAAATATGTAAGGCCTTGCAGGTCACGCCGACGAATGCCTGGGTGCTGCTGCATCGTGCGCGAGCACGACTGCGCGAATGTCTCGAAATCAACTGGTTCGGGCAGGCAGCCACCAAGACCTGATCATGAAAACCTGCCGCGAAGTCTTCATCATGGTCCTGCAGTCGCAGGACAGAAAGCTCGGTCTGCTAGAGCGCCTCGGCTTGCGCCTGCACCTGCTCGCCTGCGACGCCTGCAGCATCTTCGTCCGCCAGAATGCGCTGCTGAGTGCACGCACCAAGGCTTGGCGCGCCTACCGGGAAGACACCGAAACCTGAGCCCGACATCTGGTGCTGCACCCGGATTTTCCCGCGCACCCGATTGCACCGCCGGGTCTGGCTTGAGCTTCCCACCATGGCAATGTGCATAGTGAAGCGATGAACTGTTCGCTGCACCATGCTTTTGCGCTGTTCAAGCGCCTGTCTGCCCGCGCCCTGTTGGCCTTGCCCCTGCTCGGGCTGCCCCTGCTGGCCGCCGCCGGCCCGCTCACCGGCTTCAAGGACTCCTGGATGGTGATGGGCGAGGCCAGCGAACTCAACCAGGACTGGATGATCAACCGCGCCTTCACCGGCAAGGACGCACTCGGCGTGGGCTACCACCGCTGGAAGATGGACGACAGCCGCCACCGTGTGGAACACACCGGCGTGAACTACGTCCGCCGTGTGGCTCGCTGGAACCGTCCGGACTCTCAAGCCAACCTGTGGTTTGCGCTGGACGTGGGCACCACCCGTGAAACCCATCCCAACGGTCACCGCATGGCAGATCGCACCGGCTGGATGCCGATGGTGCAATTCGATTGGGAAACGACGCGGCTCTACACCTTGGTCTCGGCTGCAACTTTGCGCGGCAAGGGCGGTCTGCAGTACGACACCTACAAGGCCCAAGCCGGGTTCTCGTTCTACGAAGTCAACTTCGATGAATGGCAACCCTGGCTGATCGTCGAAGCCAAGCGCATGCCGCGCTTTGACGACAAGGTCGAAGTCACCCCCTTCCTGCGCTTCATCCACAAGAGTCTCTATGTTGAAGTGGGCGCCAACACGGAGGGCAAGCCTCGCGTGGCGGTGATGAAGGTTTTTGCGTTCTAAGTCTGTTGTGAAGGAGTCCGAAATGAAAAAGCTCGTCATCGCCGTCGCCTTGGCGACATCTGCCCTGGCCGCTCAGGCCGCCGAAGGCGTGCAGACTATCCGCGCCGAGGTCAACGGCATGGTCTGCGCCTTCTGCGCGCAGGGCATCGAAATGAAGATGAACAAGCAAGCGGCCACCCAGGCCGTGTTCGTCGATCTGAAGAACAAGGTCGTGGCCGTGCAGCTCAAGCCCGGGCAGACCATGGCGCTGGACAAGTTCAAGGCCGACATCAAGGACGCCGGTTACGACGTGGTCAAGGCCGAGTTCGTGCCGCAGACCGTGGCCGCCATCAAGGCGCAGTACGCCAAGAAGTAGGCCGCAGCCCCCGCCGTGGCCGTCACCCCCACCACCAACGTATCGCGCCCCACCTCGCCGCATGCAGGCGGCTCCGATTCGTCAGGCGAAGCCAAGCACTCAAGTGCTTGGCTTCGTCCGGCCTCATCAGCGAGCCTGCTGTCGCTGTTCACCAGCGGCGGCACGCTGATCTGCTGCGCGCTGCCGGCGCTGCTGGTGGCCCTGGGCGCGGGTGCGGCACTGGCCGGCCTAGTGTCTGCAGTGCCCGCGCTGGTCTGGTTGTCGGAACGTTCGGCCTGGGTGTTTGCCGGCGCCGGCCTGATGCTGGTGCTGGCCGGCTGGCTGCAGTGGCGGGCGCGCTTCGAGCCCTGCCCCACGGACCCGGCGCTGGCCGCGACCTGCATGCGCACACGGCGTGTGTCGGCCTGGGTGTATGGCGTCTCGGTGCTGATCTATCTGGTGGGTGCGTTCTTTGCGTTTGTGGCGCCGCTGCTGTTCTTTTGAAGCAGCGCTGCGGCCGCCCGCACAAGTACGTCCGCACCCTTCTCGCTTGTCCCACAAGGCTTTTCAGGCCGTTTTGCCCGAAAAGCCGCACCAGGAGCCGATCTCGGTGTGCCGATGCGGGCGTCAGCACGCACACGCTTGCGTCAACCCGCGCAAACCAAGCGGCTTTCAGGCCTTCTCGCTTGTCTGGTGCGGCTTTCCAGCCATTTTGGCCTGAAAAGCCGCA
>JAIXTA010000027.1 GCA_027484405.1 Burkholderiales bacterium
CCCATCCCGCGCACCCTGGCCATGACCTACTACGCGGATCTCGATGTCTCGGTGATCGACGAGATGCCCCCGGGCCGCACGCCCATCGTGACCAAGGTGTTTGCGATGGAGAAGAAGGACGAGGTGGTGGAGCGTGTGCGCCAGTGGGCGAGCTCGGGGCAGGTGTACTGGGTGGTGCCGCTGGTGGAAGAAAGCGAGATGCTCGAGCTGCAGAACGCGCTCGACGCCCATGCCCAGCTGTCCGAGGAACTGGCGCCCATTCCCGTGGGCCTCGTCCATGGGCGGCTGACGCCCGCCGAGAAGCAGGCCGTCATGGATGAGTTTGTGGCCGGCCGCCTGCGCGTGCTGGTGGCCACCACGGTGATCGAGGTCGGCGTGGACGTGCCGGCGGCCTCGCTCATGGTCATCGAGCATGCCGAGCGCTTTGGCCTGGCCCAGCTGCACCAGCTGCGCGGCCGCGTGGGGCGCGGCGCGGCGGAATCGGCCTGTGTGCTGCTGTATGCCAGTCCACTGTCACCCACCGCCAAGGAGCGCCTGAAGGTGATGCGCGAGACCACGGACGGCTTCGAGATCGCCCGGCGCGACCTGCAGCTGCGCGGGCCCGGCGAATTCCTCGGCAGCCGCCAGAGCGGCCTGGCCCTGCTGCGCTTCGCCGACCTGGAGGAAGACCAGGCCTGGGTGGCCGCTGCACAGGACTGCGCCAGCGATTTGCTCGCTCGCGACCCCCACGCCGTGCAGGAATGCCTGCGCTGGTGGATGGGTGGGCGCGAACATTTCTTGAAAGCATGAGCGTGCTTGCACGCTCACGCTTTCAGCTGCAGGTGTGGGGCACCCCAACCTGCCACCTTCCGGCTTGCAAGCCGGTCGGACTCGACAGGCACCACACCGTCCGCAGGGACGGTGCGGTGTCCCGCCTCATCCCCCGCCCACAGGGGAGCGGACACGACAAGGAACTGCGATGAAGTTTGTGCGCTACGGCCCCAAGGGCAAGGAAATCCCCGGCGTCATCGACGGCAGCGGCACGCTGTATTCGCTGGCGGATGTGGTCAAGGACATCGACGGCGATGCGCTCGCGGCCGATCTGCCAGCGCGGGTGCGCAGCATCGGCTGGAATGGCTTGCCCGAAGTGACCACATCGCCCGAGGGCGGCTGGCGCTGGGGCAGCTGCATTGCGCGGCCGGGCAAGTTTGTGGGCATCGGCCTGAACTATGCGGACCACGCCCGCGAAGCCGGCCTGCCGATTCCCACCGAGCCGATCATCTTCCTCAAGGCCTCAAGCAGCATCAGCGGCCCGACCGACCCCATCATCAAGCCGCCGCACTCCACCAAGCTGGACTGGGAGGTGGAGCTGGGCGTGGTGATCGGCAAGACCGCACGCCATGTGAGCGTGGACGGGGCCCTGAGCCATGTGGCCGGCTACTGCGTGGTGAACGACGTGAGCGAGCGCAACTTCCAGATGGAACGCGGCGGCACCTGGGACAAGGGCAAGGGCTACGACAGCTTCGGCCCCACCGGCCCCTGGCTCGTCACGCCCGACGAGGTGCCCGACCCGCAGGCGCTCACGCTCTGGCTGGACGTGAATGGCAACCGCGCGCAGAGCGGCAGCACCGCCACCATGATCTTCAACGTGGCACAGATCATCAGCTACGTCAGCGAATACATGACGCTCGAACCCGGTGACCTGATTACCACCGGCACGCCGCCCGGCGTGGGCATGGGCTTCAAGCCGCCGGTGTTCCTGGACGTGGGCGACGTGCTGACCCTGGGCATCGAAGGCCTGGGCAGCCAGCGCCAGGAGGTGGTGGCGTGGTCGCGTTGAATTGCTTCTCGCTTGTCCCATGCGGCTTTCCAGCCATTTTTGGCTGGAGAACGGGTCTGCAAGCCCATCTTCACTTTCAGGAGTCTGCGCATGACGCTCACTGAACTGCGTTACATCGTGGCCGTGGCCAAGGAGAAGCACTTCGGCCGCGCGGCCGAAACCTGCTTTGTTTCTCAACCCACGCTGTCGGTCGCCATCAAGAAGCTCGAAGAGGAGCTGGGCGTGGTGCTCTTCGAGCGCGGCTCCACCGAGGTGTCGGTCACGCCCATGGGCGGGCAGATCGTCGAGCAGGCGCGCCGCGTGCTGGAGGAGGCCGGCCGCATCAAGGAACTCGCCAAGAGCGGCAAGAACCCGCTCTCGGGGCCGCTGAAGCTGGGCATCATCTACACCATCGGGCCCTACCTGCTGCCGCGCCTGGTGCCGGCGATCATGAAGGCCGCGCCGCAGATGCCCCTGCTGCTGCAGGAAAACTTCACCATGAAGCTGATCGACATGCTGCGCGCCGGCGAGATCGACTGCGCCATCATGGCCCTGCCGCTGCCCGACGCCGGCCTCATGCTTCAGCCCCTGTACGACGAACCCTTCGTCGTAGCTGTACCCGCCGGCCATGCCTGGGAAAGCCGCAAGAGCGTCACCGCCACGGAGTTGAAGAGCGAGACCATGCTCATGCTCGGCGTGGGCCACTGCTTCCGCGACCAGGTGCTCGAGGTCTGCCCGGAGATGGCGCGCTTTGCCGCCGGCGCCGACGGTGTGCAGAAGAGCTTCGAGGGCTCCTCGCTGGAGACCATCCGCCACATGGTCGCCGGCGGCATTGGCGTGACTGTGCTGCCCGCCAGCTCCGTGCCCGAGAAGCCCAGCAAGCGCGACCTGCTGCGCTACGTGCCCTTCGAGAAGCCCGTGCCCGACCGCCGCGTGGTGCTGGCCTGGCGCAAGAGCTTCACGCGCCTGCCCGCCGTGGAGGCCGTGCGCCGTGCCGTGCTCGACAGCGAGCTGCCGGGCGTGCGCATGCTCGACGAGGCGGCCAAGCCGCAATGAGCGCTGCCGAACACATGCACGGAACCTGCCGCGTGTAGGCTTGCTTCATCCACACACCAACCACACACTCCACCCAGACCCTGATCCCCTCCGAAGGAGAACCCCATGGCCAAGAAGTCTGCCGCCAAAGCGGCCGTGTCCCCCGCAAGCACCTCGATGATCGACATCGGCATCAGTGCCAAGGACCGCGAGAAGATTGCCGAAGGCCTCTCGCACCTGCTGGCCGACACCTACACGCTCTACCTGATGACGCACAACTTCCACTGGAACGTCACCGGCCCGCAGTTCAACACCCTGCACGCCATGTTCATGACGCAGTACACCGAGCTGTGGAACGCCGTGGATCCGATCGCCGAGCGCATCCGTGCCCTGGGCTTTCACGCACCCGGCACCTATGCGCAGTTCGGCATGCTGTCGTCCATCAAGGAGCCGGCGGGCGTGCCCAAGGCCACTGAAATGATCAGCCTGCTGCACCGCGGCCATGAGGCCGTGGCCAAGACCGCCCGCGCCGTGTTCCCGCTGGCCGACAAGGCCGACGACCAGCCCACCGCCGACCTCATCACCCAGCGCCTGGACATCCACGAAAAGACCGCCTGGATGCTGCGTTCCCTCCTGGAAAGCTGATTGCCCCTGCCGCAGGGCTATCCTGCGGCCCATCCATGCCACGCGCCGCACCTGCGGCGCTTTTTTTGACATGCAAGAACGTCTCAAGCTCTACCTGCTGCTGATCCGCTGGGACAAGCCCGTGGGCACGCTGCTGCTGCTCTGGCCCACGCTCTGGGCGCTGTGGATCGCGGCCAATGGCGTGCCGCCTCTGGGCACGCTCATCGTGTTCGTGCTCGGCACCTTTCTGATGCGCTCAGCCGGCTGCGCCATCAACGACTACGCCGACCGCGACTTTGACCGCCATGTGCAGCGCACCGAGCAGCGCGTGCTCACCAGCGGCAAGATCAGCGCCAAGGAGGCCGTGGCTGTGGCGGTGGTCTTGTCGCTCATGGCCTTTGCGCTCGTGCTCACGCAGAACGCGCTCACCGTGCAGCTGTCCTTTGCCGCGCTGGCGGTGGCCGCCACCTATCCGTTCTTCAAGCGGTTCTTTGGCATGCCGCAGCTGGTGCTGGGCGTGGCGTTCTCCTTCGGCATCCCCATGGCCTTTGCAGCGGTGCAGGGCGGCATTCCGCCCATGGCCTGGGGGCTGTTTGCGGCCAACCTGATCTGGACGCTGGGCTACGACACCGCCTATGCCATGGCCGACAAGCCGGACGACCTCAAGCTCGGTCTCAAGACCTCGGCCATCACCTTCGGCCGCTTTGATGCTGCGGCCGTCATGGTCTGCCACATCCTGTTCATCGGCATGATGGCCCTGGCCATCGAGTACATGGGCATGGGCCTGGCCGCATGGATCGGCCTGGCCGTGGCGGCGGCCCTGTGCGGCGTGCAGGCGCCCAAGGTCTTCAGCCGCGACCGCGCGGCCTGCTTTGCCGCCTTCAAGTCGAACCACTGGGTGGGGCTGGCGCTGTTTGCGGGGATTGCGCTGCAGTTTGTGTTGCGCTGAGTGGCCCGGTCCGCGCTGCATCACGGCGCACTGTTCGCCATGGCAAACACGCAGCAGGACTTACCCGAAGTTACGCCCCGCGCATGGATTCCCGGTGAGGGATCGCCGACAATTTATCAACGCAACCTCGTCACCCGACCGCAGTGTCGGGGCCGCCTCCTCCGATGCCCTTCCGAGATCAACCCGTCGCCACCTTCGACGACCCGATCGAGATGCTCAGCGTCTGTCACGGCCGCATGCAGCACGCCTTGGACACCCTGCGCCGTCTGGAAGCCTTCCTGGCCACGCGCGGCCCCAGTGAAGAATCGGCCAGTGCCGCGTCGTCCGTGCTGCGCTATTTCGACATCGCTGCGCCCCTGCATCACCAGGACGAAGATGAAGACGTCTATCCCGCGCTGCGTGCCTGCGTCGCTGAAGACGACCCCCTGCGCCTGACCATCGACGAGCTTGTCGAGGAGCACAGCAAGCTCGACGAGCTCTGGGCCTTCCTGCGGGTTGATCTGCAGAGCGTTGCGGCTGGCGAACCCGTCCAGCTCGACGGCCAGCTCGTGCGCCAGTTCCGTGACGCCACGCAGCGTCATCTGGCCATCGAAGACAGCGTCGTGCTGCCCTATGCGCAGCGCCTGCTGCCTGCAAACGCGCGCCGCACCGTGGGCCGCGCCATGGCCCAGCGCCGCGGTCTGGATCTGCCCGAGAAGGAAGTCGAGAAGCAGGCCTGAGTGCTGCCGCGCGTCAATTGCCTTACGCGCCGTTTCCGCTCTTCAGCTTGGTTTTCTTGTCGCGCACCAGCACGCCCTTCTCACGGCGTACGGTCTCAAAAAGGCCAATCGCCTCAACAAGGTCGCTCAGCTTTGCGTAGCCGTAGTTGCGCGCCTGAAACTCCGGCGCCTGCTTGGACACATTGGAGCCCACGCCACCCAAGTGAGCCCACCCATCCTCGTCCGAGGTTTCCTCGATCGCCTTACGGATGAGGTTCATCAGGCGCGTGTCCTGCCGGAGTTCCTTGGCCGATTTGGCCTTGGCGGCCTCGGGCTCGTTCTCCGCAGGCAGGAACACCTCGGTGTAGATGAAGCGGTCGCAGGCGCTTACAAAGGGCTTGGGCGTCTTCTTCTCGCCGAAGCCCATGACGCGCTTGCCGGCCTCGCGCAGGCGTGCCGCCAGGCGCGTGAAGTCACTGTCGCTGGAGACGATGCAGAAGCCGTCGTAAGTGCCTGAATACAGCAGGTCCATGGCATCAATGATCATGGCGCTGTCGGTGGCGTTCTTGCCCGTGGTGTAGCGGAACTGCTGCACCGGCTGGATGGAATGCTCCAGCAGCACCTGCTTCCAAGCACCCAGATTGGGCGTGGTCCAGTCGCCATAGATGCGCTTCACGCTCGCAACACCAAACTTCGCCACCTCGGCCAGCAGGCCGTCCACGATGCCGGGGTTCGCGTTGTCTGCGTCAATCAGCACTGCGAGTGAGAGGTTTCCATCGCTTGCAGGCACCATGACGTGCTCCTTGGTTGGGCATTACTTCGCCGGCTTCGCCAGCTGCTCGGCCATTTCGGCTGCGCGTTCGCTGGCCTTGTGCAGGGCGGCGGTGATGGTTTCGCCCACCTTGGCGTCCCACATGTGCGAGAGCGCCGCATAGGTGGTGCCGCCCTTGCTGGTCACGCGTTCGCGCAGGGTGGAGAGCGGTTCCGGGTCCTGCTTGGCCAGCTCGGCGGCGCCGCGGAAGGCCGCCACCGAGAGCTTGCGTGCTTCATCCGGCGTGAAGCCGAGTTCGATGGCTGCGCGCTCCATGGCTTCCATGAAATAGAACACATAGCCCGGGCCGCTGCCGGTAATGGCCGTGATCGGGTCGAGCATGGCTTCTGTGGCCACCCAAATGCGCTCGCCCGTGGCGGCAAACACGGCCTCGGCCGCCGCCTTGTCGGCCGCGCTGCAGCCGGCGGTGGCGTACAGGCCGGTCAGCCCGAGGCCCACCTTGGCCGGCGTGTTGGGCATGGTGCGCACCACGCGGCTGTGGCCGCCCAGCCAGCTGGCAATCGTCGCGATACGCATGCCCGCGGCGATGCTCACCACCACTGTGTCGGCCTTCAGGAAGGGGCGTGCCGCCTCGCAGGCGCCCTGCAGGGTCTGCGGCTTGGTGGCCAGCACCCAGAGGCCGCAGTCGCTTAAGCCGGCGGTGGGTTCCGTGGCCGTGGCAATCCCCTTGGCCACCGACACCTGCCGCGTGGCCTCAAAAGGCTCCACCACAAAGAAGTCAGCCGGGGTGCGGCCTGCGGCCAGCAGGCCGTCGATGATGGCGGTGGCCATGTTGCCGCCGCCGATGAAGGCGATGCGTGTGGAGAGCGTCATTCCTGGATCTCGTAGCGGAAGGGGAGGCGCACGCGCATGGCCACGGGTGTGCCGTCGAGCGTGGCCGGGCGGTATTGCGAGCAGAGCACCGAGGCGCGGGCATATTCGGAAAACGCCGGCCCTGGCGTCTGCCGAACTTCGAGCTCGGTCGGCTTGCCATCGACCTCGATCGTGAATTCCATCAGCACCGTGCCACTGAGCCCTTCCCGCAGCTCCTTCGCCGGGTAAAGCGGCTGTGCGAGCCGCATCTGCGGCGAGGTGAACGCCGAACCATCGGGCCGCTGCTCCGTCCGGGAGCCGCGCCAGCGCTCCTCGTGCTTGAAGTTGGTGCAGTCCACGGGCGCCGCTGCAGGCGCGGCCTCAGCCGGCGCGGCGGCTGCGCTGCCTTGTTGTCCCTGCACCCCGCCGTTCAGCAGCATCAGTGCTGCAGCGGCAGCGCCGCGCAGGAATCCGGCCGCATTGGCCATGACACGCTCCTTGGATCAATCAGCGCCGCAGCATAGCGAGCGGCACGCCGGTGCCGCCCGCCTGCAGCGCTGCATCAAGATCCCTCAAAACCCCTCAAGACCCCTCAAGACCCAAAACTCGCCAGCAGGGTGGCGTTGCCGCCCGCAGCCGCCGTGTTGATGGTCACCGTCTGTTCGGTCACGAAGCGGGTGAGGTAGTGCGGGCCGCCGGCCTTGGGGCCGGTGCCGGAGAGGCCCTGGCCGCCGAAGGGCTGCACGCCCACCACGGCGCCGATCATGCTGCGGTTCACGTACACATTGCCCACGCGCAGCTTGCGCGCAATGGCTTCGGCGCGCGCCGTGATGCGCGTCTGCACGCCGAGGGTGAGGCCGTAGCCCAGGGCGTTGATCTCGTCCATCAGCGCATCCAGTGCCTTGGCCTTGTAGCGCACGATGTGCAGCACCGGGCCGAAGACTTCTTCCTTCACGTCGGCCAGGCTGGGCAGCTCGTAGGCCACGGGCGCAAAGAAGTACCCGGCGCCCAGGTTGCCGTTGCCTGATGCGCCTTCGGGCAGCTTGGGCGCGCCGCCCACGGCCTTGCCGCGGCTGCTCAGTTCACGCTCGTAGGTCTGCAGGCGCTCCAGCGCTTCGCGGTCGATGATCGGGCCCACGTCGGTGGCGGGGTCGGCCGGGTGGCCCAGGCGCAGCACTTCCAGCGCGCCGCCAATGCCGGCAATCAGTTCGTCGGCAATGTCGTCCTGCACGCAGAGCACGCGCAGGGCCGAGCAGCGCTGGCCGGCCGAGCGGAAGGCGCTCATCACCACGGCATCAATCACCTGCTCGGGCAGGGCGGTGGAGTCCACGATCATGGCGTTGATGCCGCCGGTCTCGGCAATCAGCGGGGCCAGCGGGCCGGGCTTGGTGGCGAGCGTGGCGGCAATCAGCTTGGCCACCTGCGTGGAGCCGGTGAAGGCCACGCCGGCCGTGAGCGGGTGCTGCGTGAGCGCGGCGCCCACCTCGCCGGCGCCCGGCAGGCAGTACAGCGCGTCTTGCGGCACGCCGGCCTCGTACATGAGCTTCACAAAGGCATGCGCCACCAGCGGCGTCTGCTCGGCCGGCTTGGCAATCACGCTGTTGCCCGTGACGAGTGCGGCGGCCACTTGCCCCGCAAAGATGGCCAGCGGGAAGTTCCACGGGCTGATGCACACCCACACGCCGCGGCCGCGGGCCGTGAGCACATTCGTCTCGCCCGTGGGGCCGGGCAGGTGGTCGGGGGCCATCAGGCTTTCGGCCTGGTGGGCGTAGTAGCGCAGGAAGTCGATGGCCTCGCGCACCTCGGCCACGCCGTCCACCGTGGTCTTGCCCGCCTCAACGGCCAGCAGATGCAAGTAGTCCGCCATGCGGGCTTCGAGCAGGTCGGCCGCACGGCGCAGCATGTCGGCGCGCTCGGTCACGGGCAGGGCCTCCCAGTAGGGCCAGGCGGCGTGCGCGGTCTCGATGGCCATGGCCACGTCTTGCTTGGTGGCCCACTGCACGGTGCCAATCTGCGTGCCGTCGTTGGGGCTCCATACCGGGGCTTTGGGGGCTGGAGACCAGGATCCATGCGGCTTCCCGAGCACAAATGCCTCAAAACCCGCGCCAGAAGCGCGAGAAGCCAGTTCGCTCTGCACCGCAGCTCTCATCTGCACATCCAGCCCCTTGCTGTTGGCGCGGCTGGCGCCGTACAGGGCCACGGGCATGGGCAGCGCCGGCTGCGAAGCAATTGCAAACGGCAGCTCCGTCAGCAGGGCGGCGGGCACGCGCGGGTCGGCCAGCTGGTGCACAAAGCTCGTGTTGGCGCCGTTTTCCAGCAGGCGGCGCACCAGGTAGGCCAGCAGGTCGCGCGGCTCGCCCACCGGGGCGTAGATGCGCACGGGCACGGTCAGGTCGGCGGCGGCCACCTCATACAGGCTTTCGCCCATGCCGTGCAGGCGCTGGAACTCGTAGTGCGTGTTGCTGCCGGCCAGCGCCCGAATGGCCGCCAGCGTGGCCGCGTTGTGCGTGGCAAACATGGGGTAGATGCGGTCGTGCAGCTCGAACAGGCGCGTGGCGCAGGCCAGGTACGAAAGGTCTGTGTGCTGCTTGTGCGTGAACACCGGGTAGTTGGGCAGGCCCAGCTCCTGGGCGCGCTTCACTTCGGCGTCCCAGTAGGCGCCCTTGACCAGGCGCACCGCAATCTTCACGCCGTGCTTGGCGGCCAGATCGCCAATGTGGCTGATGGTGTCCAGCGCGCGCAGGCCATAGGCCTGAATCGCCAGGCCCAGCATGTAGGGCGCGGGCTTGGTTCTTTCGATCAGCGCCTCGATCAGGTCCAGGCTCAGTTCCAGGCGCTCGCTTTCCTCGGCGTCGATGGTGATGGGCACGTTGAGCTTGAGCGCCTCTTCCACCAGCGGGGCCACGCGCGCGAGCATCTCCGGCAGCACGTGGGCGCGCTGCACTTCTTCAAAGCGCGGGTGCAGGGCGGTGAGCTTGATGGAGACGTTGGCGCCGCGGTGCGGTTCCGCGCCACCTCTCTGCAGCTTGGCGGTGGCAACGATCGCCTCGTGATACGCCGCCAGATAGCGCTTGGCCTGGGCCTCGTTGCGGGCGCCTTCGCCCAGCATGTCGAAGCTCACCGTCTCCTTGCTGTTCTTGGCGGCGCGGTCCACCCCGTCTTGGATATTGCTGGCAAACACAAACTGCTGGCTCAACACCGCCACGGCCGCGCGGCTGGCGCGCACAAAGGTCTGCGCGCCCAGCTTGGTGAGCAGGCTCTCGGCCAGCTCGCTTTCGCCCTCGGGCAGCAGCTTCTTGCCCAGGCTGATCGCGCTGCGCGTGGCCTTGGCGATCATGTCCTCTTCGTCCTGCTTGCTGAAGGTGGCCGGCGCAAACACATCGGCCGCCAGCAGTGCAGCGGTATCCACATCAGGAATGCGCAGCAGCGCCTCGGCCAGGCGCAGCAGGGCCAGGCCCTCTGCCGTGCTGATGGGGAACTGCGCCAGCAGGCGCTCTACCGCAAAGGGCGGCTGCTCCTTGCGGCGCAGCGCCTCAATCCACACGTTGGCGCGGGTGCGGCTGCCTTCCAGCACCGCGCGCTGCGGCTCCAGGCGCGCGAGCAGGGCGCGGCAATGCGCCAGCTCATCGCGGTAGGGCGCGCCGGTGCGCAGCGGCGCAGGGCCGGTGAGGGTGGCGGTCAGGCTGGGCGGCAGGTCAGAAGGCTTCATGGCGGGGCTCGGCTCGGTTTCGCTGCCGTCAATGTGGCGGAGCAGCAGGCAGGGCAGGGGTTTGATTCCCTCCCTTACTTGTAGGGAGGGTTAGGGTGGGGTCCGCTCGCACAGCCAGAACCCACACCAACAAGCCCCGCATTCTGAAGCCCTTCCAGACAAATGAGCTTCGTGATTGGTGCCACCAAACCAAATAAGATTCGGCCAAAACCAAAGAAACAAGGCAATTAAATGGACATCGACCGCACAGACCGCGCCATTCTTCGCATCCTGCAAGAAGACGGCCGCATCACCAACGCCCGCTTGGCCAGCCTCGTGCACCTGAGCCCCGCAGCCTGTCTGGAGCGCGTGAAGCGCCTCACGCGCGAGGGCTACATCCGCGGCTACCGCGCCGAGCTCAACCCAGACAAGCTCGGCGCCGCCATGCTCGCCTTTGTGGAAGTGAAGCTCGACCGCACCACGCCCGACGTGTTCGAGCGCTTCAAGCAGGAGGTGCGCGCCCTGCCCGAGGTGCAGGAGTGCCACATGGTGGCCGGCGGCTTTGATTACCTGGTGAAAGTGCGCGTGGCCGACATGGCCGCCTATCGCGCGCTCATGGGCAAGAGCCTATGGAGCTGGCCCGGCATCCGCGAGACCCACACCTACCCTGTGATGGAAGAGGTGAAGGCGACGGGGGTGGTGATGGTGGTTTGAGTGGGGAGTGTGTGCGAATCTTGTATCTAGATCTGGGCATCGTGCGCGAGACCCAGTGGCCGTTCCAAGCCCATCTCGTGCGTGCAACGATTGCCCGAGGCGAAAAGGCGGGTGGGTAAGTGCTTAGCAAGTGTGAAGAGGGCGTCAAAAGACGTCAGTCGGGGAACCATGTCGCGAGATGACTTTCCGCTTCGGACAAAGGAAGCGCTTGCGAAGCGAGTGGGTTACCGCTGTTCGAATCCTGCCTGCGGAAAGTTGACGTCGGGCCCTCACGCGGACCCGACTAAGGCGGTGAACATCGGCGTTGCCGCACACATAGCGGCTGCCGCCCCAGGCGGCCCGAGATTTGATCCGGATTCGAGCAGCGAACGTAGGTCAAGCTTCGAGAACGGAGTTTGGCTGTGCCAAAACTGCGGCAAGCTCGTCGACAGCGTTCCCGACAGATACACCGTAAAGCTTCTGGAAAGCTGGAAAGAAAGGGCGGAAGAGCGGGCGCTCCGTGCTTTGAGCGGCACGGAAGCCGAAGAACTGCCGCAGCCCGCTTCCGCAAAGCACACGCCGCTCCCTCGCCTTCGATGGCTTCCCTATGAAGCCGCTCGGCGACAACTCATTGAATTTGGATGGCATCCGGTTGGTAGACATTGGTCAGATCGGAACAGCGCCGACATCTGTTCGGGGAACGGTCCGTACTTCTGGGCGCTTGGCTTTACAGAAATTCAGCGATCACTGGGGACCGGAGCCGCGGACTGCGTATTTCTGTATCGAGATGCATATGGACACCTGCTGTACGTGAACACGCAGGGTGAGGTTGATCCGGAAAACGGTTCTGATGCAGTTGTGATGTCTTGGACTATTCGCGAACCGCTAGCAGGATCCGAAGGAATCCTCACTGATGAAGCGACCGCCCAAAACGGGATCGTGCTTCGGCGCCCGCGTACGCCGCCTAACTTGCTCACATCCGTACCGCTTCGTACCCCAAGCGAGAAGGTGCGTGCTCTGTTGGGAACGCCTGATGCGGTCGAGACAAATTTGTGGCGATACCAGTTCGAGGACACGCAGGTAGAAGTGGCTTTCGATTCCTTAGGGGCGACTTCATCGCTCGTGATCGCTTTGATTTCTGGTGCCCAGTACTACATCGCAGACGCTCCATTCGGCGATTTTTTGCTCGGTGCGATGTCTTTGCAGGACCTGATCGAGCTCGGCCACACCGTCTCAACGCATCGCGATTCACATCTAACAAAGGAGCTAATCGTTCATGTGGTGATCGGCCCCATGGGTGGCCGGACCGAATGCTTCTTCGGAGCTCTTGTGGTTCACACGGGTGTTGGTCATCTAGCAGATACGAGCTTTGATTGGGACGAGGAGAGGGGCACGTTAAGGTCTGCACCTACTGACACCGTTATGAACTGGGTTGGGATCAGCGAGTCTTCGCTCGATCCACCCTCCTTCAGTTGGTTCATAACTAGGGCGTAAGTCCTTTCGTCAAGTCGGTAGAGAGCTGGTCGATTGCGTTGGCTAGATAAACCAAACCGATTTGTTTTGTGTGTCACCATCGCCAACGGCACCAACATCACCCCGGCCCCTACGAGCCGCCGCAGGCCGTTATAGGCGGCTCGGTCTAGTGCGATGAGGCCGCCGTACGCGCTGGCCACGGCTAAGAATCCGAGCACGCGGGCGTCGCACACCCAGCTCGGTGCGCTGGCGTGCTCAAGTTGAAGGGGAATCGCCAACGCAACAAATGGCGCGGTAAGCATGTACGCCCGGGGTGCCTATGTGGTGATCAGGGTCCAGTGGTTTGGAGGCAGGCGCCCGAGGCCAGGACCGTGCCGCAGACGCCACAAGCTTCTCCGTCGGTGTGGCCATGGTCTCGCTTGTCCCGCGCGGTTTTCCAGCCACTTTGCCCCGAAGACCCTCATGAATGCTGGATCTGCGGTTCCTCGCGTAGGCGTAGAAGCCCCTCATCCCTTCCTCCCCAGCATCACCCACAAGAACGCCTCCCCAAACACCCCGCTGCCCGCCGCCGGCTTGCGCATGGCGCGCAGCTCAAGAATCTCCAGCGCGCTGCCCCAGTGCTTGCGCAGTTCGGCCTCGGTGTAGCCCAGGCCGCCGCCCAGGGTGCCGCGTTCGTACACCTGCGCGTCGCTCAGGCCGCTGCCGCCTTCGGGGCGGAAGCAGGTGAGCGCCAGGTGGCCGCCGGGGGCCAGGGCGCGGTGCACGCGCTGCACGTAGCCGGCGCGGCGGTGTGGGGGCAGGTGGTGAAAGCAGCCGGAATCCACCACCAACGCAAACCCGCCTTCGGGCAGGGGCGCATCAAACACGCTGCTTGTTATTAGTGAGAGGGCCACGCCCGCCGCGGCGGCGCGCTGTTGCGCCCAGGCCATGGCCTCGGGCGAGAAGTCCACGCCCGTGACGGCAAAGCCGCGCTGCGCCAGAAACACGGCGTTGCGCCCGTTGCCGCAGCCCAGGTCCAGCGCGGCGGGGCGGGTGGGGGTGGAAGTGGTGGTGGTGGTGGCGGTGCGGTGCGCGCCGGGCTGCGTGGGCGTGGCGCTGGCGCCGGGTGTGCCCGGCGGTGCAGAGGCCGCCGCCGGGGCGGGCGCCGGAATGCGGCCGCTGTGCAGCCAGCCGTGCAGGCTTTCGTCGGGCGCGGTGCCAAAGAAGGGGCAGGGCCGCGCGCGGTCTGCGTAGAAGCGGTCCCAGCGGGGGCTGGTTTCGGTGCCGAGCTGGGCGTCCAGCGCGAGCAGGGCGGCTTCGTCGAGAGGGTCGGTGCTCACGGCGCGCGGCTGGGGTGGGGCGCTCAGCGCGCGGTGGGCGCATCCACATGCAGCCCCAGCAGCGTGCAGCCGCCGCCGGGCTGCACCGAGGCCTGCATGCGCACCGGCCCAAGCTTGGCGGCGCGCGCATCAACCCACACGCCTTCGAACGTGTAGCCGGCGGGCAGCTTGGGCGCCGTCACGCTCAGGCGCTGGGTCTTGCCGTCCAGCGCTCTGGGGGCCGGCACCAGCGCCGTGAGCGGGCCGGTGGCCTGGACGAGGCTGTCCAGCTGCTCGCGGGTGCGGGCGTTGGGCTGGACAAAGAGCTGCGCCAGTTCAGCCGTCTTGCCGGCGGCCAGCAGCTGGGCCGCGCGCATGCCGCAGTCTGGCGAGGCGAGGGCCGCTCCGGTGCACAGGGCAAAAAGCGTGGCGCAGCTGAGCTTGAGCATGGGGAGCGGGGTGGGGTGCATGGCTTTGACGTGAGTTTGAAAAGGGAACTTCTAGAAACCTACTGCGCGGGCCAATTTGCGTGCTCCGGTGCTCGCCGTACTACTCGTACTGTCTGCGCTCCTCGCACGCAACTTGGCCCGCTCGCTACGGTTTCTAGAAGTTCCCAAAAGGCTTTCCGCTTGTCCCATGCGGTTCTTCAGGCAGTTTGGTCTGGAGAACCGCACCAGAAGCCCATCTTGTTGTTCAAGTGCGGGCGTGGGGCGCGCGCCGCTGCTCAGCTGCAGGCAGGCACCACGGCCGGCGCGGGGGTGATGAAGGTGACGCTGGCGCCGCAGACGCGGTAGGCCATGGAGCGGGTGACGTTTGCGCGGGCGAGGGTGCGCGCCTCGTGCAGCACCTTGGTCTGCGCGTCCTTGCCCTGCAGCAGGCGCACCAGGCTGGGCTGCGTGTCGGACGTGGGGGTGTTGAACTCGAGAATCAGCTCGGGGCCGACCTCGATGCGCACGGCCTGGCCGGGTAGCACGCGCTGGCCAAAAGCCATGGGCTGCGCCTGGCCGACGCGCACGGCGCCGTTGAACAGGTAGCTCGCCGGCTCGGCCTGCGGGGTGGCGGCGTGGCTGCTCCACACAGCGGCCGATACGGTGACCAGGGCAAGGGCGGCCAGCGCAATGCGGTTCATGGCAGATCTCCATCAGGGAAATGCGGCCGGTGCAGGCAGACCGCTCAACGCCAAGCACAGCAGCCCGCAGGCGGCGCGTCAATCTGCGGGCAGCGCGGGGTGGGGCAGGGCGGGGCAGGGCAGGATGGGGTGGGTTGGGGGCCGCGCCGCGCTGAGGCAGATCTCAGGGCGCGAGGATGTGCGACGAAGCCGGGTGATGGCAGGGCCGCTCAGACGGCCCGCCGCCGAAGTCGGGCGCATCGAAGTCGATG
The DNA here is from genome assembly GCA_027484405.1 of Burkholderiales bacterium. Classification (GTDB taxonomy): domain Bacteria; phylum Pseudomonadota; class Gammaproteobacteria; order Burkholderiales; family Burkholderiaceae_C; genus Piscinibacterium. Next base: position 15,261 of record JAIXTA010000027.1, read on the forward strand.
AAGCGGTTCACGCACAGGCCGCCATCGCCCTTGTAGCGCGGGCAGCCACAGAAGCGGTTGGGGGGCGGGGCGGGCAGGCGGTGGCTGCAGCGCGCGGCAAAGGGCGAGGGGTCGAGGTCGACATTCACGCCGGCGCGCTCCAGGCGTTCGGCCGCCTGCTCGCGTGCCTTGATGACGAGATACGCCGCTTCTTCGAGCGCCGCGGTCTGATCGGGGTCCAGCCCCTCGGACAGTTTGCGCATGAGCTTCCCTCCGGATGGGTGCGCGGCCCCGGGCGGGCACGCGCCACGCTGCAACCTAGGTGCGGGCTCTTGCGGGCATCAAGTACCGCCCGTCGGCCGGGCCTGCGTTGCGCTTGAACTCGGTATTGATGCGCGCAAACCGGGCCACCAGAGTGCATGCAGGCATGTCGGCCGGGGGCGCAATCGCGCGGTCTGGCGCGCGCATGCACTGCCGCTGCGGCGGCCGGGAGGGCGCACGATGAACAGGTTCAACACGGGGCCGCGCGGGGTTCGGGCGGTGATCTGCGCGCTGGCGCTGTGTGCCACGGCGCTGCCGCCGGCGTTGGCCGGCAGCCGGGTGGTGCGCGAGCCGCAGGTGGATCGGCCGGGGCGAGACTTCTTTCAATTCGTGCAGGACAAGGCAGACCCCGAAATCTGCGTGGCGGCCTGCATGGGCAACAGCCGCTGCCGCGCGTTCACCTATGTGCGCCCGGGCTACCAGGCGCGCAAGGCCAAGTGCTATCTCAAGGACGCCGGCACCAAGCCGGTGGCCAACGTGCATGCGATGTCCGGCTTCAAGATCGCCACGCAGTCGCCACCGCCACGCGAGCCCGACCGCATCGAGACCAGTGATGCCTTCGGGCAGAAGCAGTTCTGCGAGATGGGCCTGATGTGCGGCGTGGACCAGGTGGGGCGCTGGAACAGCGCGGGCCTGGGGCAGTGCCAGTGTTCGCCCAAGCCGCTGTAGCCGGCGCGTGGGTGCGGGCACGCCGGTGTCATGGCATGGCTGACTGCGCTTGCCAGCGCGAAGCCCCTGCGCCAGATATCGGTTGGTGGGTGCGGTTCTTCAGGCACTTTGGCCTGAAGACCCGCATGGATGCTGGATCTAGCCCAGCGCGTCGAGCAAGGCTCGAACGTCTTTTTGCGTGCGGACAAAGAACACGCGCTTCTCGCCGCTGCGCTGCCAGGCACGCAGAGTCTCCTTGAAGGCGGGGGTCCAGAACCGGTCGGACAAGCGCAGGTAGCGGTAGCCGTTGAGCGTGCCGCGCAGGATGGGGCTGCGCTCGGCCTAGGGCCTGTTAACACGACTTCTGCGAGATGCGTTGCGGATCAAAAGGGCCGTGCGCAAGGCGCGCTGCGCAGGCAGGGTAGGCCCCTGCCGAGCAAGGGCAACGCAGCGCACGGCCCTTTTGGCCGCAACCCTGCGGGAACCGGTCGGCGGGGCCGGCATGCTGCGTTGCGCTGCTTGCGCGTATCGACATACGCGCTGCGCAGCACGCCTTGCCTGCCAGCCCCGGCGCCCGGTTCGCACTCGAATAAGTCGTGTTAACAGGCCCTAGCCAAGCGGCGGCGTGAAGGGGCTCTTGAGCAGGCGCTTGGTCACCCACCAGTAGTGCAGCAGCGCCGGCCGCTGCACGTACACCAGTACGTCGGCGGCGCGCAGCAGTTCGGGAAAGGTCTGCGCGGTGCCCACGCCGTCAATCACCCAGGCGCGCTGGCTGATGATCTCGGCATGGCGGGCAGAGAACTCGGCGTCAGTGAGCTGGCCGCCGCCCGGCAGGTACTGCACGAGATCCAGCGCCACCAGCGGCGCACCCGTGGCGCGCGACAGGGCCAGGCACAGCGTGGACTTGCCGCCGCCCGGCGGGCCGAAGACGGCGATCTTTGCCGTGCCGTTCATTGCATGGGCCTGGGCGCAGCGCCTGCGCCGCCATGCGGCATGCGCCGCAGCAGCCACAACGCCACCAGGGCCAGCGGCGCGAGCATGACCAGCGCCCCGGCCCGCTGCAGCAGCCCGTTGTAGGCGGCGCGGTCGATCTCGATCTGCCCCGAATACACCGCGGCCACCGCACCAAAGCCCAGCACGCAGGCCACGCAAGCCCAACGCAGTGCGCGGGCGCGTGGCAGGTGCACGGCACAGAGCAGCGCCACAAAGGGCGCGGCAAACATGCCCACGCCCAACGGCCCGGGGTTGTGCCGCGGGTCCGGCAGGGGGTAGGTGGCCGCCCAGGCAGACGCCAGCCCAAAAGACAGCACGCAGGCCGCCGCCAGCAGCGCAATCACCGTGGCAGCCACGATCCGCCAGCGCGCCGTGCCCTGCATGCCCTTCGCCGTGTTCAGCTGCGGCAGCAGACCCGCCCGCACGCCTGCAAACAGGCCGGGCGCCGCCAGCAGGCTCACGAGCGCCACGCCGTACACGGCGGTGTTGAAGACGGCGGGCGCGCTGGATGAACTGGAGCCGAGCAGGCTCGCCACATCGCGCAGCACGCTGAAGCCGGGGTAGAACGCCGCGCCGAGCACCTGCGCGCCAAAGTAGGCCAGGGGCACGGCCACGGCGCAGGCCAGCGAGGAGCGGAGCAGGCTGGGGGGCATGTTCATCGGGCTGGTGTCTTCAGGCTGGTTTCTGCAGGCGGGTTTCTTTCGGGCGGGTTTCTTAGGGCGATGTCGCTTGTCCCGTGCTCAAGGCGGCGTTTCAGCGGGCACCGCGTGCTGCCGCAGCAAGACCGAGCGCTTGCCAGTGCGAAGGGCCAGCACCACTGATCGGTGGGTGGGCGCGGTTCTTCAGCCACTTTGGCCTGAAGAACCGCATCAGAAGCCGATCTTCATGCTGGTGCCCGGGCGTCAGTTCCGGGCCACCGGGGCCTGGAAGACGGTCCAGCCGCCGTCCTTGAACAGATACAGCGCCGAGGACACGCGCAGGCGCGCGGCGTCCTGGTAGATGCCGCCAATCACGTTGCGCAGCACGCCCACGGCGCGGGTGTCTGAGAGCGGGGTGTAGATCAGCATGCCGCGCGCGGGCACGGCGGCCACCAGGCCTTCGGGGTGCTGCTTGAGCAGGTCTTGCCAGAAGGCGCGGTCCAGGAAGTAGCTGCTGTTCACGTCTTCAGACCGGCCGAGCACGCTGATGATGCCGCCGGCCAGGGGCTGGGTGCGCGGTGCGCCGTAGGTGCGGCGGATGTTGGCCACGGCCAGGGCCAGCGCCTCGTCCACCGTCTTGATGCCGATCTGCTCCAGCTCGGCCGGGGTGGCGTTGCGCATGGTGGCGGGGCTGTCGAACACAAAGCGCACATGCAGGTCACCGATGTACTCCCACCAGGCGTGGTTGAGCTCGACCTCCTTGCCATCGGCCAGCTTGAGCTTCGTGGGCCCGGTGGGGGTGAAGCGGTCGTCCGGCCGGTTCTGCCCGGGGCTTTCGCGCAGCACCACCATGAAGCTCGCGCGATCGGTGTTCATTTCCACCGGCGGGGTCTGCGCGGCGGCCGGTACCGGCACGATGAGCGCTGCTGTCAGTACAGGGGCAGCAAGTACGGGGGCAAGCAGGGCAAGGGCGGCGAGCGCGTGGCGCATGAGGGGCTCCGGATCAGGGTGCAGCGACTATGCCGCAGGCCGGGTCTTGCTGGGAATCCCCCTGTAGTACATGCATGGTGTGCGCGATGCATGCACCACAGGGGGAGCGACGGCGCATACGGTGCGCGGGCAGCGTGTGTTGCTCGTCTGGGCAAGCAGCCGGCAAGCCGGGTGTGACTGCATCTGGTGCGAGCGAATGCCTTGTGTTTCACTTTGCCGCTCATCGGGTGCGAGAGGAGAAGCACATGGTCAAGCGATTTCTGGCCGCTCTGGGGCTGGCGGCGGGAGGGGTGGTGATGGGGGGCTGTGCGGTCTCGACCCCGGCTGAGCGCGCGCCAGATGGAGCGCGCGCTGAAGCCCTGGTGCAAGACAAGAGCGCGTGCAGCCCGGGCGTCTCGCTGCAATGCAATGGATTCGGCCCCGGCAGCTCGATCACCGGCGAAGTCATCGTCAGGAACGACTCGGCCGACCGCGTTCGCGTCGAGATCAGTCCGTGGAACGCAAACACGGTCGTTAGCACGCTCGACGTCAACCCGAACAGCGCGGAGCGCTACGGCTGGGCGACATGGCCGCAGTCGTGCCCGGGGGCTGCGGGGCTGGTGCGAATCAAGTCCTGCACGAAGCTCTAGGGCCGCCCCTGCGGCGCCGTCCGGCTTGGCGCCGCGTGGGCGCGGCAGCCAGCTCGTCTTGCAGCGGGGGCGCAAGCGCTTGCCGCGGCGCCATGGGCGGGCGAGCTTGACGGATGGGACTGATGTTGGAGCTGGAGCGCGCGAGGCCCCTGCGGCACCGGTCTTGCTTGTCTGGCAAGGTTTTCCAGCCACTTTGCCCTGAAGAAGCGCATGAATGCTGGATCTGCGCCCGCGGCCCCGGGCGTGGGGCTGGGGTCAGTGCCGCGGATCAGCCAGCGACTGCGCCAGGCCCACGCTTTCGCGGGCATCCAGGCAGATGGCGTGGGCGCCGAAGTCGGCGGCGTCCATGGGGCGCAGGCCGAAGACGGGGCCGCCGAGCAGCACGGCGCAGCCGGGGTTTCTGGAGGCGCTGCGCAGATCGGCCACCAGGCGGGGCAGGGTGCGCAGCTGTTCATCGAGCGCGACCGACAGGCCGATGACCTCGAACCATTCGTCGCGCACGGCCTGCAGCAGCTCGCGCGGCGTGGCAGAGATTTCAAGCACCACTTCCCAGCCGGCGTTGCTGAAGAACTCCGAGACGATGGACAGGCCGAGCACGTGCTGCGAGCCGGGTGCGGAGGCCAGCATGATGCGCCGGATCGCGCCGGCGCCCTGCGGGCCGCCGTGGTTGCCGTAGCCCAGGCCATGCACGAGCTCGTGCAGCAGGGTCAGGCCGATGGTGACGGCATCGAAACCCATGCGGTCGTCTTCCCAGGCCCGGCCCAGCCAGAGCGCGGCGGGGGCGATCAATTCGGTGAGCGCATCTTCGGTGGCCAGGCCTTCGCCTTGCAGCGCGTCCAGGATGGCGAGCGCGCCGGCATGGTCGCCGCGGGCGCAGGCGCGGGCAATGGCTTCGATCTCGCCGGCGCGGGTGATGGCGGCGTGGGCGATGCGATCGGGGTCGGCGCCTTCGCGGCTCACGGCGAGCAGGCGCGGAATGATGCGCGCCTCGAGCACATCGCGCATGGTGCGGCGGCATTCGGCCTCGCCGGCCGAACGTTCCATGGGGCCTTCGGAGGCGGGGCGCTCGTCTGCACGCCCGGAGGCCTCGCTGGCGCTGGCCAGATGCGGCGCGTGCATTGCGGAGGCAGGTTCGGTCGAGCCGGTCACGAGTTGGCCGGTGCGGTAGCGCAGCGGCAGGCTGAGCATCAGGGTGCGCAGCGGAGCGTTGAGTTGTGCAGCCAAGAGAACACGCCTTTCGGTAGCGATGAATCAGGCGTGATCCGAAGGGAGCGCGCGAGGCGCAGCCTATCGCGCCTGCACGCAGAACACCATCAAGGGCGGCGCAACTTGTGCACCTTGATCATCGCGACGCGGCATGAACGCACACTGCCGCGTGTTGCATTCACGCGCAGCGCAAGCCTGCCGCTATCGATCATGGTGAATCGATGCATATATAGGTGTCGTGCGGCGCGGCAATCGACTACTCTGCGGGTGCTGATCTGTTCAAGACCGTCCGCTCATTGGTATCTCGTCTCCTGCTGGCCCTCGTGCCGGTGTCCGTGTTGACCTCCCCGTGAAGATTTTCTTGGCGTTTCGCCACATGGCGCGATCCTGCGCCGCATCAACACAGAAGGAATACACACCATGGCTACTCAAACCGGCACCGTCAAATGGTTCAACGAAGGCAAGGGTTTCGGCTTCATCGCTCCCGATGACGGCAGCAAGGACCTCTTTGCACATTTCAAGGAAATTCAAGGCAGCGGTTTCAAGACCCTGACCGAGAATCAGCGCGTCGAGTTCGAAGTCACCCAGGGCCAGAAGGGCCCCCAGGCATCGAACATCCGTTCGCTGGCCTGACGGACTTTCCGCCCCTCGGGGCGGCTTGGGTGCGATGAGCACCCCGCAAAGCGCGGCAGGGCCGCGCTTTGTCATTTCTGGAGGCAGATCTCATGAAGAATCTGCAAGACGCCACAGAGCGCATCTGCGAACTCAAGGGCAGTCTGGTGGCGCTGGACAGCGTGGTCCCTGCGCTGCTGCGCCAGCTGGACCACGACCAGCGTCGGCAGGCGCGCGCGTCGGTCGAGTCACTGGCCGAGGCGGCGCGTACCGTCATGCTGCATGCGGACATCTCCGATGTGGTGCTGGGCGCCTTCGAGCGCGACATCGGCCGCTACCTGGGCCTGCTGGCCGACCGGCCGGCGCCCGATGCCAGCCAGCCGATGGACGATGGCCTGCCCCTGACCACGGTGCGCATCCGCACCTGGCGCGAGTCGGCCATGCAGTCGGAAGCCAGCGGCTTTTTCTTCAGCCGCGACACGCACCTGTTCATTGCCACCAGCCGGCACGTGCTGCTGGATGCGGACACCGGGCATTTTCCGGACCGCATCGAGATCGACCTGCACACCGACACGCGCGACCTCACGCAGGTGCTGGTGTGGTCGATTCCGCTCTATGCCGACGGGCGCAGCCTCTGGCGCGAAGCGACCGACACGGGCGGTGCCGTGGACGTGGCCGTGATCGAGGTGGCCACCGAGCGCCTGCCGCCCGCGGTCGTGATCCGCTCGTTCACGCCGGCGCATCTGGAGGCGCGCGGCGAGCAGGTGGCCATGGGCGACCCGCTGACCATCGTCGGCTTTCCGCTGGGCTTTCACGACACGGTGCACCACCTGGCGGTGGCACGCAGCGCGTCGATTGCCTCGGCCTACGGCGTGCGCTTCCAGGCCAAGGGCTACTTCCTGACCGATGCGCGTACCCACCGCGGCAGCAGCGGCGCCCCCGTGCTGCGCCACCGCACCCAGGCCGCCGCCGACGGCCTGCCCTGGCAGCTGCTGGGCGTGCACTCCACGCGCATGGACATGCGCACACGCGATGCGGCGCATGACGAATCGCTCGGGCTGAACTGCGCCTGGTATGCCGACGTGCTGCTGACGCTGACGCAGCCGGATTGAGCGCCCTCGCTCCGCATAAGCTGAACGATCAGCCCTGCGGGTCCAGCCAGGCGCACAACTGATCGCTCACGGCACGGCTGCTGAGCAGGTCGAAGTGATTCAGCCCGAAGAACACGGCGTCGTGGCCGGGCGGCAGACGCAGATCGCGCTCGGGCTGGCGGTGCTGGCCCAGGGCGCTGGCCACGGGCACCAGTCCGTCTCCGGACGGGCGCTTGCCGGGCGTGGCCCGGGCGCTGGTGCTGGCGGCCACGGTGTAGCAGGCCACGCCCTGCGGCCAGGGCACATGCGCGTGGAGACGTTCGGTATCGCCCGACTGGCCCGGCAGCACGCTGCCGGAATGCAGATCCTGGATACCGGCGCTGCGCCGCGCACCCAGGCGCGCAAAGGGCGCCGTGTAGGGGCTGCGCGCCAGCAGCCAGGTCAGGCCGCTGCCGGCCCGCTCCAGCGGTGCGCCCTGGTGCGGCGTGCCCAGGCAGACGAGCGCCTTGAGTGTGCGCCGCCATGCGCTGCGGGGGCCGGACTGTGCGCACGCACTGCGCGCCACCAGCCCGCCCATGCTGTGACCCAGCAGCACGATCTCCTGCACCGGCACCGGCCAGGCGCGCTGCAGCTCAGCCAGCAGCGCGGCGAGCTGCGCGCCGTTCTCGGCCACGGGCAGGCCGGTGTTGTAGTGCAGGTACAGCGGGGTGAAGCCCTGACGGGCGGCCAGGACGCTGCCGTGGTTGTGGCCGCGCCGTGTCCATTGCAGATCGTTCATGCACAGGCCGTGGATCAGGATGAGCAGCTTGCCCCCGGGAGCAGGCCACGCATCGCCGCGTGCCGCCCAAAGCTGCGCGAGTGCCTTGCGCTGCAGCGGCAGCGCCTGGCCGTCCACGCGCAGCTGCATCGGGATCGCGAGCGGGTTGCCGCGCAAGGCGAGGTGATCGCCAAACACCCCATTCAATGCGGCGCGTGCGGCCTCGCGCTGCGCCGGCGGCACGAGTCGATCAGCGCGTTCGGCCAGCGCGCGCTTCATGGCCGGCGGCAGGGCCGCAGCCACACGCGGGCCCAGCTGCGCCAGCGCCAGATCCAGCGCGCCACCCACCAGCGCCGTCACGCCGCGCACGCTGCGATACACCAGCCCCGTGATGCCGCTGGTGCGGGCGGGCGGCGCTGCGCCGGGGGTTTGAAGATGGTGTGCTTTGGCGCCGGGCTTGGACGGCTTGTGTACGGCTGTGCCTGGTGCGGCGCTGCCCTTGAGCGTCAGCGGCGGTGCGAGCCGCGCCACGCTGCCGTGCACGCTCTCCACGGTCTCGGTCAGACCCTGCACCGCACCCACGGCCAGCTGGCTGGCGCCGCGCAGCGCATCCAGGGTGCCGGATGCCGAGCGTGCTGCGGTTTGCCGCTTGCGGCGGGGGGCTGGGGCTGAACTCAAATGCGTCTCCTGGGCGCCGACCACGGACATGTGCAGCGCAGCAATTCAGCTTAAGCCGCGCACAGGCCCGCGCCGCACGAGGCTGGTGGCAAGGCTCCAATCGCGGCTTGCGCTGCCGCGGCGCGGCGGGCGGTCTGGCGCGTTGCGGTATGGGCGGCGGCTGGGGGCGACATGATCCCGGTGCAAGGTCGGCACTGTGGTCCGGACGCCAAAGCGCGGGTCTGCCCCAAGCCGCCGGGCGGCCGCGCTGCACTACAACTCGCAGCGGGCAGGCGCGGCTGGCGGGGTGCGGCGCGCTCGGCCATGGCGTGGCACACAGGGAGTTGCATCTTGGGTTTGTTTGCATTTGCCAGCGGCGCCTGGCTGGCGATGGCGCTGGCCTCGATCGTGAGCGTCGTGCTGGGCCGCGCGCAGGCGCATGAGTGGGGTGCCTGGGGGTCCATGCAGGTGCTGTGGTGGGTGGCGCTGGCACCGGCATTTCTGGGCATGGTGGCCTTCACGGTGGGTGCCAACGCAGCAAGGGTGTACCCGGCCGCGCGCTGGTGCTTCGTGCTGGGCCTGATCTGCGGCCTGCTGGCCTGCGTCATGGGCTGGGGCGCCAATCTGCTCAGCGCAAAGATCAGTGCCGGCTGGTTCGTGATTGGCGCCGTGCCCGTGCTGGCCTTCTTGGCGCCGCGGGTGTTCGGCCGCTTTGCCCCGGCGCAGGACGCACCCGCGCCCTAGCCGATCGGCACGCACACCGGCTGCGCGGCGCAGACCGCCGCGGCGCGCCTGAGCGCACGCGAGCCGCATGGGCCCGGGGATGTGCCCCAATCGGCACGCCCGCCGCGAGCCTTCTCGCTTGTCCCATGCGGCTTTCCAGCCACTTTGGGCTGAAGAACGGCTCTGGGCGCGGATGTCGCCTCCGCTGTCCGGGCGTGGCGTGGATTCACGCCAAACCCCTGGCTGCGCCTGGGGGCGCCTCAATTGAGGCCCGCGATTCCTCAACCCGTCGCGCGGCTGCGCATGCACGCAAGCGGCCCGCCTAGACTGGCCTGCATGACATCACACACCGCTCCAGCGCCGCCGTGGCTCAAGTTGCCCGCCTGGCTGCCGCCCGCCGACGTACTGCGCACCTACGCGCTGGCCTGGCTGCCGATCCTGCTGATCTACATGGTGGCCGTGGAGACCGACGGCATCTGGAGCCGCGGCTTCAACCTGTTCAGCGCGCTGCACGGCACCCTGCGCAACCTGGGGCCCACATTTCTGCTGCTGCTGTTGCTCTGGCCGCTGACCGGCTGGATGGAGGCGCGGCGCTTTGGTGCGGCGCGCCAGATTGCGGTGCATGCCGGCGCCGGCGTGCTGTTTGCGTTTGCCTACTACGCGCTGCTCTGGTTGCTGATTGCGGCCGAGAGCGGCGTGGCGGCGGCCGAGCGGGCGCGCGAGAACTGGTTCATCTGGCAGATCCAGATCGGCATGCTGATCTATGCCGCGGCCGCCGGGGCCTTTGCCGCCTACCGCGCCGTGCAGCGCGCCCGCCAGGAAGCCGCCGCCGCCGCGCAGGCGCAGATGCTGCTGGCGCGCACCGAGCTGGCTGCACTGCGCAACAAGCTCAACCCGCACTTCCTGTTCAACACCCTGCACAGCATCCTGGCGCTGGTGCGCAAGGACGCCGTGCGGGCCGAGCAGGCGCTGTTCGGCTTTTCTGAAATGCTGCGCTACCTGCTGGACACCGAACGCAGCGGCGACGACCAAGTGCTGCTGCGTGACGAGTTGGCTTTCACCGAGCAGTACCTGGCGCTCGAGGCCATCCGTCTGGGCGAGCGCCTGAAGATCGACTGGCAGGTGGACGAGGAGGCCCTGGGCGTGAGCCTGCCGGCGCTGACCGTGCAGCCCCTGGTGGAAAACAGCATCAAGCACGCCTTCAACCCGCGCAGCGAGCCGGGCACGCTTTCAGTGTGCGTGCGGGTGGAGGGCGAGCAGGTGGAGATCACCGTGGCTGATGATGGCCCCGGCGTGCAGGTGCCCGCCGACGGCAGCCTGCCGCCGGGCAGTGGCCTCGGCCTGCCCACCGTGGCGCGGCGCCTGGCGCTGCGCTGGGGCAGCGCCGCCCGCTTCAAGGTGCAGTCGGCCCCCGGCGCGGGGTTTCAGGTGCGCGTGGGCATTCCCAAATAAAACAAACAAAGACGAGCCAACCCATGCCCATCCGCGTCCTGATCTGCGAAGACGAACCCCTGGCGCGCGAGACCCTGCGCGACTTCATCGCCACCCAGCCCGATCTGCTGCTGGTGGGCGAGGCCACCAACGGCCGCGAGGCCCTCAAGCTGATCCGCGCCCTGAACCCGGAACTTGTGTTCATGGATATCCAGATGCCCGAGATGACCGGCCTGGAGGTGGTGCGCCAGCTGGAGACCGTGCCGCCGATCATCTTCACCACCGCCTACGACCAGCATGCCGTCACGGCCTTCGAGCTCAATGCGCTGGACTACCTGCTCAAGCCCTTCACGCAGGAGCGCTTTGCCAAGGCCGTGGAGCGCGCGCTCGATGCGCAGGTCTCACCCGCCGAGCGCAGCCAGACGGCCGAAGGCGCGCTCGCCCGCAGCGAGGCCGAGCCGTTGACGCGCATCCTGGTGCGCGACCGCGGCCGCATCTTCCCGCTGGCCATCGACGACATCGAGCACCTGAAGTCCGACCTGAAATACACCCAGATCACTGCCAAGGGCGCGAGCTATCTGGTCCGTGTGCCCCTGGCCGACCTGGAGCCGCGCCTGGACCCGGAGCGCTTTCTGCGCGTACACCGCAACGCCATCGTCAACCTGGACCACGTCGTGTCCATGAAGCCCGACGAGCAAAGCCAGCTGCAGATCCTGATGCGCGACGGCACCGAGCTGCTGGCCAACCGCGAGGCGAGCAAGCGGTTGCGGGATGCGTCGATCTAGGTACAGCGTTCAGTGGTTGCAGCGATTCAGTCCGACGCGGCGAGGCCACGCAGGATGTCCAGCCGATTGGGCGGCGCGTCGGGTGCCATGAACCGCGGGATCGTCTCCGCCGTGCGGCGAGGGCGACGCAGGAACTCCACCGGCCACTCGGTGAGGCGTTCCTGCCGCATGTGCACAAAGACGCCCGGTTCGGGCTCGTCGATGTACTCACGCTGCAGGACTAGAGCCAAAGGTTCTTCAGCACCGGTTTGGGCGCGCGAGAACGCCAAGGCCTCTTCGTACGTCTCGAAGCAGTAGTAGTAGTCGCTGCCATCGGCTTCGTCGGGTGCACCGTCCTCAGGGTGGCACCAAACGCGGTACTCAAGCACTTCGTCCCAGACGTATCCGCCTCCGGCGTGTGTCGCCCCGGGATACGTGCCGACAAGCGATATGTCCAGTACGGCAGGAAAACTCGACGGCTCCTGCTCGGCGCGCTCTGTCAAAGCGAAAACTCCCCACCCTCCGCCAGCGCCTTCTGATACGCCGGCCGGGCGTGGATCTTCTCGAGGAACTTGGCGATGTTCGGGCGCTTGGTGGCGCCGGCGCCGCTGTTTGCACGAGCGGCGGCGGCTTCCAGCGGGAAGCTCATCTGGATGTCGGCGGCGCTGAAGTCCTCGCCGGCAAACCAGGCGTGCTTGCCGAGTTCCTTCTCGATGAAGTCCAGGTGCAGCTTGATCTGCGGGGTGATGAACTGTTCCTTCACCTTGGCCGAGATCGCGCGCGCGATCGGCTTGGCGAAGAAGGGCATGGGGCTGGTCTCGATCTTGTCGAAGATGAGCTTGAGCAGCAGCGGCGGCATGGCCGAGCCTTCGGCGTAGTGCAGCCAGTAGCGGTAGCGCAGGGCCTCGGCGCTGCCGGGGCGGGGCTGCAGGCGGCCGCTGCCGTAGCGGTCCACCAGGTATTCGATGATCGCGCCGCTCTCGGCCACGGTGATGTCGCCATCGGTGATCACCGGGCTCTTGCCCAGCGGGTGCACCTTCTTCAGGGACGCCGGCGCGAGCATGGTCTTCCTGTCACGCTCGTAGCGCTTGATCTCGTAGGGGATGGCCAGCTCTTCGAGCAGCCACAGCACGCGCTGCGAGCGCGAATTGTTCAGGTGGTGGACGACGATCATGACTGCGGTTCGGAATGCGTGGAGCCGCATTCTCGCAGCCCGCCGGGTGCGGGGCGTGGCTGGGGCGCGCGTGGGGCGTGTGGCGGGCGTGTGGGGGAGCGCCCGTCGGGTGGGCTCAACGCGCCGCCGAAATGCCGTCTCGCTTGTCTGGTGCGGTTCTTGAAGGCATTTCGGCCCGGAAGGCGCATGAATGCTTGATGTTCATACGGAAATCAAGCATTCATGCGCCTTTTCAGGCCAAATGGTCTGGAAACGCCCGCCCAACAAGCGAGAAGGCCTCTCGCAGGCTGCTCAGGGCTGCACGTGCGGCTTGTCTTCGTAGGGCTCGTGCAAGGCCACGGGCGGCTGGCTGACCTTGCGCAGGCGCATGTTCAGCAGCTCCACAAACACCGCAAAGCCCATGGCGAAGTAGACATAGCCCTTGGGAATCTTGACCTCGAAGCCGTCGGCAATCAGCACCATGCCGATCATCATCAGGAAGGACAGGGCCAGCACCTTGATGGTGGGGTGCCGCTGCACGAACTGGTGCAGATGCTTGGCCAGCAGCACCATCAGGATGGTGGCCAGAACGATGGCCACCACCATGATCTTGATGTCGCTGACCATGCCCACGGCGGTGATGATGGAATCCAGCGCAAAGACCATGTCGAGCACGAAGATCTGCATCATCACGCCGGCCAGGGTCACCTGCACGGCGCTGCCCTTGACGTCGGTATCGCCCTCCAGGCGCTGGTGCAGCTCGCTGACGGCCTTGTAGATCAGGAAGAGCCCGCCGGCGATGAGGATCACGTCGCGCCCGGAGATGTCCTGGCCGAAGGCGCGAAACCACGTGGCGGTCAGGCTCATGATCCAGGCAATCGAAAACAGCAGCAGCAGCCGGCTCACGGCCGCCACCGCCACGCCGAAGCGGCGCACAAAGTCCTGCTGATGCGCGGGCAGCTTCCCGGCCAGGATGCTGATGAAGATGACGTTGTCGATGCCCAGCACCAGTTCCAGTGCGGTGAGCGTGGCCAGGGCGATGAGCGCCTCCGGCGTGAACAGCCATTCGAGCATGGGGTCCCCTGAGCGGTGTGGTGTTTAGGCGGATTTTGTTGCGCTGCACAGTAATCCAGCCTGCCGGCGCGCGCCGCTGTGGCAAACCCGCGTCTACCCGCTCCGGGTGACGGGCCGGCGCGCCCGGGATGACCCGCTGCGAGGCTGGCCGATGCGGCCCTCGCGCGGCCGGTGGTCTATTGCCGGCGCTGCGGCGGGGCCAGGGGCTTCATCTGGAACTTGCCGCTGCGGTCGAACAGCACGGTCTCGGTCCATTCGATCGTGTCGCCGATGAACAGGTTGGGCTCGGGCTTGGGAAAGCGCACGCTGCGCATGAGCGCCAGGGCCTTGGGCGAGAAGCTGCGGTCGGCGCCGTGGCGGTAGACGTGCAGATCGACGAGCTCGCCGGCCGGGTCGATCTCCACATGCAGGATCACGATGGCGGGCAGCAGCGGCGGCATGGGCCCGGCATGCACCTCCCCGGCATTGGCCTCGTGAACGGCCTTGGCCACGGCAAAGCGGTATTCCTCGATCTTCTGGTTGCGCACGCCCAGACGCTCGGCCTCGGCGGCGGCGTTGCGCGACTCCAGGCTCAGCAGGGCCTGCGCCGTGGCGGCGGCCGCCGCCTTGCGCTCGGCCGGCGTGACCGGGGTGCTGACGCGTTCGGTCACCGGGCCGGCCTGGGGCGTGGGCTCGTTGTCCCGGTCCAGGCTGTTGCGCACGGCATTCACCGCGCTGCTCACCACACCAGCCACGGCCTGCGCGGCCTGCGCCACCAGCCCGACCTGGGCGGCGGTCTGCACGGCCGCGGCGCCCGCGGCCACGGGTGCCACGGCCGCAGCCGTGCTGGCTCCGGCCTGCGCAACATCACCCGCCGCCTGCCCGGCCGACGACGCCGGCTTGGCTTCGGGTGCAGCAGGTTTGGGTGCATCCGGCAGGGCACTGCGGCTCAGCGCGGGCAGATCCACGTCAAACGCTGTGGCGCGGAACAGGCGCAGCACATCCACGCCGCCCTTGATGAGCCCGAACTGCGCGCCATGCCGCGCCAGATCGGCCGGGGCCAGGGCCACCTCGCCGGCAGCCACGGGCAGCTTGTCGCCGGCGGCGTTCTCCAGCACGGTGGCGCCGTCGTTCACGCGGTGATAAAGGCCCTCCACGGTGCCACCCGCCTCGGCGGCCGCGCCTTCGACCACGGTCATGTCGAAGTCGGTGCCGCGGATGCCGATGGTGGCGGTGGTGGTGCGGAACTGCACGGTGTCCGGCGAGCGCTTGCCGATCAGGCCGGTGACGGCGCGCAGGCTGCCGCGCAGCAGCTGCATGACCATGCCGTCCCGCTCGCCCGGTGCGGCGGCCTGGCGGTAGCGCAGGGGCGTGAGCTGGGTGTTGGCGCGCAGGGCGAGCAGGGTGCCGTCATTGAGGCGGATCAGCGCCTGCCCGTCGGCGCCGGTCTGGATGCGTTCGAGTTCGGCAATGGGCTCGCCGATGCGTGCCGGGCGTTCACCGCGCGGGCTGATGATCTGCACGGTGCCGGTACTGCGCTGGATGCTGCCGATGGCGGGCTGCTCCGCCGTACTGGCGCGCGCCGGGGCAAGTGGCGCACCGGCCAGACCGACAAGCAGCAGTGCGCCCAGCGCGGCAGACCCGAGGCCAGCGCGCCCGCACCGACCTGCGGCACATGCAATTGCACTCTGAAAGAACATGGCAGAACTCCCTGATCGGGCCGATGCAGCGGCCTCGGTATGCAATCCCCAGCGCCACACTATCGCAAAGCCTGATGCACTGGCTGCCGGGAAAAGCGCGGTCCAGACCCGGGAATCTCCATGATTTGGGGAGCCGTTCCGTCAACGCCCTGGGGCGGATCGGCAACGCCTTGCGCGCCTTAGCCGTGGCGCGCGTGCTGCCACCAGCAGCGCGCGGCAGCGAGGTCCCAGAGCGCCGAGCCGACCGACTTGAAGACGATCGGCGCGCCCGGCGCGGGCTGCGGCGCATCGGCCAGCTGCGCAATCTGCGCCCAGTCCACGCCGGCCTGCAGCAGGTCGCCGGCTTCGGCGCGGCAGCCGTCGGTCGTATCCACCACGCAACGGGCGCGGCGCACCAGAGCGGGCGGCAGCTCCGCCATGCGTGAGGTAAAGGCGCCCACGGCACAGATGAGGGCGTGCTCGGCCACGGCGTCGTCCATGACCGGCGTGCTGCTGGTGGTGGCGGTGACAATCAGCTCGGCCGTGCGCAGGCTGGCCGCGTCGCCCTGATCGGTTTGCAGGCCGTGCTCGCGTGCCAGGGCAATCAGCGGCGCCGCGCTGGCCGCGCTGCGCGTCTGCACCCGCAGCCGGTCCACGCCAAGGCAGGCGGCAAAGGCCTCCATGTGCGCATGGGCCTGGGCGCCGGCACCGATGATCTGCAGTGTGGCGCCGCGCCAGTCCGCGCGGCCGGTGAGCTGGCGCACCGCCAGGGCCGAGAGCGCCGCGGTGCGCCGCTCGGTCACCACCTCGCCATCGAGCAGGGCCAGTCGCTGGCCGGTGCGGGCATCGATGACGAGCACGGCCGCCTGCACCGCCGGCAGCTGCTGCGCCGGGTTGCCGCCGTGCACCGTCACCACCTTGACCACGGCCAGTTCGCCATCCGTGGCGGGCATGGTCAGCAGGACGCCGGCGTCAGGTGCATCGGGCGTGGCACCCAGGTTCAGACGGTTGCGCACCGGGCAGCGGGCATGGCCCGCGCGCTGTGCGGCAAGGATGTCCTGCAAGGCGGCGAGCATGCCGGCCCAGGGCAGGGCAGCAGCGGTGGCCTGGGCGTCGAGGATCTTCATGGTGCGAGGGTCCGGGGAGGCGGGTCGAAGGCCATGGGTCGGGTGCACATGGCGTTCAGATCACATTGCGTTCGATGTAGCGCCGACCGTCCACCAGCCGCGCGACTGTCAGCGGCGAGAGATCGAGGCTGCGGTAGGCGCCGTGCACGATCAGTTCGGCCAGACCGCGCCCGGCGGCTGCGGCGTGCTGCAGTCCGTGGCCCGAGAAGCCGTTGATGAAGTAGAGGTTGCCGCAGGCCGGGTGCAGGCCGAGCAGGGCGTTGTGGTCGATCGGGTTGAACTCGTAGTAGCCCGCCCAGGCATGCTCCACACGCAGGGCCTCGAAGGCCGGCACGCGCGCAGCCAGGGTCGGCCAGACATGAGCCTCGAAGGCCTGCAGCTCGGGTTCGAGCGGCAGGTCGTCGGCATCGTCTTCCTCGTTCGGCCCCCAGCCGGCAATGAACTGCGAACCACTGTGCCCCTCGCTGCGGAACCACAGGCCGCTGGTGTCGATGACCAGTGGCGTATGGCCGATGGTGCTGGCGCAGCGCAGGGCAAACACCGTGCGGCGGCGGGCAAAGACCGGCAGCTCGATCCCGGCCATTGCAGCCACGCTGCGTGCCCAGGGCCCGGCGGCATTGACGAAGGCGGCAGCCGCCATCCGTTCGCCACCGTGCGTGACGGCGTGGCGGATGCACCCGGCCTCGTGCTCGAGTGCCACGACGCGATCGGTCGTGAACACGGCACCGAGGGACTGCGCCTTGGCGCGCAGCGCCCGGGTGTACATGTAGCCGTCGAACCAGCCTTCGCCACCCAGGCCGAGTGAGGCGCCGGCCAGCCCCTCGACATTCAGCCAGGCAAAGCGCTGCTGCAGCTGCGCGGGCGACAGCAGGGCCACGGGCGCGTCCTGCGCACGCTGCACGGCGTGGTTGGCTTCCAGCACGGGCATGCCGGCGGCGGTGGCCAGGAACAGATAGCCGCCCTCGATGAAGCCGGTGGTCGGGGGCGGTTCGCCCGGCACCGCCAGCAGGGTCTCGGGCTGCGCCACATAGGCCAGCCCGAACTGCGACATCTGCACATTGAGCGGCGTGGAGAACTGCTGCCGGATCGACCCGGCCGAGAGGGCCGAGGAGGCGCGGGCGTAGGTCGGGTCGGGCTCCAGCACGCGCACGCGCAGCGTCGGGTCGAGCTGCAGGGCAAACAGCGCGGTGGCGCAGCCCATGACGCCGCCACCGATGATGAGCAGGTCGGCGCTGTTGGCGTGTTCAGGATTCGTCAACATCAACGCAGTGCGGCGCTGGGTATTCGGTTACGGGCGAAAACGATTCAAGCTCTGTGTCATTGCGCCGAAAACGGTTTCGACTGGCGGCGAATCCGTTCTGCGGACTGCGCCACACCTCAAATCTATTCCCGGGCACACCTGGCGAAAGCCAGGGTCGCAAAGCTTCCGACCTAACGCATCGGCTCGATGTCATGGTAGCGGGGCTGCCGGCGATCCACCGTCATCGGAGTCTTCATGTCTGTCCCATTCAATGGGCGCGCGTGCAGCATTGCACTTGCGTTCATCCTGCTCGCCGGCTGCGGCCAGGAGCTGAGCTCACCCGCCGCGCCTGCGGCTCAAGCCCCAATCTCTGCAGCCCCTGTGCCCCAGGACCCCGCCTTGGCGGCCGAGTCCGCACGCTATGTGGTGCGCCTGGCGCCGCTGCCCGCCGA
Organism: Burkholderiales bacterium; assembly: GCA_027484405.1. Classification (GTDB taxonomy): domain Bacteria; phylum Pseudomonadota; class Gammaproteobacteria; order Burkholderiales; family Burkholderiaceae_C; genus Piscinibacterium. The sequence continues at coordinate 33,404 of JAIXTA010000027.1, forward strand.
CGCCGGGCAGGTCAAGACGGCCATGTCGCCGGAGCAGCGATTCCTGCAGCTGCAAGCCGAGATGATGCAGAAGCCCGGTGCGTCCGAGGCCGTCCAGTTCAAGCCGCTGCGCACGCTCGGCACGGGCGCGGTGCTGGTGAGCGCGGCCGCAGCGTCTTCAGTCGAACAGGCCGAGGCCTTGGCCGCCCGCCTTGCGGCAGACCCGCGGGTGTTGAGCGTGGAGCGCGATGTGCGCGTCAGCACCCTGCAGGTGGGCAGCCCGGAGGCGGTGACGAACGACCCCGCCCTGCCGCTGCAGTGGGCGCTGCGCACGCGCAGCGCCGCACCCGGCGGGGCTGCCTTCCGCTCCGCCTGGGCCCGCACACGCGGCGAGGGTGTGACGGTGGCTGTGCTGGACACCGGCCATCTGGCCCATCCGGACCTGGTGGCCAACTCCCTGCCCGGCTACGACTTTGTCACCGACCTGACGATCGCCGGCGACGGCAACGGCCGCGACGCCGACCCCACGGACCCGGGCGACTTTTGCAACGGCCGCGCGAGCTCCTGGCATGGTGTGGCCGTGGCCTCGGAAATCGTCGGGATTGCCGACAACAGCTATGGCATGGCCGGCGGCGCGCCGCTCGCCAAGGTGGTGCCGGTGCGCGTGCTGGGCCGCTGCGGCGGTTGGCTGTCCGACACGGCTGACGCCATTGCCTGGGTGGCCGGCGTGAATGTGCCGGGTGTGCCGCCCCTGGGCCGCAAGGTGCAGGTCGCCAACCTGAGCCTGGGCGCGAGCGGCGCCTGCCCGCGCTACATGCAGGATGCCGTGACGGCGGCCGTGCAGGCCGGCGTCACGGTGGTGGCCGCTGCAGGCAATGACTCGCTCAATGGCGTGTCCTCGCCGGCCAATTGCGCGGGCGCCATCGCGGTGGGTGCGCACAATGCCTCGGCCGATCTGGCCAATTACTCCAACCACGGCCCCGGCGTGACGCTGACCGCTCCCGGCGGTGGCGCCTGCATGCGTTCGCTCATTTCGCCGTGCGACAGCACGCCCGTGGTGACTGCGGGTGTCAATGGCACCACGACCTTTACGGGCTACCTGGACCGCCGTGCGTTCAATGGCACCTCGGCCGCTGCGCCTTACGTGGCGGCTGCTGCTGCGCTGCTGCATGCCGCCAAGCCAGCCATCACGCCCGCTGAAGTGCGATCCGCCCTGGTCACTTCCGCCACGCGCCATGCCGCCGGCGGATTCTGTGCCAGCAACCCGGGCGGGTGCGGCGCCGGCATGCTGGATGCCGCCGGTGCCCTGGCGCAGATTTCCGACACCCCGCTGGTCCAGCTGGAATACGGCGCAGGCATCACGCCCAGCACGCAAAGTGCCACGGCCCCGGGGTTGATCGCACGCGGCGCGACCGGCAGCCTGCTGGCGCGCGTCGGTGGCCTGCCGCAGGCCAGCTTTGCCTGGCGCCAGACCGGCGGCGCAGCGGCCACGCTGGTGGGCGGCACAACCGGGTCGAGCCTGAGCTTCACGGCACCGCAGGTGTCCGGCTTGCTGAGCTTCGAGGTCACCGCAAGCTCCGGCACGCGCCAGGCCCGGAACACCGTCACGGTCATGGTGAACAACGCACCGACCTTGCCGGCGAGCCTGCCGGGCGCACGGGTCCGCGCGCCCTACAGCTTCGCATTCGCTGCACGAGACGCCGATGGCGATGCGCTCACCTATGCGCTGACTGCCGCACCGGCGGGCATGACGCTCGCCAGCACGGGCGCACTGAGCTGGCCGCAGCCGAGCGGCACGCTCGTGGATGTCGCTGTGCGTGTCAGTGATCCCCTGGGCCAGTCTGCGGTGCAGACTTACAGGCTCACCGTGGCCAATCAGGTGCCCGTGATCACGATGGCAGCCAGTGCGCGTGTGGTGGCGGGGGCTGCGTTGTCGGTCCCGGTGCGTGCCGTGGACCCGGACGGCAGCACCGTCACGATGAGCCTGCTGAATGCCCCGGCCGGCATGGTGCTCGGCAACGGTGCAGTCACCTGGCCGACGCCGGTGGTCGGCCGCTACACGGTGACCGTACAGGCTCGCGATGCAGAGGGCGGCACTGCGCAGGCGCCGCTGGCGATTGAGGTCGTGCCGGGCAACCGCGCGCCGGTGGTGAGCAACACCGTCATGTCGGGCATCAGCACGGCTGGCATCAGCGGCACGGTGCAGGCCACCGACCCGGATGGCGATCGGCTGAGCTTTGCCGTGGTGGGTGCCGTGCCCGCCGGCTTCAGCCTGGACGGCGCCACGGGCCGATTCACCTGGAGCACGCCGCGCACGGGGACGACCGTGGTGGCTGTCGTCGTTCGCGACCCGGCAGGCCTGAGCGCGCAGGGCACGCTCACCTTCAACATCGGCACGGCCAATCGCGCGCCGATCGTCCCCAGCGTGACCATCGTGACCCGCCCGGGAGCAGCAATCAGCCTGACCATTCCGGTCATGGATCCTGAAGGGGATGCGGTGACGCTGAGTCTGTCCGGTGCGCCCGCAGGCATGAGCCTGAGCAACGCGGGCCTCTTGCGCTGGGACCGAACCGTGGCCGGCAGTTACCGCTTCACCATCACGGCGCGGGATGCGCGTGGCGCGGTGGGCACAGGCACGGTCGTGATGACCGTGAACTAGCGGCTGCGGCGCCTCAGTGCGGCAGGGCGGGCAGGCGATACTGCCTGCCTGGACCCACTTGAGCCGCCCCGCATGACGCATCCTGCCCACCCGCCCATCAGCCAGTTTCCCGTTCCTGAACTGAAGGATCTGCCCGAGGATCTGCGCGAACGCTTTCTTGCCGTGCAGGAGAAGGCTGGCTTCATCCCAAATGTGTTCCTGGCGCTGGCGCACCGGCCGGACGAGTGCCGTGCCTTCATGGCGTACCACGATGCGCTGATGGAGAAGGGCGGGAACCTGACCAAGGCGGACCGCGAGATGATCGTCGTGGCCACCAGCGGCGAGAACCGCTGCCTGTACTGCGTGGTGGCGCATGGGGCGATCCTGCGGATCCGCGCGAAGAACCCGCTGATTGCCGATCAGGTGGCCACCAACTGGCGCAAGGCCGACATCACGCCGCGCCAGCGCGCCATGCTCGAGTTCGCGGTGAAGGTCTCGCAGCAGTCCCACGCGGTCAGCATCGAGGACCGCGCTGCGCTGCACGCCATGGGCTTTGATGACGAGGACATCTGGGACATCGTCGGCATTGCCGCCTTCTTTGCCATGAGCAATCGCATCGCCAATGCTCTGGCCTTGCGGCCCAACGATGAGTTCTATCTCATGGGCCGGGTGCCCAAAGCCTGACCGCGCATGAATGCAAACGGGGCCGTGAGGCCCCGTTTGCATTCCGAACCGCAACGCGGCGTCAGGACTTCTTGGGTGGCGCGTTGCTGCCGGCGGCGGGTGGGGTACCGGCCGGAGTCGCCGGTGTCGCCGGGCGGGAGGGCGGGCCGCTGCCCTGGTTGGGCAGGCGGCAGCCGATCTGGCGGTTGGCGCCCGTCAGCTGCTCGAAGTAGGCCAGGGGTGCCGCGCACTGCAGCTTCTCCGTGGGTGCCACCGAATCGGCCGTTCCGTTGCAGACGAAGGCGCCGGTGCGCGGGTTGATCGACGCACGGTTCAGGTTCCAGCCCCAGGGGCAGGTCGTGGCATCCGGCAGGGGCACAGCGGGCGGGGCTGCGGGCGTTGCAGGATAGGGCTGCGCCGGCTTGGCTTCGGTCACGGTGATGACCTGCTTCTGGGTCTTGCCGGAGCAGGGCAGGGCGATGCCGACGATCTTCGGCTCGGCCGAGACCGTAAAGGTGCCGGGGCGCGTGAAGGTGTAGCGCACCACGGCCGGCATGTCGCTGTCCTTGGTGATGCGCAGATCGACCGATTTGCCGTCGCCGTAGACGATGCGCAGGCCACAGTTGATGCCGGCCTTTTCAGCAACTTCCAGCTGGGCCGTGATGCGGATTTCCTGTCCGACCGTGGCCGTGCCGGGTTCGAGTCGAAGGCTGGTCAGCGTCTGGGCCGAGGCGGTACCGGCCAGCAGGAGGCTGCTGGCGCAAGCCGCCAGCCATCCCAGGCGTGCAGAGCGGCGGGAGACAGGTGTGCGCATGGTCTGTTGAAGTGGGGCGTGGCTGACGCCATGACGGCGCCGGCGGTTCTGGGGAGGCCGACGATGCGGCCAGCAAGCTGCAATGCTAACGGGCTCGGGACAGGCGGGTTTCGGCCTGCCCCGGCTCTTTGTGAGCATTTGTGCCCCACGGCACGCAAAACGCACCGTGGCATCCGGCGACTCAGCGCTTGCCGCTGATCTCGGCAAAGAAGGCGTCGCTGTTGGGTTTGCGGCCCAGGAAGGCCTCCACCAGCTCATGCGGCGGGCGCTGGGCGCCGGGTGCCAGGATCAGCTGCCGGTAGGCGCCACCCACCTTCTGGTTGAGCATGCTGCCGCCGAAGGCCGAGAGCATGTCCAGGGCCAGCACCTCGCTCCACATGTAGCCGTAGTAGCCGGCCGCGTAGCCGCCCACCAGGTGGCCGAAACCGGCCGGGAACATCGTGCCCTCCACATAGCCCAGGGGCGTGCTGCCCTGGATGCGCTTCCAGGCGTCCAGGCTGGTCTTGTCCTTGCGGTCGTGCGTGAGGGCCATGTCAAAGCTGGCGTACACCCATTGCGTGGCATAGCGCAGGCCGGCGCCGAACTTGCGAGCAGCATCCAGCTGGGCAATCTGCTCCTTGGAGAGCACCGGGCAGCTCGGGCCGCAGACCTGGGCGAAGAACTTCAGCGGTTCCTCGCGGCGGGCCCATTCCTCGAACATCTGGGAGGGCGCTTCGACGAAGTCGCGCTTCACGCTCGTGCCCGCCTGGGCATTGAAGCGCGCCACGGACAGCGCACCGTGCAGGGCGTGGCCGAACTCGTGCAGCAGGGTCTCGAGCTCGTTCTGGTCCAGGCCCTCGCGGTTCAGGTTGGTCACCAGCACCGGGATCGGCGTGCGGCCCGTGAGCTTGGACACATTGCGCACCGGCCAGACGGCGGCGTGGTTGTACTTGCCCTCGCGCGGGAAGAGGTCGAGGTAGATCGAGGCGATGAAGGCATTGCTCTTGGCGTCGAACACATTGACCACGCGCACATCCGGATGCCAGGTCGGGACCTTTGTTTCCTCGAAGCGGATGCCGTACAGCGTCTCGGACAGGCGCAGCATGAAGCGCACGCTGGCCTCGGTGGGGAAGTACTTGCGCAGGGCCTCGTTGTCCACGCTGTAGCGCTCCTTCTTGAGCGCCGTCTGCAGGAAGGAGACGTCCCAGCGGTTCACGCGCGTGGCGTCCAGCGGCGTGCCGAAGGTCTTGGCCTTGAAGGCGCGCAGCTCGTCGATGTCCTGCTTCTCGCGCTCGAGCGTGGCCTTGCGCACGCTGGCCAGGAAGTCCATCACGGCCTTGGGGTTGCCGGCCATCTTGCGCTTGAGCGTGAGGGCCGCGAAGTCGGGGTAGCCGTAGAGGCCGGCCAGCTCCTGGCGCAGCTCGGTGATCTGGTCGAGCAGCTTGAGGTTCTGCGCGCCGCCCTCGCTCTGCTTGGCGCGCCACACGCGTTCACGCACGCCTTCGTTGCGTGCGAGTTCCATGATGGGGATGTAGGTCGGGTAGTCCAGCGTGACGAGCAGGCGGCCCTGGTCGTCCTTCTTGAGCTTGTCGATCACCGCCTGCGGCGTGCCTGCAAGCTCCTCGGCCGTGACCGGTACCTTGGTGCCATCCTCGCGCACATTGCGCTCGAAGTCCTTGGCGATGTTGGCCATCTGCTCGGTGATGGCCTGCACGCGCTTGCGCTTGGCCGGTGGCAGGGCGATGCCGCTGTCTTCAAAGGCGTCGAGCAGGTCCTGCTTGTAGACGCGTTCCACGGCGTCGGCCGGTTTGGCAGCCTTGACGCGCCTGAACAGACGCTCGCTCTGGTAGATCTGGGTTTCGAGCGGCGCGTACTTCACGGTGCAGTTGTCCGCTGCGTCGCGCGTGGCCTTGTCGGTGCTGACGTTGCCGATGATGTACAGCGGGCCGGACACGTCCTCGATGAACATCGACAGCTCGTTCATGGCGCGGAACACGTTCCTGTTCACGCCGCCGGACTCGATCCTGGCCAGCATGGCGCGCGCGGCGGCAAGGTCCTTGTCGCAGCGCTCGGCGATCTGCGCGGCGGTGGGGACGGGCAGTTGGGGCCGCGCGGGGGCAGCGACGGGTTTGGCAGCGGTCTGGGCAAGAACGCCTGAGGCGGCCAGTGCAAGGCTCAGGGCAGCAAGGGTGTGACGCTTCATGAAGTCAGGGCGCTCCGCAGGGCGGAGGCGCGCGTGCAAGTTGAAGAAGCGCGCAGTGTAGGTGCCGGGTTGCGGGAAAACCCGAAGGTTGGCGTCCGATGGAACGAACTGCGGAAATCGATGAATGAACGGCTTCCGTGTGCTGCAGCGCAGCAATGGCGTGCAGTGTGATTGGGCTGCGTCAGCCGGCGTTCTTGCGCTGCTGCCAGAGCACGTCGCCACCACCACCGCCAAAGCGGTTGAGCACGCGGGCCAGCACGAACAGCAGGTCCGACAGGCGGTTCAGGTAGCGCTGCGGATTGGGGTTCACGGCCTCTGCGGCGGCCAGGGCCACCACCGCGCGCTCGGCGCGGCGCGCCACGGTGCGGCAGACGTGCGCCAGCGACGCGGCGCGCGTGCCGGCCGGCAGGATGAACTCCGCCAGCCGCGGCAGGGTCTCGTTGTGCTGCGCGAGCGCGTTGTCCAGGCGCAGGATGTGCGCGTCCGTGATCATGGTGTAGCCCGGGATGCAGAGTTCGCCACCGAGATCGAACAGATCGTTCTGCACGCCCACCAGCAGTTCGCGCACCTCGTCGGGCAGGGGCTCGCAGAGCAGCACGCCCAGGTTGGAGTTCAGCTCGTCCACATCGCCCATGGCCATCACGCGCAGGGCGTCCTTGCGGGTGCGGGTTCCGTCGCCCAGGCCGGTGGTGCCGTCGTCACCGGTGCGTGTGGCAATGGCAGAGAGTCGGTTGGCCATGGGCGGGGGGTCCTTGCTGCGCGGCTGAACTTGAATCGGCGGCATTCTAGGTGCGCTCCGCAAAGGCGCAGATAATCGGCCTGCCCGCTGTCCACCAGGTGACCCCATGAATGCTCCGCTGCCCCTGCGCACCACGCCGCCGCTGACCGAGGCCTTTCTCGCCGCACTCAAGGCGCGCTTTGGCGATCAGGCCAGCACCGCGCAGGCCGTGCGCGAGCACCACGGGCGCGACGAGTCGCCCTTTCCGCTCACGCCGCCCGATGCCGTGGTCTTCGCCCGCAGCACCCAGGACATTGCCGACTGCGTGGCCCTGTGCGCAGCCCATGCCGTGCCCGTGGTGCCCTATGGTGCGGGCTCCTCGCTGGAGGGCAACTTCCTGGCGGTGCAGGGCGGGGTGTGCATCGATGTGTCGCAGATGAACGCCATTCTGGCCATCAATGCCGAGGACCTCACGGCCACCGTGCAGGCCGGCGTGACGCGCAAGCAGCTCAATGAGGCGCTCAAGGACACGGGCCTGTTCTTTCCGATCGACCCCGGCGCAGACGCCAGCCTGGGCGGCATGAGCGCCACGCGTGCCAGCGGCACCAATGCCGTGCGCTACGGCACCATGCGCGAGAACGTGCTCGGCCTGACGGTGGTCACCCCCGCCGGGCAGGTGATCCACACCGCCCGCCGCGCCCGCAAGAGCAGCGCTGGCTACGACCTCACGCGCCTGTACGTGGGCAGCGAAGGGACGCTGGGCGTGATTGCCGAGGTGACCGTGAAGCTCTATCCGCAGCCCGAGGCGATCAGCGCTGCGGTCTGCACCTTTCCGAGCGTGGACGACGCCGTGGCCACCACGATCGAGATCATCCAGATGGGCGTACCGATCGCCCGCTGCGAGATCCTGGATGCCAACGCCGTGGCGGCCGTGAACAAGCACGACCAGCTGACCCTGCCCGAGCAGCCGATGCTGCTGTTTGAATTTCATGGTTCGCCGGCCAGCGTGCGCGAGCAGGCTGAAACGGTGCAGGCGATCGCGGCCGAGCACGGCGGCGGCCACTTCGAGTGGGCCGACAAGCCCGAGGACCGCAGCCGCCTCTGGAAGGCGCGACACAACGCCTACTTCGCCCTGCTGCAGATGAAACCCGGCTGCCGCGCCGTGACCACCGACACCTGCGTGCCCATCTCACGCCTGGCCGAGTGCTTCCGCGACACCGTGGCCGACTGCGAACGCTTGAAGACCGAGCACGGCATTCCCTACGGCATCGTCGGCCACGTGGGTGACGGCAACTTCCACGTGCTGATGCTCTGCGACCCGGCCCAGCCCGAGGAGCGCGACTGGGTCGAGGCCGTGAATGACCGCCTGGTGCAGCGCGCGCTCGATCTGGACGGCACCTGCACCGGCGAGCATGGCGTGGGCCTGCACAAGATCGACTTCCTCGTGAAGGAACACGGCGACGCCACGCTGGATGTGATGCGCGCCATCAAGCGTGCGCTGGACCCGCAGAACCTGATGAATCCGGGGAAGATTCTGCGGCTGTAGCCAGGCCGCTCAAGCCGATCCGGTTAGTCGCCCCGCGAGGGAATGTGCTTGGCAGCACCGCGCCCCGGTACGAGGAAAATGCCTTCCCGCTTGTCTGGTGCGGCTTTCCAGCCCGTTTGGCCTGGAAAGCCGCATGAATGCTGGATCTGAGTTCTTGAGTCCGGGCCTCAGCTTGCGGCAGCAGGGCCCGCTGGCGCGGGGTTGGCCACGGGCGGTGTTGCACCCGGACGGTTGCACTTGCCCTGTTCCTGCAGCCAGTACACGGTGTTGCCCACCAGGGCCACGCTGCCCGAAACAATGCCGCTGACCGCCACGCCTGCAATCGTGCCGAGGATCTGCTCCGTGCAGCCCTGGCCGCCGCAGGACTGCAGATCGCTCACGCGCTTGGTGTCGAGCGTCATGCGCTTGCGCTCCATCTGGCAGGCGCTGTCGTAGCTCACCTGGGTGGAGGGCGTGACGATGACGCAGCCGCCCAGCAGCAGGATGGCAGGAAGGAGCATGAACGCGCGCATGGAGAATCCTTGGATGAAGGTGAAACCTGGACAGTCCTCAAGCGTATCCACACCGGCGGAGTGCCGCTGTGAGGCACTTCCCTTGAATCTGTGAGGTGTGGCTGCCGAGCCTCAGCCAACAGGCGCTTCTGGCAGCACGAGGCGCACGCGTTCGCGCCACCACATCCAGCTGATCGAGAAGAAGCCGATCACGAAGATCAGCGCGCCCCACCATTCGGTCACGTTTTCCACGCGCGTTTTCAGCTCGCCGCCGATCACCGCGGCCACGATGGCGTTGCCCACGCCCAGCAGCACCAGGGTCACAGCCAGGCTGACCATGCTGCGCTCGATCAGCCGCGGTAGTTGCAGGCGGCCGGCGCGCACGGCACGCTGCACGGCTGCGCCGGCAATCAGCAGGCACAGGCAGGTGAAGCCGAAATAGATCACCGTGCCGTACTGCCGCAGCCAGCGGTAGATCTGTCCCTCCGTCCCGAGAAAGGCGCCGTAGAGCACCAGGGCCACTGCCGCGGTGATGCCCAGGGGCGCCAGCCAGCGCAAGCCGCTGCCCGGCCCGGCCAGGGGCGCAATCCAGCGCGCCATGAGCAACCAGACCAGCGCCTGCAAGGCGGCGGCCGGCAGCACAAAGGCGCGAAAGATGTAGTTGGGCAGGTCGTGGCGCGCCGCCCGGCTGACCGACACGCAGCCCTCCCAGAAGGGGTTGCAGGCCGGAATGAGCTGCAGATGCGTGGATAGCGCCCACGCAGTCAGCGTGCCCACGAGCGGCAGCAGGCCGGCGAGGAACGCGAGCGGCCAGAGCGACAGGCTTGTGCGACGGTCAGTTGAGGACATGAGCAGGGTCAGGGTGGGCCGACGTGGGTGGGTCTGGATCGCACAGATCGGGTCGCGGTGCAGACGGGTACCGCACGCCGGCGGCTCCCATGAATCGCCACGGGGTTTGGGGGGGCGGATCGACGGCGGCTGGTCGCGATTGAGCCTGTGCTTGGGTTTTTCGGCAATGCAGGGAAAACTCTCGACTCGCTCGATGAGCGCGACGTCTGTGTCGCGCTCGGCCCACCGAACCGCCACCGCTGAATGAATCGCATCCCGCCCATCCACGCGCTGCTTGCCTTTGAAGCCTCCGCCCGTCACGGCAGCATGGCTGCGGCGGCCGGTGAACTCTGCGTGACCCCCTCGGCCATCAGCCACCGCATCCGGCAGTTGGAGGAGTTCATCGGCCAGACGCTGATTGAGCGCGGCGGCAGCCAGTGGTGGCTCACGGCGGCGGGGCATGACTACCTGCGCATCGTGCGCGCCGGGCTGGAGACCCTGGGCACCCTGCCGCGCACGCCGCTCTTGCGCCAGCGCCTGCGCGTGGCGGTGCCGCCCACCTTCGGGCGCCAGCTCTTTGTGCCGCGTCTGAACGACTTTCTCGAGCGCTATCCGGAGATCGATCTCACGGTGCAGCTCACCATCCCGCTGCTGGACGTGCGCGGCGAGGAGAGCGACGTGGAGATCCGCTTTGGCAACGGCGTGTACCAGGACGTCGTTACCGAGCGCCTGATTGCCGAGACGGTGTTTCCGGTGGCCAGCCCGGCGTATCTGGCCGCCCAGGGCCCCTTCAAGCAGCCGGCGGATCTGCAGCGCGCGCGCCTGCTCAAGAGCCCGCTGGAGCCCTGGGCGCCCTGGCTGGAGGCCGCCGGCGCCGCCGGTGCCGAGCTGCCCGGCGCGCCGCAGTTCAACGACGCCGGCCTGCTCATGGAGGCCGCCATGGCCGGGCAGGGCATCGCGCTGGGGCGCATGAGCCTGTGCAAGCCCTGGCTCGAGGCGGGCAAGCTGGTGCGCGTGACCGATCTGGAGGTGCCCTCGCCGCACGGCTACTGGCTCACCTACCGCCAACCCAGCCTGGAGCGGCAGGAAGTGCGCCTGTTCGTGGACTGGCTCAAGGCCACGCTGAACGGCTGAGCCCGGCGTGGTGCTGCGGGTTAACCCCGCCGCACCGGGTTTCAGCACCGGCTTGAAACGGATTCACTCGCGGCAGCGGCGGGGCGTCCATAGAATCCCTCGGACATCTGAATACGAGGCCCGCGCCATGAACGCACCCATCGAACACGCCGTGGTCACTGCCGTTGACCTTGAACGTCAGCGTGCCGTGGTCGCGGCCCTCAAGCCCCTGCTGCCCGCCCACTGCATCCTCTGGCGCGAGGAAGACACCACGCCCTACGAGTGCGACGGCCTTACGCTCTGGAAGCAGCTGCCCATGGTGGTGGTGCTGCCCGAGACCGAGGCGCAGGTGATTGCCGTGCTCAAGACCTGCCACCAGCTGGGCGTGCCGGTGGTGCCGCGCGGTGCGGGTACGGGCTTGAGCGGCGGCGCCACGCCCATGGGCAATGGCGTGCTGCTGGGCCTGGCCAAGTTCAACAAGATCCTCAAGGTCGATGCCTACACCCGCACGGCTGTGGTGCAGCCCGGCGTGCGCAACCTCGCCATCAGCGACGCCGCCGCCCCCTTCAAGCTCTACTACGCGCCCGACCCCTCCAGCCAGATTGCCTGCACGATCGGCGGCAACGTGGCCGAGAACTCCGGCGGCGTGCATTGCCTGAAGTACGGCCTCACGGTGCACAACGTGCTCAAGGTGCGCGCCATCACCATGCAGGGCGAGGTGGTGGAGTACGGCAGCCTCGCGCCCGACGCGGCGGGGCTAGACCTGCTGAGCGTCTTCATCGGCAGCGAGGGCATGCTCGGTGTCGTGACCGAGGTGACCGTGAAGCTGGTGCCCAAGCCTGCGGTGCAGCGCGTGATCATGGCCAGCTTCGATGACGTGGAGGTGGCCGGCAATGCCGTGGCCGCCATCATTGCCGCCGGCATCATCCCGGCCGGGCTGGAGATGATGGACCAGCCCGCCACGCAGATGGTCGAGCCCTTCGTCAAGGCCGGCTACGACCTGGATGCCAAGGCCATCCTGCTGTGCGAGGCCGACGGCACGCCCGAGGAAGTGGCCGACGAGATCGCCCGCATGAAGGCGGTGTTCGAGAAGAGCGGCGCCACGCGCCTGCAGGTGAGCGAGAGCGAGGCCGAGCGCCTGCGCTTCTGGGCCGGCCGCAAGAACGCCTTCCCGGCGGCGGGCCGCGTGAGCCCGGCCTACTACTGCATGGACGGCACCATCCCGCGCAAGCGCCTCGGCGAAATGCTCAAGGCCATCGCGCAGATGGAGACCAAGTACGACATGCGCTGCCCCAACGTCTTTCACGCCGGCGACGGCAACCTGCACCCGTTGATCCTCTTCGACGACAACGACCCGGACAGCGTGGCCCGCGCCGAGGCCTTTGGCGTGGAGATCCTTGAGATGTGCGTGGCCCTGGGCGGCACCATCACCGGCGAGCACGGCGTGGGCGTGGAGAAGATCGCGCAGATGTGCAGCCAGTTTCCGGACGCCGAGCGCGATTCCTTCTTTGCCGTGAAGCGCGCCTTCGACCCAGACGGCCTGCTCAACCCGGAGAAGTGCATTCCCACCCTGCACCGCTGTGCCGAATACGGCCGCATGAAGGTCAGCGGCGGCAAGCTGCCCTTTGCGGAGCTGGAACGCCTCTAGCCCCGATCGGAGAGCCTGGATCCAGCATTCATGCGGTTTTTCAGGCCAAAGTGGCTGGAGAACCGCACCAGACAAGCGAGAACGCCGTTCAGAAGCGCGTTTTTCGCCCAAGAAGAACACGGGCCTTGCGCCCACGGAGACCTGCCTTGGCGTCCAATGACATCGCCGCCGAACTGATCGAGCGCATCCAGACCGCCGCCGCGAAGAAGACGCCGCTGCGCATCCGCGGCCACGGCAGCAAGGACTTCTATGGTGAATCGCTGGCCGGCGAGGTGCTCGATGTCTCGGGCCACAGCGGCATCATCAGCTACGAACCCACCGAACTCGTCATCACCGTGCGCTGCGGTACGCCGATTGCCGACGTGGAATCCGCGCTCGACGCCAAGGGCCAGATGCTGGCCTTCGAGCCGCCGGTGTTCGGCCGCACGCCGGCCACCGCAGGGACCATCGGCGGCGCCGTGGCGGCGGGCCTGGGCGGCCCGCAGGCCGGGTACAGCGGCCGCCCACGCGACTTTGTGCTCGGCGCCAAGCTCATCAACGGTCGCGGGCAACACCTGAGCTTCGGCGGCCAGGTGATGAAGAACGTGGCCGGCTATGACGTGAGCCGCCTGCTGGCCGGCTCCTTCGGCGTGCTGGGTGTGATGACGGAACTGTCCATCAAGGTGCTGCCCAAGGCCCCTGCCGTGCAGACCCTGCAGTTCGCGCTCGATGAAGCCGGCGCCATTCGCAAGCTCAATGAATGGGGCGGTCAGCCCCTGCCGATCGTGGCCAGCTGCTGGAAGGACAATCAGCTCAGCATCCGCCTGGCCGGCGCCAAGGCCGCCGTGGACGCCGCCGCGCGCCGCCTGGGCGGCAAACCGCTGGACCACCTGCAGGCCCAGCGTTTCTGGCGCAGCCTGCGCGACCAGACCGACCCCTTCTTCACCGGCGCCGCCAGCCTCGTGCGCCTGGCCGTGCCGCCGGCCACGCCGCCGCTGGCCCTGGGCGGTGAGCAGATCATCGAGTGGGGCGGCGGCCAGCGCTGGGTGGCCAATGGCGATGTCGATGCCGCGCGCGCCGCAGCGCAGGCGGCCGGCGGCCATGCCGTGCGCTTTCGTGGCGGCAAGGGCCGCTTCATGAGCGAGCTGCAGGGGCCGCTGCTGGCCATCCACCAGCGCCTGAAAGCCGAATTCGACCCCGCCGGCATCTTCAACCCGCGGCGCATGGCAGTCGACTTCTGATGAGGATCAGCCACTTCACGGTCCGTGCGGTCAACCCGCCGCTGGCCACGCCGCACGCCACTGCCAGCGGCACGGTCACGCACTTTCCCATGGTGCTGCTGGACCTGCACACCGATGTCGGCGTGAGTGGCTGCGCCTACGTATTCACCTACGGCGCCTGGGCGCTCAAGCCGGTGGCGGAACTCCTGCGCGCCATGGAGCCGATGGTCAAGGGCCAGCCCTGTGCGCCGCAGCCCATCGAGCAGATGCTGCGCAAGCGCATGCGCCTGATCGGCCCGCACGGCCTCGTCACCATGGCCATGGCCGCCATCGACATGGCCGCCTGGGACGCCCACTGCAAGGCTGCCGGTCTGCCGCTGTACGCCGTGCTCGGCGGTACGCGCCGCGCCTCGCGCGCCTATGGCCCTGTGGGCATGAGCGGCATGCAGGGGGCCGCGCAGGAGGCCGAGGCGCAGGCCCGGCTGGGCTTCACGGCCATCAAGGCCAAGATCGGCTATGCCAGCGTGGATGAAGACCGCGCGGTCGTTGATGCCATGCGCCGCGCTGTGGTTCCGGCAGTCGGCCCCGGCGTGAAGCTGATGGTGGACTACAACCAGGCGCTGGATGTGCCCGAGGGCATGGCGCGCTGCAAGGCGCTCGATGCCGAGGGCTTGGTCTGGATCGAGGAGCCCACCACGGCCGAGGACCTGATCGGCCACGGCCGCATCAAGGACGCCGCCGTCACGCCCATCCAGGCCGGCGAGAACTGGTGGGGCCCGCTGGAGTTCCGCAAAGCCATCAATGCCGGCGCGAGCGATCTGCTCATGCCCGATGTGATGAAGATCGGTGGCATCACCAACTGGCTCAAGATCATGGCCATGGCCGAGGTGTATGGCACGCCGCTCTCAAACCACCTCTTTCCCGAAGTGTCGGCCCACCTCATGGCCGTGAGCCCCACGGCCGGCTGGTTCGAGTTTGCCGACTGGAGCCACCCCATCCTGGCCGAGCCCCTGGACGCGCAGGACGGCCAGGTACTGCCCAGCGACAAGCCGGGCATCGGCCTCACGTGGGACGAATCCGCGATTCAACGTTTTCTTGTGGAGTAGGGCACACCGTGCAGCTCAATCTCGCAGCAGAGTTCCAGGGCACCGCCGCCGGCGAAGAAGCCAAGGCGATCGTCGGCAAGTGCGTGCACTGCGGCTTCTGCACTGCCACCTGCCCCACCTTCCAGGTGCTAGGCGACGAACGCGACAGCCCGCGCGGCCGCATCTATCTCATCAAGCAGGTGCTCGAAGGCGCCGAGGTCACCGAGCAGACCCGTGTGCACCTGGACCGCTGCCTGACCTGCCGTAACTGCGAAACCACCTGCCCCAGCGGCGTGCAGTACGGCCACCTGATCGACATCGGCCGCCAGGTGGTGGAGGCCAAGACCACGCGGCCCTTGAAGGAGCGCGCCACGCGCTACGCACTGAAGGAAGGGATTCCCAGCGCGCTGTTCAAGCCCGCCATGAACATCGGCCGCAAGTTCAAGGGCCTGGTGCCGGAGAAGCTGCAAGGCAAGCTGCCTGACCCGCGGCCCGCCGGTGCGTTGCCCACGCGCACGCACGCGCGCAAGGTGCTGCTGCTCAATGGCTGCGCCCAGCCCGCCATGCTCCCGTCCATTGATGCTGCCACCGCCCGTGTGCTGGATGCCCTGGGCGTGCAGGCCGTCATTGCGCCCAAGAGCGGCTGTTGCGGCGCCGTGCGCTTTCATATGAACGACCAGGACGGTGGCCGCAACGACATGCGCCGCAACATCGACGCCTGGTGGCCCATGGTGGAGAAGGGTGAGGTCGAGGCGATCGTCATGAACGCCAGCGGCTGCGGCGCCACCGTGCGCGAGTACGACCACCACCTCAAGGACGACCCCGCCTACGCCGACAAGGCCCGCGCCATCACCGCGCTGGTCAAGGACATCGGCGAATACCTTGCCCCGCAGATCGATGCGCTCAAGCCCCTGCTGAAGACTGGCGCCAGTGCCAAGGCCGTGTTCCACCCGCCCTGCACCCTGCAGCACTGGCAGAAGCTGCGCCCCATCACCGAAGACCTGCTCGCCCAGTGCGGCGTGGAGCTGCAAGCCTTTGGCGAAAGCCACCTGTGCTGCGGCTCAGCTGGCGCCTACTCCATGCTGCAACCCGAGATCGCCACCCAACTGCGCGATCGCAAGCTGGGGCATCTGGAAGCGGCCGAGCCGGAAGTGATCCTGTCCGCCAACATCGGCTGCCTGACGCATCTGCAGAGCGGAACCCAGCGGCCGGTGCTGCATTGGATTGAGTGGGTGGATCTGCAGCTCATGTCTTCTACGCCGGTTGAACTGAAGTCATGATCGACGAAGAGCGATGACCTCAATTTCCCGCAGCTGGTCGATGACCGGTGCTGCGGATTTCGCGAGAGCCTCACGCGCGCGGTTCTCATCTTCAGCCAACCAATGCAAAACCCGATCTAGAAGGTCCGCCTTCGCGTCGCGGCGAGCAGCCCGATCAGTGATCTGAAGGGTTTGCTCGACTGACTCAGCAAAGGCAGTGGGGTAGAACCGTTCGAAGTGATCGGATGGGAATTGCCCGAATCGCGACTCGTCCCAACCCGCGTATGCACGCTTCAGCGCGGCGGTAACCCTGGTACCTGCTTCGTCGTTGTCGACCCGAACCCAGGTCGAATTTCTGTATCTCTCTTCGAGATGCGCGTAGAGGGTCATTCGTCGGAAGTCCTCGAACACTGGTTCAACACGATCCACTCCCTTCGCGGAAAGTGTTCGGAATCTGCCAAGACCAGGGGCAAACATGGGGATTAGGTATTGGCGAATGATTCGTTCGGCGGATGCTTCTTCAAGAATCAGCCAACCTTCAGCTAAGTCAAAGTCAGCCAGCGAGTAACCAAGTGCTCCCAGCAGCTCAGTTCGCTCCCCTACAGTGCGGCCGACCTCTCTTACGGTTGCATTAGCAGGTAGCTCACCTTTCTTCGCAGTCACCTCATAGACTTTTGTGGTCGGCAATGCGGCTAGGAACGTCACAACGATGTGGGAGTGCGTCGAGATCACGAACTGATTCTTAGTCGAAGAATTCACAATCAGCTTCAGAATTTCCTTCAGCGCCGCTGGATGCAAGTCGTTCTCTAGTTCTTCGATCAAGAACAACTTGCCTTCGGACAGGGCCAAATCTGCCAACAGCCCGACTATGTGAGGCACTCCCTCGCCCATCTGTTGGATAGGTACAGCGCTGCGCGACGGCAGATAGACACCGGCCTGTTGGCCGTTTTGAGAAGGTATTGCTGTGACTACAAACCCAAGAATGTTTTGGCACGCATCGCGGTAGATCTCGTTTCCGGGAAACTGAGGGTTCGCGATTCGCGACAGCTTTGCGGCGAGATAGTGGAGTGTTGAGTTGACCGCCAAGGAGTTTTCCGCCCGCACATCCTCGGCGAATCCAGCGGTCTTGCGCTTGCTCAGGTAGGGCACCACAAAGTGATGTGGCTCGCGCGCTGGGAGCTCGCCAATGCTGAACGCTCCTTGTCCATGTGTCGGCACGAAGTGGCGAACTGGTGATCCAGCAGCGCGCGAGAAGGTCACTGTGTATCTGCCTTGCCCGGTGTTGTTAGCTTGACCCATGGTTTCGAAGTTGTAGATGTCGGTTAGCTCCATAGAGATGACCGACTCTGCTGCCCCGTCTCTGATGTCGGCTAAGCCGAACTCTGAGCTCTGTTGGATCGTATGCAATGACCGGATGATCGAAGACTTTCCAGCGTTGTTAGGTCCTACTAGTACCGTGATATTCCCCAACGCAATAGTCGGTGAACTCACAAGTGATCGAACATTCTGAATTTGAATGCTGCTTACCTGCATAGGAACTGCCTAGACGTAGTAGAAGCCACGATGAAACGAGCAAACCAAATCAACGTCAAGACTCCCCTAGGCAGCGCTACTCATTCGATGCGCTCTGACGGACGCCGGTTGGTGGCGTGCTCAAGGTGTGTACGCTGGGCAATCAAACCGGAATAGCCTCGGCTCTGAAGCCGGATCTGTCAAATGGGGTGAATTCACATGCTCCAAGCCCTCACCGCCCTCCTGATCTTCCAGCTCATCGGCGAAACTCTGGCCTTCACGCTCAGGCTGCCGGTACCCGGCCCGGTGATCGGGCTGGCGCTGCTCTTTGGCTGGCTGGTGTGGCGGCCCTCTGCCGTGGCGACGATCAAGCCGACGGCGCTGGAGGTGCTGCGGCACCTGTCTCTGCTGTTTGTGCCCGCCGGTGTAGGCGTGATGCTGCATGGCGAGCGCCTGGCTACGGAGGGCTGGAAGCTGCTGGTGGCGGTGGTGGGCTCAGCGGTGATCACGATCGCAGTCACCGGGCTGGTGGGGCGCTGGGCGATTGCGCGGTTTGCGCAGGATGACATGTCGGACACG
This sequence comes from Burkholderiales bacterium, assembly GCA_027484405.1. Classification (GTDB taxonomy): domain Bacteria; phylum Pseudomonadota; class Gammaproteobacteria; order Burkholderiales; family Burkholderiaceae_C; genus Piscinibacterium. The sequence goes on from JAIXTA010000027.1 coordinate 51,658, forward strand.
CCCGCGGAGCCCAAGCTATGAAGCCGCAAATTGCCGAGCTCTGGGTTTACCTCGCAGCCACGCCGCTGCTGGGGCTCACGGCCACGCTGATTGCCTACCAGATCGGCTATGCGCTGCACCAGCGCGCGGGCATGAACCCCGTGGTGAACCCGGTGGTGATTGCGGTGCTGCTGCTGATTGCGCTGCTGCTGGGAACGGGCACGAGTTACGCCACCTACTTTTCCGGTGCGCAGTTCGTGCACTTTCTGCTGGGTCCGGCCACGGTGGCGCTGGCCGTGCCGCTGTATGAGCAGCGCGCGGTGGTCAAGCGCCTGGCGCTGCCCTTGTCCATCATGCTGGTGGTGGCGGTGGTGACGGCGATTGTGAGTGCGGTGGGGCTGGCCTGGCTGCTGGGCGTGTCGCGCGAGTCGCTGTTGTCGCTCGCGCCCAAGAGCGTGACCACGCCGGTGGCGATGGGCATCAGCGAGCGGATCGGCGGCATCCCCACGCTCACCGCAGTACTCGTCATCCTCACGGGCATGACGGGCGCCATGCTGGCGCGGCCGGTGCTGCTGGCCCTGGGCGTGACCGACGAGCGGGTGCGCGGTTTCACGGTGGGTGCGGCGGCGCACGGCATCGGCACGGCGCGGGCGTTTCAGGTCAGCGAGACCATGGGCGCCTTTGCCGGGCTGGCGATGGGGCTCTCGGCCCTGCTCACAGCCTTTCTCGCGCCCTTGCTGCTGCGCATTCCGCACTGAGCCTGGGTACAGGGCCCGAGCTGCTGCAGCCCCATGCTCCGGCCAAAAAGGTTTCCTTTGCGCGCCGGATCAGCTCCTGACACACTGCTGTCAGCAGGCGTCACCCAGAATGCCTCCACCCCACACCCCACGGGCCAAAGGAGAGCAGCAATGAAGGATTACGCAGAGGTGTATGGCGCGCACGGCGCCGTGAGCTGGACCGAACTGATGACCAGCGACCCCGCCGCAGCCAGCGGCTTCTACAGCCAGCTCTTTGGCTGGACGGTCAAGACGGAGGCCATGCCCATGGGCGACTACCACGTGTTCTCCGTGGGCGAGACGAGTATCGGCGGCATCATGGCTCACCCGCCCGGCGTGCAGGCGCCGAACTGCTGGACGCCCTACGTGACCGTGAAGGACGTGGACGCGGCCTGCACGCAGGCCACGGCCCTGGGCGGCAAGGTCGTGGTGGCGCCGATGGATCTGCCCAAGGTAGGCCGCATGGCCGTGATTACCGACCCGCAGGGCGCGGCGCTGAACATCATCACCTACTCGGGCATGTGAGCCCGACCACTCAGAAACACACAGGGAGAGGCCCATGAGCATGAGTGCCATCAGCTGGTTCGAGCTGCCCGCCCATGAACTGAACCGCGCGGTGAAGTTCTACGAGACCATCCTCGCGGTGTCGCTGCGGCGCGAGATCATCGGCGACGAGATGGGCATCTTCCCGTCGGGCGAGATGGGCGTGAGCGGCTGTGTGGTCAAGAGCGAGGGCTACGAGCCCAGCGCCACCGGGCCGGTGGTGTATCTGAACGCCGAGCCGACGCTGGGGACCGTGCTGTCCCGCGTGGCCCCGGCAGGCGGATCCATCGTGGTGCCCGCCACCGAGCTGCCGCACGGCATGGGCTTCTACGCACACATCCTGGACACGGAAGGCAACCGCGTCGGTCTGCATTCCATGAAGGCCTGAGCATGGCGTCCATCAACAGCCTGGGATTGGCGACGTGCATCTTTCGCGTGCCGGAGATCGAATCCGCCAAGCGCTGGTACAGCGAGGCCTTCGGCGTGGCGCCGTACTTCGACCAGCCTTTCTACGTGGGCTTCAATATCGCCGGCTACGAGCTGGGCCTGCAGCCCGAAGGTACGGCGCCCGTGCCCGTGCACAACGTGATGACCTATTGGCGTGTGGACGATGTGGCCGTGGCCATGGAGGCACTGATCGCCCAGGGCGCCACCTTGCTCGATGCGGCGCAGGACGTGGGCGAGGGCATTGTGTGCGGCGCGGTGCGCGACCCCTGGGGCAACGCCATCGGGCTGATCTTCAACCCGCACTTTGCGGCCTAGATCGAGCATTCATGCGCCTTTCCAGGGCAAATCGGCTGGAAAGCCGCATCGGACAAGCGGAAAGCCTTTCTGGCGCCGGGCTGGTGAGTTTGTCGGGCATTGGCCCGGCAACGGCCGCGTGGCTTGCGCGTGCCGGGTTTGCAGACGCCGACGCATTGCGCAAGGCAGGCAGCGTGAACGCGTATCTCCGCTGTCTGCAGGCTGGGCATCCGGCCAACCTGAACCTGCTCTGGGCGCTGGAAGGCGCGCTCAGTGGCCGGGACTGGCGCGCGGTGGCACGCACCGAGCGCGAGCGCCTTCTGTTTGCAATCGACGACCTCAAGCGAGTGATGCCGCAATGAGCAAGAAGATGACTGCGCTGGACAAGATGCGCAATGCCAAGCCCCCCCACATCGTGCGCGAGCTGCCCGAGAAATTGCGCAGCTGGCTGCCTGCCGAGACGAAGCACGGCGGCACGATGGTGATCTCCTCACCTGCGGAGATTGATCACTTCATGCGCAAGGTCCCGGACGGCGCGCTGACCACGGCGGCCGACATTGCGGCGGCGTTGGCCCGGCGGCACAAGACCGACATCGCCTGCCCGTTGACCACCGGCATCTTCATCAACATCGCCGCGGCGGCCGCCTCCGAACTGCGCGCCGCCGGCGAGGTGAATGTCACGCCCTTCTGGCGCACGCTCAAGAAGGACGGCTCGCTCAACGAGAAGTACCCCGGCGGCACCGAGGCCCAGGCCCAGATGCTGCGTGCCGAAGGCCACACCGTGGTCCAGAAGGGCAAGCGCTGGCTGGTGCAGGGCTTTGAAGCCAAGCGCGTGACGCTGTAGAAAGCCGGGATGCGCCGCGCAGATCGTTTGTTCCAAATCGTTCAATATCTCCGCGGCAGCGCCGGAGCGTGGGGCGAGGGGCCCCGGCCGCAGGCTGGGGATCGACCAGCGCAGGCGAACACGTGCCGCGCGCGAGCGGCAAGAACCTTGGAGCGAACCGGTGCGCAGAG